>JBNGDU010000210.1:0-13919 GCA_049975025.1 Anaerolineae bacterium
GATAGAAACATAGCAGCATCCTCATTGAGCGGGTTCGTTTCTAGATTCACTCTAGCAGAGTTAGAGGCCGCTGTCACCTGTGAAGATCACCAGTCCGAAACGTGAAAATAGCTTACCCTTAGCCTAGCGTAGTGTGGAACGTGAGCAAAGTCGACGAGTAACGATTAGCGGGCAATCTTTCGTGGCCAAGCGCCGGGTGCTCGTCAATCGTCACTCGTCGGCGGTTTTCACGCTTCACTTGACTTTGAAAGGACTACGACGATGAAAAACCTTGTTCCACCCTCCGACGCCATCCATCTCTTCGAGGACTACCTTCGCATCACAGGAGTGGCCCATATAGACCCGGAGCCCGATGGCGACCCGGCGCTGATCGGCAAGCGCCTCGGTCTGCTCAACGGCTCCTCCTGGATCACGCTCTGGGCCAACTACTTCGGGCGCGCCTATCTGCCCGGCGTCCACCTCGTCAACGTAGGCAACGAAGCGGTGCAGATCAACTTCATGGAGGCGCATGAGGCCGGACAGCCGACGCCGCCGCAGTCCAACATCGACGCCTTCGTGCGGTACGCCTGCGACCTGGTCGAACTGGCTGATGTCGACGCCGTGCTCATCACCTGCTCCACGATGAACCGCTCCTATCCCCAGGTTCAGGCGGCGTTGGCGCCCGCGGGGGTGCCGGTGGTGCAGATCGACCGCCCGATGATGGAGGCGGCGGTGAACCACGGCGGGCGCGCGCTCGTCGTCGCGACCCACGGACCCACTGTGGACAGCACTCAGGCGCTGCTGCGAGAGACGGCAGAGGCACTTGAGCGCGAGATCACCTTCGCCGGCGTCACGGTGGAGAACGCCTGGCACCGGCTCGCAGCTGGGGATGTCAAGGGCCACAACGAAGCGTTAGCGGCTGCCATCCGCAGAGCTCTGGAACGGGAGGAAATCGACTGCGTCGTGCTGGCCCAGCTTTCGATGACAGTCTTCCTCCTCTCCTATCCCGATCCCTTAGCGGCCTTCGGGGTGCCGGTCTTCACCAGCGGCCGATGCGGCTTCGAAAGGATGCGCGAGGTCCTGGTCGGGGGTCCGTAGAAAGACCTTTGGGCTCGTCTCTCTTGACTCCCCTATACTCCTACATAGAATGGATGCCATACCCTGTCGTCCATTATAGTATGAGACCGGTCGGTCCAACCCACAAAGCCGCCAGAGGGACTGAGGAGATTCTATGCCCACAGCCATCCGGAAGTCACACCTGCTCGACGTGCTGCCCCCAGCGTGGCCTGAGGACCTGCTACCGGACATCCAGCGGAAGGTCCAGTTGGCAGGCTCCAAGATCGTGGTGCTTGACGACGACCCCACCGGCAATCAGACCGTCCATGGAGTCGATGTCCTCACCGGCTGGGAAGTGCCGGCGCTGGTCCAGGCGTTCCGCAAATCCGAGCCGGTCGTCTATGTATTGACCAACTCGCGCAGCGTGCCTGCGCCTGTGGCCCGAGTGATGAACCGCGAGATCGCGGCAAACCTGAAGGCCGCTCGAGCTGCGACCGAACGCGACTTCGTTGTGGTCAGCCGTAGCGACTCCACTCTGCGCGGTCATTACCCCGCCGAGATCGAGGCGCTGGCGGAGGCGCTGGACCGACCTGTAGACGCAACGCTCATCATCCCCTTTTTCATCGAGGGCGGACGGATCACGGCCGGTGACGCGCATTACGTCACCGAGGGTGAGACCCTGATCCCGGCGGCGGAGACCGAATATGCTCGTGACCCCATCTTTGGTTACCAAAACTCGAACCTACGAAGGTGGGTAAGCGAGAAGCACGGCGGCGATATCCCACCCGCCGATGTAGCCAGTATCACGCTTGACGATATCAGAACCGGCGGCCCCGAGCTCGTCGGCGCCAAATTGGCCGGCCTATCGGGCGGTCGCGTATGCGTGGTCAACGCCGTCTGCTACCGGGATCTCGAGGTCGTGGTGAGCGGTCTGCTCAATGTGGAACGCGCGGGCAAGCACTTCCTCTACCGAACCGCTGCCTCCTTCGTCCGCGTCCGGGGCGGCATCATCCCACAGCCTCTCCTCACCCACACCGAGTTGACACCCCCCGAGGGAGGAGGCCTCGTCGTCGTGGGCTCCCACGTGCAGAAGACCACGCGACAGGTTGTCGCGGCGGAGGCAGAGACGGGAGCGCAGTCCATTGAGGTCTCCGTTGCCGCCGTACTCGACGAGGACCGCCGCGATGCCGAAATCACGCGGGTCGTCGATCAGATCGAGCGGACGCTCCGCTCCGGCGACGACGCCCTTGTCTGCACCAGCCGCGAGGTGATCACCGAAGCTGAGGGGCTGAGCGGACTTGAGATCGGGCAGTTGATCTCGAGCGCCCTCGTTGCCATTGTCGCCCGACTGCAAGTGCGCCCGGCCTGGATGATCGCCAAGGGGGGCATCACGTCCTCAGATCTCGCCACCGGCGGGCTTCACGTCCACCGGGCGAGAGTCCTCGGTCAGGCCATTCCCGGCGTTCCCGTATGGCGCACGGGTGAGGAGAGCCTATGGCCCGGCCTGATCTACGTTGTCTTCCCCGGCAATGTCGGAGACGATCAGGCCTTGGCGGACATGATCATGATCCTGCGAGGAGACGCTTAGCCGACAGACGAAGGAAGGTCAGAACGTGGAGCTGGAAGGTGAGACTATGACCGGAGTATCCGCAACGATAACAGACGAACTGCTGACCGCTTTGCGTCGCGCATACGCCTTGAACTGGCACGGCATCCACGGCTTCGACCACTGGCATCGGGTCTGGGAAAACGGGCGCCGACTCGCGGAGGCGACCGGGGCCAACCTCGTCGTTGTCGAGCTCTTTGCCTTCCTCCACGATATCAAGCGCGAAAACGAAGGGCGCGACCCTGGTCACGGTCAACGCGCCGCCGATTTCGCCTGGGGCCTGCGCGATAGCCTCATTGAACTCGAGGACGTCGACTTCGAGAACCTCATCTACGCGTGCGCTCACCACACCGACGGGCTCATCGAAGGCAGCATGACGGTCCGCACGTGCTGGGATGCCGACCGTCTGGATCTCGGGCGCGTTGGCATCAAACCGGACCCCAACCGTCTCTGCACCGCCGCCGCTCGCCGACCCGACGTGCTCACCTGGGCGATTCGTCGCAGCCAGAACGGGAGATAGCAGACCGCTTGCAGCCACCCGTTGGCTGGTTTGTGCCGGGCGTTTTCGAGTCGATGGACCTTCTATTAGAGACCTCTCAGGTTGACATCTTCCGGCAAGCTACGCGAGCACCTTCGCAGGAAGGGAGGTGCGACTAAGCGAACGCCTCTCTGCACGGGAATATCCAGAGCTCACCAGAAGGTTCTTGCAAATGCTTTCCGAGTCCTTGCACGATCGTATTGCTTTTCTCAAAGCGTCCCTTGTGCTATCCTTCAGTTAGCTGACAATCCAATAGGGAGCGCAAGACAATGAAAGGCATCAGTACGGTGCGAAGGACTTTGGCCTTGGTTTGCGCCATTGGACTGCTCTCCGCGTGGACCACAGCCTGTAGAACCTTGCAACGGCAAATCCCTACGATGGTGCCGACGACGTCACCCAGCCCGCGTCGGCCAACCCAAACACCAACCGCAACACCGACGCCGGTGCCGCCCACACCGACCGAGACAGCTCACCCGACCAACACACCAACACCGCGCCAAACGAGCACGCCCTTTCCCACCGCCACGTGGACGTCCACCGCGACACCGACGCCGCCAGCGCCGCAGCCGACCACCTCCAGGCCTCCTACTATCCACGTCTTCCAAGCGGATGTCGAGGTCGCCGATCCCGGCGACACCATCACACTTGAATGGAGCAGTTCCGGCGCGACTCGCGCCAGGATCTACAAGCTTTTCTACAGCGGTCAGCTCACCGACGATTACCGTGATGTGGAACCCACAGGCTCGATGACCTACACGATCTCGCTCGAGGAGCACAACTGGATCAACTTCCTGCTCTACGTCTCGGACGACCAGGACCGGCACGACAACGCCGGCTTGACGGTCGAGCTACGATGTCGCTACGATTGGTTCTTCTCCCCACCGCATGAGGATATCTGTCCCACCGAGCCGCTGGTGAGTGAGGCGGCTGAGCAGCATTTTGAGCGGGGCACGATGGTCTGGGTCGGTGCAGAGGATGCCATCTACGTCCTCTACGGTGGGGAACAGATGACGACCAGGTGGGACCGTTTTGAGGACGAATGGGACCCGGGTGACCCTGATCGCGACCCCGATCTAGCACCGCCTCCTGGACTCCAACAGCCGATCCGCGGCTTCGGACTGGTCTGGCGCACCAAGCCTTACGTGCGCGAGCGCCTGGGATGGGCCGTCGACCAAGAGCAGGGCTACACGACGGTCAAGCAGCGTACGACGCGCTACAAGTACAACGCTTGGTACCTGCTGGCGCTGGACGGCGACGTCTGGTATCTGGGCCCCGAGCGGAGCTCGTGGGACAAGCTGCAACCGGACGCAGTGCACTCGGACGAGCTCACAGAATGACCGTGAGCACCGGTGTGGCACCGACGGCGTCGTTCGGCCCCCGGATGGCGCAGGTCGAGCGCATCGCGCAAGTCGCAATGGCGTGTAGCGAAACCTATCCCGACCGGCCCGCCAACTACATCCTGATGCATGGTCGGCGTGTCGCCCGCATCGCGCTCGACCTGGCCAGCAAAGCCGAACTCTTGGGCGAGCTTGGGGCCACTATAGATCGCGAGGTGCTCTACGCCGGCGCGCTCTTCCACGACGTCGGCAAAGCCAAGGTCGACGACAGCGTAGCTGGAGGAGATGACAGCGCGGCTGGAGGCGATGAAGGCGTGGCTGCACGAGACCTGAACGGAAATCACGGCGCCGAGGCACACGAGGTCGTGGGAGCCGAGAGAGCCGTCAGGCTGCTGACCCATCTCTTCGCCCCCGACGAGCTACACCAAATCCACGACATCGTGCTGCACCACAACCATCGTGAACCCCCCAATGACGACACTATGGCGACCAAAATCGTGCAGGACGCCGACAGTCTCGATCACGTAGGCGTGGTGGGCACGTGGCTGACCGTCTACCACATCGCTCGCGAAGGCGGCACCCTTGAGGACCTTCTCCACTACGCTCATAGCGAAACCCGGACCCAGGATCGAGAGGGGATGCGCCGCCGGCTCAACTTTGAGGCCGCGCGGCGAAGCTTCGATGAGCGCATCGCGCGGGAGGAAGCGCATTATCGGGCGCTGGCACGTGGAGGGGGATTGGATGATAGGTAGTCGGGATTGGATATTGGATGTTAGGCGTTGGATGTCGGATCAGATTCAGGCATCCAACACCAAACTCCCAACCCCAAACATCTAGGACCCAGAATCCAACCCGTTGACCCAGCACTTCAGAATGCTATCATGCTCCTATGTATGATGGAAGCGACACGTTGCTACGAGGGTATGACCCACTGTGAACGGAACTGAACTCCTGGCTCCCGCCAGGGACTACGCGACTGGCAAGGCAGCGATCGACGCCGGCGCCGACGCCGTCTACATCGGCGCACCCCGGTTCGGCGCCCGCGCCAGGGCCGGCAATCCCCTGTCGGACATCGCGGCGCTGACAGCGTACGCCCACACCTACTGGGCCCGGGTTTACGTCACCGTAAACACCCTCTTGTACGACGAGGAGCTGCCGCAGGCCGTCGAGCTAATCCGCGATCTCTATGGGATCGGTGTGGACGCTGTGATCATCCAGGACGTGGGATTGCTGGAGGTCGACCTACCGCCGATCCCGCTGATTGCCAGCACGCAGATGCATAGCGCCACGCCCGAGCGGGTGAAGTTCCTGGAGGACGTAGGGTTCCAACGCGCCATCTTGGCCCGCGAGCTCACGCTGGATGAGATCCGACGCATCCGCGTGGCGACAGATAAGATCGAATTAGAGGTCTTCGTCCACGGCGCGCTTTGCGTGAGCTACAGCGGTCAGTGCTATATGAGCTACGCCGTCGGCGGACGTAGCGGGAACCGCGGAGAGTGTGCGCAGCCCTGCCGGCGCCGGTACGACCTCGTCGATCGCGACGGTCGGGTCCTGGACCGGGGACGCCACCTGCTCTCGCTGCGCGATATGAACCGCGCGGACGCGCTAGGCGACCTTCTGGACGCCGGGGTGACCTCCTTCAAGATCGAAGGACGGCTCAAGGACGAGGCCTACGTCACCAACGTGGTCAGCTTCTACCGCCAGCGGCTCGACGCCGAACTCGAGGCGCGCGACCTCAACCGAAGCTCGTCAGGCCGCAGCGAGATCGATTTCACGCCGGATGTCGACAAGACCTTCAACCGTGGCTACACGCCCTATTTCTTGTACGGGCGTGACGCCACACGCGGCGACCCGCCCGGCGCCATCGAGACGCCTAAGATGATCGGTGAGCTCGTAGGCAACGTCGTCGCCGTCGGCTCTCATACCTTCACGGTTGCGACGGACATCGCGCTGCACAACGGCGACGGCATCGCTTACTTCTCAGCCGACGGCACCCTCCGGGGCACCGTGGTCAATGGTGCGCGGCGTACGGCGCAGGGTGTGCTCGTCAATCCCAATGAGATGTCGGGAATCGACGTGGGCACGACGATCTACCGAAACCGCGATCACGCGTTCCTCCGCAAGTTGGCGAAGGCTGAGCCGGCGCGGACCATCGGCGTACAGTTCTCGCTGTCAGCGACCGACAACGGGTTCGCCCTCACGGTCATGGATGAGGACTGGAACGCCGCGTCGGTCACACTGGATCACGAGAAAGACACCGCGCGCAAGCCCGTCCAGGCGCTGGACACCACACGCCGCCAGCTCACGAAGACCGGCGACACCGCCTTCCGCTGCGATGACGTGATCATCAACTGGGACATTCCCTACTTCCTGCCCTTCTCCGCCCTCAACGAGCTGCGCCGCCGGGCCCTCGACGCGCTCGCCGAGGTCCGTGCGTCCAACCGCCCGACGATGCAGAGCACGCTCCAGAAGAACGATATCCCCTACCCTGAGACACGCCTGAGCTTTCGCGGCAACGCGCTCAACGAGAGAGCGGTCGCCTTCTATCGACGGCACGGCGTGCAGGAGATCGAGCCCGCGGCCGAGTCCGGCCTGGACCTGCGCGGGCGCGTCGTGATGACGACCCGCTATTGCCTCAAGGAAGAACTCGGCCTCTGTCCGCGGCAGAAAGGCAGCCACGAGCGTAGCAAAGAGCTTAAGGAGCCCCTCTACCTGGTGGACGAGGACGGTCATCGCTACGAGCTCCGCTTCCATTGCGATGAGGCCGTCGACGGGTGTGGGATGGAGGTGGTGTATTAGGAGAACGAGTAACGAGTGACCATTGACGAGTGCGCGGCGGTTCCCAGAGCTTTGAGCTTTCCGCCTAGATGCAGGCATCGACTCTGGCTCAGGTCGCCCGCTGACGTCAGAGTTCGCGCCAACAGCATAAAGCTCAAAGCTCTAAGAACGCTCCCGGCCCCACATCCCGCCGCACCCCTTGTGGGGCCTGGACTCGAAACCGATCCACATCCGACACCTAACACCCAATCATCCAGCCTCCAGCTTCAGGAATCCCCAGTTGCACGCCAACCCCTGGAGCCTATAATCGGTGCATAGCTCAAGAACCGAGACTAGGAGGTCTCACTCTATGAAAATCACCGATCTAAAGTGCACCGTTTTGGGACGCAACCCTGTCGTGCGCATCGTCACCGACGAGGGTATCGACGGCTACGGCGAGGTCGAGAGCTTCAAGTCCTACCTCAAACCGCACGTCCTCTTCTACCGGGACATGATCCTGGGCCTGGACCCCACAAACGTCGAGAACGTTATGCTCCAAATCCGCCGCATGGGCAGCTTCAAGCCCTGGGGTAGCGCAGTGAGCGCCATCGAGATGGCGCTGTGGGATATCGCGGGCAAGGCCGCCAGCCTCCCGGTCTACAAGCTACTGGGCGGTAAGGTCCGCGACAAGGTCCGCGTTTACAACGGCGCCATCCGCTTCAGGATGGACGGGTATGAGCCCGAGGACTACGCCAAGAACATGCAGAAGATGAAGGATCGCGAGGAGAACTTCTCGATCATCAAACAAGGCATCGCGTTCCACGGTCCGATGGCGTCGAACGTGCCAAACTACTCATACAGCGAGCCCCGTGCGGGCGGTCATCGGGTCACCCGCGGCCCCCTGACCGAGCGCGGACTCAAACACACCATCGCCTGCGTTGAGGCGATGAAGGACGTGCTCGGCGACGAGGTCGGCCTGGCGTTGGACTGCGGACCAGGCTGGATGGTGCCCGACGCTATTCGCCTGGCCAAGGCCCTCGAACCCCTCAACATCATGTGGATGGAGGACACGATCACCGGTGACTACATGCCTTACGTGATGGCCGATGTCTATCGCGAGCTCACCCGCAGCACCACGACCCCTATCCACACCGGGGAGCAGATCTATCTGCGGCAGAACTTCAGGGAGCTTATCGAGGGTCGTGCCGTCAACATCATCGGCCCCGACCCGTGCGACATCGGCGGCATCGCTGAGCTCAAGTGGGTGGCCGAGTACGCCGACCTGCACGGCATCCTGATGGCGCCCCACGGCACCGGGGACGGCCTCCTTGGCCTGGCAGCATTGGTCCAGGTCTCCGCGACCTTGCCCGACAACTTCATCGCCTTCGAGTATCCTGTGGGCAGGCCCGAATGGTGGTACGATATCGTCGAGGGGCTTCCCGACCTCATCGTGCAGGACAGCCTGATCGAGGTCTGGGACCGCCCGGGAATGGGCATCAACCTGATCCCGGAGGCCGCCCGCCAGTACCTATCGGAGGGCGATGAGGACTTCTTCGACTAAGAAGAACCCAAGATCTAGGAGTTGGTGGCCTAGACTCAATCCGCCGTCCGAAATCTAATATCCAGGATTCAGCTCTTCGAACCGTCCCCTGGGGACCGAGCTTATCGGTTCGTGATGGCAACACCGACCCCGATGCCCGTGCCCAAGGGAGTTGATATCCGAGCCCGACTGGGAATACATGGTCTGGCAGGAATGGAAGGAGGGGTTCGCCAGGTACATCGAGAACTTGATCCGAGATAAGCTTGGCCTGCCCAGGAACCTTGACGGTCGCGACGGAAGGATGAGCCGGATCTCCTTCTACGCCGGTGATGCTCTTCTGGTTGAGCGGCTGGGCGAGCGAGATCCGGCCTTGCTGGTGAACCTCGCCGAGCTCTTCAGAGCTACCCAATCGAGCTAGCCAGTCTCCAATGCGCAAGCAGAAATCTAGAGGGGATCGCGATAGGAGAACTTGGGAAGAAGAACCCGGAATGGAAATCAGAAATCATGGAGACTGACAGCGATACACTGTGGGTCAACTTACGGTTATGTTGACTTGACAGCTCCTGAAGATCCGGTATATAATGGAATTACAAATCGACAATGTAGGCTACCCCTATAGCACAAGATTATATCCAGAATCCTGGACCGCAACCAGGCTGTGAGCCAAAGTCACAATTGGCATAAAGACAAAACAGGATTGCTCCCGATTCCTTGTCCAGAAGTTGATCCGTTGAAGTCGTGGCTTTACAGGGCCAGTCCCCTGTTGTCTAACAGAGGTTAAATCCCATGAGGAAATGGGCTGGCATTTCCTCGCCATTCTCCGATGGAGGAAACATGTCAAAGACTGAGAAGTTATCGCGGCGGAAGTTTCTTCAATGGGCAGCGCTCTCGTCGGCCGGAGCCCTCCTTGCCTCCTGCGCGCCCGCAGCCCCTGAAGAAGACGTCGAAGTAGAGACGGAGCCCGGTGGCGGCGTTGCCAGCGGAACAACCCCTGACAAGAAGGAGGTACGCATCGTACGTTGTGGCTGGCTGGAGTCTGAGATGCCTGTCGACCTAGCCATTGCCACCTACAACAACCTGGAGGAGCGCCAGACAGACAATGTCGAGATCATCCTGGATCCTGCTGGCAAAGCACCCACCGATCAGGTGCTGGGCCAGATGATGGCTTCGGGTGAGGACGTCCCTTGGAACTCCCACGTCTGCTTCACGCCCTTCCTTGAGACCAACAACGCAATTAGCCTGGAGACCATCCAGCCCTTTGATCCCTTCATCGAGTCCAGCACTTACAGCGAGGCGGCGCAGCGCGTCAAGGACGATATGATCGGATCGGTTCGATCGGACAACTCATATGAGGGCCAGCTCTACGCGATACCGACCAACATCGACGTCGTCTGCTTCCAGTGGCGGCAGGACTACCTTGATGCTGTAGGCGTCGACGTGCCCCAGACGATGGACGAAGTGGTGGAAGCCGCCATTGCGGTCACAGAAGGTCTTCAGGATGAGCAGGTCTTCGGTTTCGCCCCCACGCCCGCAGTGACCTGGCGCTACATTGCTGCGCTCCATCAGGCCTACAGCCCGCCCGAGGATCTTTTCACTGAAGAGGGGTTGCTTAACATCCTCGACGAAGGCTGGATTCAGGCTATGGAGGTCACCAAAGAGTTCATTGACGCCAACACGGTGCCCGACGGTTGGGAAACCTGGGGCTACCCCGAGGCATGGCGCCAGGGTAAGATCGCCATGGCGATCACCCAGCACTCCAACGGCACCTGGGGTGGCATGATCTGGGGGTACGATAAGCTCGCTATGGGACCAACGCCGCTTGGCAACCCCGAACTTGATCAGGCCGGCACGATGTTCTGGGCGACGAGTATGCCGCTCTACAAGACGGCCCCCTATCCTCAGGAGACGACTGATTTCCTGGTCTGGATGGTCGACCCTGACAACGAGCTATGGAACACGGGAGCGCTTGAGGCCGGCAAGATGCTGGGCTTCGCGTCCGCTTACGAGAAGTACGTGGATCCCGAGGACGTGACCCTGAGCTGGGCTATCGACGTCTTGCCTCTGCTGGAGGCCGCGACGCCCCCGCCGCCCACTAAGTGGTACATCACCGAGCATAACGCGATCGTCCCGCGATTCGTGGAGTATCTGCAAGGCGAGAAACCTGCAGAGCAGGCAATGCAGGAGGCCTTGGACGAGATCGAAGCTGAGATGGCAGCAGGCTAAGGGTGTAGCTGAGATCCGGTGATGACGCGCCCAATGGCATTTGCTCTCAGGGCGCATATGAGTTGTCTTGTAGGCAGTTAAGGCATCCGAAACCCGGTTCCTCTGTGGGATGGACGAACCGGGTTTCTCCCTTGGTATGAGGCTTTCTAATTCGGAGGTAGGAGATCGACAATGGCATCTCAAACATCGCAGGTTGAGCAGCGCTCAAATGTACGCATTTTCATTGAAAACATCAGGAAAATCCGAGAAGAGGAGTGGGGTGACATATCGGGATACCTGTTTGTTGCACCATTGTTCATTCTCTGGATGGTATTTGGTGGTTACCCATACATTCGGGGACTGCTGATCACACTGCAGGATTACCGCGTCTACGAGCGTGAAAGCTGGTCTCTCTTCAACTCTTTCATCGGCCTCCAGAACTTCGTGGAGATCTTCAGCGATGAGTATTTCTGGTCAGGGATTAAGGCGGCGTTCTATCTTTACCTTAGTTGGTTCCCTGCCAGCTTCATTATTTCGCTGGGAACAGCCGTTGTCCTGAATCGAGTGAAGCGAGCCCGCATCTCCACCGTCTATCGAGTACTGATGACCTTGCCATGGGTCATCCCGATGGCGGCCTCGATGCCAATGTGGCAACAGATCTACGAGCCTAACTTCGGCTACCTCAACTATTTCCTCCGCGACGTCTTGGGCATTTGGGCGCACCCACCAGCTTGGATCTCAGACCCCTTCTGGTACTGGCCTGCCATCGGTATAGCAGCCATATGGAAGGGTTTTGGCTACTATATGCTGTTGTTCCTGATTGGTCTGTATAATATCCCACAGGAGCACTACGAGGTTGCGATCCTCGACGGCGCGAACTGGTGGCAGAAGCTTTGGTATCTCGAGCTACCGAGCATCCGAAATATCCTGCTGCTCTTTTTCGTCACCAACGCCGGGTTTCTAGGTGCCGGCGTTGTCGAAATGCAGACGTTCGGCCAGGGCCCCGCCAACATCGGAAAGACAATCGCGCTGCGGGGTTACGAGGCTGCGTTTACCGGCTCCATGCGGTTAGGATATGGCTCCGCGATCAACTTCAGCATCGGTCTAGCTAATCTGATTCTGGTCGCGCTGGTTTTCCGATTCTTCAAGTCGGAGAAGGCATAGGTAGGAAAGGGAAAACCCATGTTTTTCGACAAAGTCCGCAAAGTACTGAGCGTTGCAGTCCGCCACGTCTACCTGGTCTTCGTGGCATCGTTTGGCCTGTTTCCCTTTGTCTGGACGGTCTCGTCCTCCTTCAAGACACAACAGGAGCTTTACACCACACTGCCTTCCCTCTTGCCTAAGAACATCTCCTTGATCAACTACCAGTATGTCTTGACAGGAATCCAGGGGGTGGGCAAAGGCGGTGCCAGCCAACTGCTGATCCTCTACCGTAACAGTCTCATCGTTTCCACCGCCAGCACGCTCGCCACCGTCATGATCGTCTCTCTAGCCGGCTATGCCTTTGCACGTCTGCAGTTCAAGGGGCGAGACGCGCTCTTCTACTTCTTCATCGTGCTGATGTTCTTGCCCGCCGGCGGCACATTGATGGCGCAGTATGAGCTGCTCAAGCGCCTCGACCTTCTGGATAGCCTGTTGGGTCTGACCTTTCTCTACACAGGTGGTGGTGGTGTCTCCCTTTTCTTGATGCGTCAGATCTTCCTGGGCATTCCCTCGGAACTGGAAGACGCCGCTCGAGTTGACGGCGCCAATCACTGGCGTATCGCGTTCCAGATCATGTTCCCTCTAGCCACCTCCGGCATGGTCATGGTGGCAATTATGCGCTTCATCGCATCGTGGGGTGAGTACTTGGTCTCGAAAACGATGATCATGACGGCGGAGAAGATGACACTGCCACCCGGTGTGCAGACCATTATCTTCGTCACACCCGGCGCGGGACGCGTCGCCAGTTACGGTGTGAAAGCGACCTCGGTCGCTCTGATGGTGCTCCCGGTCATCCTTGTCTTTGTCTTCCTGCAGCGCTGGTTCATTAGAGGCGCTGTGGAGGGCCTCAAATTGTAGTGACGTTCTACGGCTGAACCCAAGTCTTACGCCTACCTGGATTTCAACGACAACACGAAGATGGGCCGATAGAGTGGCCTAAGGAGGATCTGTGAGCGAACTGCGTTTGGAAACCTGGACGATGCCTGCTGCTGACGTGGGGCCCGAGAGCCCGTTGCCACCGCTGGGGTTAGGACGCGATATTCACGCCAGGAAAGAAGCGCCAGGTGTTCCCGAAGACATGCTGCGGAATATGGCCTATGGGCGGGTGCCCAACATACTGCCCTACACGATGCAGGACGGATATACAAGAGAGAGACATCTTCAGGAGTTGCCGGTCGCCGTGCTGGAAAATGACATCCTGAAGGCGACGTTTCTTTTACCCTATGGTGGACGCCTCTGGTCTCTGCTTCACAAGCCCTCGGGACGAGAGCTGCTGGAGGTGAACCCGGTTTTTCAGCCGGCCAATCTCGCGCTCCGCAACGCGTGGTACTCAGGTGGCGTGGAGTGGAACATCGGGACGATCGGCCACTGGCCCTACACGTGCTCACCTCTTTTCGTTGCACGCCTGCAGACCGGCGACGGCACGCCGATCTTGCGTCTCTACGAGTGGGAACGTATCCGACAGGTGCCCTTCCAAATCGACGCTTATCTGCCCGAGAGGTCACCCGTCCTATTTGTGAGAGTACGTATCGTCAATCCCCACTCACATGAGGTACCAATGTACTGGTGGTCGAACATCGCGGTGCCGGAGACGCCCGAGACGCGGGTGGTGGTGCCCGCGGATTCGGCCTTCAAGTTCGGATATGGCAAGGGCGGCCTGGGTCTGGTCGACATCCCCGATATCGAGGGCGTGGACATCAG
>JBNGDU010000211.1:0-13885 GCA_049975025.1 Anaerolineae bacterium
GTCCTATTCTGTGACCTTCGCCTTGCTCTTACGCCGCTTTCCCGTAAACTTCGGTGTTGATGTATGATCTAGTCTTTCTTCACGCGCCGAGTGTTTACGATTTTCGCGAACGGGCGACGCTTTGGGGACCTATCTCCGACCTGGTGCCCTCGACGCCCGTCTTCGACATGTACCCCGTGGGCTTCGCCACGATGTTGGCCCATCTCCAACAACTGGGTTTTCAGGTGCGTATCGCCAACCTGGCGGCGCGCATGGTCCGCTCGCCCCGGTTCGATCCGGACCGGATGATCGAGTCGGTGGAAGCTCGAGCCTACGGGATCGATCTCCACTGGTTACCCCACGCTCACGGCTCCCTAGAGGCGGCCAAACGGGTGAAGCGCTACCATCCCGGCGCTCCGGTGATCTTCGGCGGCTATTCTGCTACCTACTTCCACAAGGAGCTGATCCGCTATCCCTGGGTTGATTACGTGCTTCGTGGAGATTCCACCGAAGCGCCACTGGCACGCTTGATGGCGCATATTCTGGAGGGCACGGAGCCCGTCGATGTGCCTAACTTGACGTGGAAGACGGGGTCCGGTGAGGTCCACGTCAATGCTCAAACCTACGTGCCCCAGGATCTCGATCACCTTACATTGGACTTCCATCCGGTGGTCCGGTCTGTGGTGCGGGATGCAGATCTCCTTAACTACGTGCCTTTCAGCCACTGGTTGGAGTATCCGATCATGGCCTCTCTGACGGTCAAGGGATGCACTCAAAATTGCACGATCTGCGGCGGTTCGGCCTTCGCGGCCCGGCATCTCTCCAATCGCACTCAGCCCGCCTATCGCTCGCCGGAACTTCTGGCCCGCGACGTCCGGCGGATGGGGAAGCTGGGCCGGGCGCCGGTTTTTCTCCTGGGGGATCTGCGGCAGCCGGGGATGGACTACGCCCGTCGCTTCTTCGCGGAGGTCCAGGGCTTTGACGGTCCGGTGATCGTCGAGTTCTTCTGGCCGGTGGATCGCGGCTACACCGAGGAACTGGCGGCAGCGCTGCCGAGGTTTATCGTGGAGTTCTCGCCTGAGTCTCACGACCCTGAGGTACGACGTGCTTCCGGGAAGCCCTACACGAACGCGGGGATCGAGGAGACCATCGCGTCGTGCCTCGATGCTGGTGCCCACCGCTTTGATCTCTTCTTCATGATCGGGCTCTCGCAGCAGACACCTGCGTCGGCCTTAGCCTCCGTGGATTACTGCCGGGAGCTGCTGCAACGCTTTGATGATGGACGTTTGATCCCATTCACCTCGCCGTTGGCGCCTTTCCTAGATCCTGGCAGCCGGGCCTACGAGCAGCCCAAACGCTTTGGCTACATCCGGCACGCTCAGACCTTGGAGGACCACCGACGGTTGCTCCTGCGACCCACGTGGAAGCACATCCTCTCCTACGAGACAGAGTGGATGGATCGTCATGCGATGGCCGACGTGACCTATGAGGCGGGCCTTCGGTTGAACCGTCTGAAGCGGGAGGTCGGGTTGGTGAGCGCGGAGAAGGCTGAGGAGACAGAGGCCCGCATTGGGCAGGCTCGCGAGCTTATGGCGCGTATCGATGAGCTGATGGAAACGCTGCGGGAGGAGGAGCTCCAGACCGCGCTGCAGGCGCTGAAGCCGCGTATCGACCGGGCGAACACGTCAACGGTCTGCGACAAGGAGGAACTTGATTTCAAGACAGGTCTGGTGCCTTTCAAAGTCATCAACCTGGCCCGTATTGGTCTAGGACTTGGTACTTCGTAACGTTCGTGAAAGATGAGGGGAGAGACCGGAATGACAGATAAGGAGTCGAGGCTGGGTGCTGGCGGATGGGATGACAACGGTGACCGATTAGCTGAGGACGAGCGGTTGTTGGTAAACCGCTATCGCGTGTTACCGGACGCGACCGTCGATCTGAGTTCCCTCGATCCGCGGGACAAGAGCGCCTTTGATGGCGGCAAGAAGGCTGGAAAGCAGGTATTGGGTATGCTGAATGATCGGCTTGAGCCGCTTCAGGAACTGCTCTACGCGGAGGGGAAACACAAGCTGCTGATCGTTCTACAGGCGACCGACACCGGCGGGAAGGACGGCGTGATACGCCACGTCTTCGACGGCGTGAACCCGCAAGGCGTCAAGGTCGCGAACTTCAAGGTGCCGACGGAGAGGGAGCTGGCCCACGACTATCTCTGGCGTGTTCATCAGCAAACGCCCGCACGTGGCGAGATCGTGATTTTCAACCGCAGCCACTATGAGGACGTCCTGGTGGTGCGAGTGCACAATCTAGTGCCGCCTGAGGTGTGGCGGCGACGTTACGACCATATCAATGCCTTCGAGCGGATGCTGGCGGACGAGGGCGTGATGATCCTCAAGTTCTTCCTCCATATCAGCAGGGAGGAGCAGAGAGAGCGGCTTCAGAAACGACTGGACAACCCCGAGAAGCGGTGGAAATTCAACGTCGGTGACCTTAAGGAGCGAGAGCTGTGGGGAGAGTACGCCAAGGCCTACGAGGCGATGCTGGAGCGTACAAGCAAGCCTTGGGCGCCCTGGTATATCGTGCCGGCGGACCGCAAATGGTATCGCAATCTCGTCGTGGGCACTGTGCTTGTCTCGACGTTGCTGCGCTTGGACATGCAATATCCTCAGCCCGAGGGAGACCTCGACCATATCGTTATCGAGTAGAGCGGACGGTTGACAGGGCAATCTTCACCAACATAGCGTCACTCGTCTTCTGGGTGACAGATGTATCAGCGCCGGCGGAGTGCAAGTTGCGGTTAAGCGTAGAGTCCTTCGCCAAGGCCGCCCTGTACATGCTGGGTCCGGCGGCAGGATCGGTGCGCTGGCCACTTCCGGTGTCAGATGTGCGCGATTTTGTGAACTTCGCCGATCCCCGCTGCATGGTATAGATAGCAGGAGGTAGAACTGTTGACGGTGCTGGCAGCCTCTCCGGACTGCTTGCCGGGGCGCAGCGCGCTTGCTGCGACAGTGGCGGCTGCGATTCGGTGGGTTGCGCGATGGGTCTATCTCGCTACGGGCAACGCGACCGCGGCTGAGGTCGCCGGCGTGTCGACCGAGGACCTGATCCTGCGCTTCCAAAGGGGTCAGCCCAGGGCGTTTGAGACCCTCTATGATCGCTTCAAGGATTACGTCTTCCGGGTCGCTTTCTCGGTCCTTCGAAATCAGGATGAGGCCGAGGACGCCGTCCAGGAGACTTTCCTCGATGTGCTCAAGGCGCTGCAGGACTACGACGTCGACGGCCCGGCGCGGTTCGAGACCTGGCTTTATCGCGTGGCGGTAAATCGCAGCCGTATGCGATTGCGCCACAAGCGTCCGGCCTCGGCGGCGTGGGATGATGTGGAGGAGCGGCTGGAGCGCCTGCCGATGCCGGATGAGGACCCCCCGGAGCGCGTTGTGCTGGATCGCGAGCGGGCTGAGAAGCTCTGGGACGCCGTGGACCAACTGCCGGACACGCATAGGCTGCCCATCATCCTCCGGTATCAGGAGGATCTGTCGTACGATGAGATCGCCCAGGTCTTGGGCGTACGGCTCGGGACGGTGAAGTCACGATTGTACAACGCGCATAAGAAGCTGCAGCGGCTCCTCGGGGGAGGGGCGTGAGGGCGATTGGCGATTGACGATTGGCGTCTGACGATTGAGGAGCGTCCTACTTGACGGACAGTCACGTTAGCGCGGAGCTGCTCGCCTATCTCGACGGTGAGCTGACAGATGAGGAGCGCCGGCGGGTGGAGGAGCATCTTGCCAGCTGTGCCACGTGCACGGCGGAGTTGGCGCGCCTCCGTGAGCTGCGCGCCGCGATGAAACCGACGCTGGATGCCACGATTGGGTCGATGCGGCTCTCTTACGAGGCCGACGAGCGGATTCGGCAGGTGTTGCGGGAGCGACTGGAGCGCCGAGAACGCGTTCCGTGGTGGCAGTTCTGGCGCTGGCGTGGCTTGGTGGCACAGGCTGTCCTGGCCCTCCTGATCGTGGCATTCTCTGTGAGCACATTCACGGTCATGAGCCTGCCTGCCCCGCCGCCGGCCCAGCGGACGCTAATTCTGGGTGAGTCACGGCTGGCGCCAGGGAGCAGGGCGGCGCTGCGTGTCGTCGTGCGGTCGGTCGCCGGACCGGCGGTGGCGATGAGCGGATCGCCGATCGCTGGGGCGAAGGTGGTGGTGGGGCTGCGAGCGCCATCAGGCGAGACCGAGACACTCTTCAATGGCGAGACCGACGCGCAGGGCACTGCCGACGTGACCTTTGAAGTGCCACCATCGCTGCAAGGTGAGGCCGAACTTGTTGTGGAGACGACCTCGGAGGTCGGCCGGGAGCGTGTGGTCCGCGTCGTGGAGTTAGTGCGCCCTCACAAGATCTACCTGATGAGCGACAAGCCGGCCTACCGTCCTGGACAGCCCATCCGCGTACGCGCGCTGGTGCTGGATGCCCTGGATCTGCATCCCGTCTCCCGCGGCCATGTCGCGTGGGCTATCGCGGATCCTCAAGGGGCCGACCTGGCGTCGGGGACGGCTGGACTCTCCGACTACGGTGTGACGCATTGGTCCGTCACGCTACCGGAAGACGCAGCCAAGGGCACCTACATCTTGCGTGCATCCCTGGGGGAGACGACCTCGGAGCGATCGGTCTTGGTCGCGGATTACACGCTGCCGCCCTTCGATGTCGAGCTGGCGACAACCAGGTCCTTCTACGCTCCGGGCGATGAGGTGGCGGGCGAGGTGAAGGCAACCTATTTCTTCGGGCGCTCCGTGGTCGACGCCGAGGTCGTGCTGCGGGCATATACCGAAGCTCGGAGTCGTCATCCCGTGTTGGAGCTTCGAGGAGCGACCGGCACCGACGGCGTCTACCGTTTCGCCTTTGTGTTGCCTGAGGACATCGGTTCAGACGGCGCAACCTTCGCCTTGGAGGCCGAGGTCACCGACTCAGCTGGGCAGCGAAGCGGCATCCGTCAGACAGTGCCCGTGAGCCCGGCGCCGATCCTGATACGGGCGGTGCCCGAGAGTGGATTGCTCAAGCCAGGCGTCGAGAACCGAGTCTACTTGATGACCAGCTATCCCGACGGACGACCCGCGCCGACAACCTTAACCGTGACCGTGGAGGGCGACGAAGCCGGGATGCCCAATGAGGTCGAGACGGGTCCCTACGGCCTGGCTGTGGTGCGTCTCGTGCCACGCCAAGATACGCTGCTCGATGTCGCCGCGCGGGATCCGGATGGTCTGGCAGCTTCCGCGTCGCTGCTGCTTCCGGTCGATGAGGCGCCCGAGGTGCTGTTGCTACACGTCGATCGCGCAGCCTATGTCGCCGGCGACACACTGTTGGCCACGGCTCTGGTGTCTGGTGAGGACGTTGAGGCCGTCTATCTGGACGTGGTCCAGGCGGGGCAGATGGTTGCTGCGCTCTCCGCCCCGGTTGCCGATGGGCAGGCGGCCTTCGCGCTGGACCTCGATCCGGCGATGGTGGGCGCGCTGCAGCTTCGCGCCTATGCCCTGACCGGCGATGCCCCGGATACGATCGAGGATACCCGTCTCGTGGTGGTGGATCCGCCTCAGGCCTTGGACGTGACGGTAGCTGCAGACCAGGAGCGGTACGCGCCGGGTGACGTGGCGCGTCTGGAGATCGATACCGCGCGGCGCGAGGGCGTAGGTGGTCGGACGGCGGTGCCCGCCGCGCTGGGCATCTCTGTAGTGGACGTTTCGGTCTTCGCTTTGGAGACGCTGCCGCCGAGCTTTGCGCGCACTTACTTCCTGGTGAGCGAGGCTATGCTTGAGCAGCGAAGTCAAGTCGCCGGTCTGGATCTGCCCACGCTACTGGAGGCCCAGAGCGAGCGACGAGACGCCCAGGACATCGCAGCTCGTGCTGCGTGGGCGGACGTGCCTGTGCCTGGGGCGACGCTCAAGGGAGAGGCCATTCTGACGCCGCAGGATGAGGGCGCGGCGGCGCGCCAAAACGTCGCCCGCGCATTGACCGTGGTGCTCGGTGCGCTACCGGTGGTGCTGAGCGTGGTCGTCGGTCGTCAGATGCGCCGTCTTGGGCTCCTGGGCTCAGCGCTCAAACGGCTGGGCTGGGCTCTGCTTGTTCTCACGCTGCTCTCGCCGCTCCTCGTCGCAGGCCTCGTGGTGGGTCTACTGCTACCGACGCTGGGAGCGCTCCTCTTCGTCGGGGCTTTGGTGGTGGCACTCGTGCTTCTGGTCCTCCTTGTGGCTGAGAGCTGGCGTAGCGGGCACGCCGCTCTGCAGATCTTCACCGGAGTGCTCATTACCCACCTCGTGCTGGGAGGCCTGCTGTTGGGATTGACGGCACGAGACGCCGGGCCTGGGCTCCTTGGCACGGCGTTGATCGTGGCGACCTTCTTCCTGCTCATCATCACCACGATCGCCGAAGGGCAAACGCTGGTGCTGGCGAGACAGCGGAGGACTGGCTGGTTGGCCACGGCGCTGGCCCTGGTGCTTGTGCTGCTGGCTTTGGCCGCGCCTGCTGTGCCCTCGCTCGCGTCGGACCTATCGCGTGCCGTCGGGAATCCCTCGCTCTATGTGGGGCCGGTAGGGTGGCTTAGCGGTTGTGCCGGTGCGACCCCGGTAAGCCAGGCGGTCGAGGTGACCGAGGGACCGGCGGCGGAAGAGGAGGCGGTTCCTGAGATGGCGCCGACCCCGCCACAGACTCAGGCGCCGTTGCCGACTGGAACGCCTGCGTTCGTGCCTGCCGAGCCCTATCCCCTGCGCCATGTCTTTCCTGAGACGCTCTATTGGGATCCCGCCGCTGAGACCGGGGTCGATGGGCGGTTGGCGCTGGACCTGCCCTTGGCCGACACACTCACGGCTTGGCGGGTGACGGCTCTAGCCTCCACGTCGGAGGGCGAGATCGGCGCGGCCTCGATCGATGTGGCCGTCTTCCAGCCGCTCTTCACTGAGGTGAGTGCGCCTGACGAGGCGTGGGCCGGTGATCCTGTGACCCTGACCTTGACCGTCTACAACTTCGACCCGCATGCTGAACGTGTGCGGTGGCGCACGCCGCCTGAGGAGGGCTTCGAGGAGCTGATGGGCCCGGTGCCCGTCGACGTATTGCCGGAGCGCGGCGCGACGACGGTGTGGGTCATCCGACCGACTGACGTTGGGACGCTGCCGCTCATCATCGAAGCGGTGGGTGAGAACGCCGTTGACCGGGTGCTGGTGGAGATCGAGGTCCGGGAACCCTGAAGGCGCGTAGGATGTAAGCGCCTCTTCGTTTGGCGATCAGATCTAACGCACTGCGGTTCTGGGCATTGGGTCTGCGAAGGCTTCCAGTGGCGGTTGCGGAGACCCAACCAGCACAGCGAGTACGTGCCATCGTCCGCCTAGGCTTCTGCCTACGGGGCTTTGAGCCCCGTGATAGCGGATGTGATCAAGATGCCGGGCGCACTGGGCGGTCATACCGACCGCGCTTTCGAGGGGCTCAAAGCCTTCGCGATAAGCACGTCTGATTTGCGTTTCGCCGCGACCTCTGGTACAACGTGGGAGCGATCATCGAACAGGAGGAGAAACCTTGACCCAACACACATTCTCAACCCGCGACCGACAGACGCTGATGGACGGTGTTCCCTTCCTCGTGAAAGGGCTTCGCTGCTCGAACGGTTTGGTCTCCGACGAGGCGACCGACGAACTGATTGCGCATCTCCTGCTCTTCGCGGACTTCGATGTCAACGCGGTGAGCGTCTTCTTCATGGGCTCACGCTTTGGGGATGTGAAGGGGTACCGCGAGGACGCCACGCTCGATCCGGCCTATGCCAAGCGCATGGCTCGGATTATCGAGGCCGCCGACGATCAAGCCATGGCGGTCCTGGTTGGTTGTCTCTATTGGGGGGACTCCAAGGCCAAATGGGCGAGCTGGACCCAGGACGAGGCGAATGGTGCGGTGCGCAATACGGTTGCATGGCTTGCCGACCACGATTACCGCAATGTCTTCGTCGACGTCGACAACGAGGGCATGGCGCGTCGCGCCAAGGGTCTCGATAACCGCGCGATGGTCCTGGCCGGCAAGGAGGTTGACCCGACCTGCGTTATCGGCACCAACTTCCGCGGCGAGCCGCCGGACGAGGCGGACCTGGCGCTCCACTTCGCGGAGCCCGTACCCGGCAAGCCCTACATCGAGAGTGAGGGGTCGCCTCCGGGCGTCGAGGGTGGGTACTGGGGAGCCTACAGTAAGCGCGAAGGGTTCTACGGCTACCTCAACGTGGGCGTCTACACCTCGGAGATGAAGGCGTCCCAGATCGAGGCGACACGAGAGCACCTTGAGATGAGCCACGGGTATATGCTGGCCTCGACCTGGCTGCAGGCGCCGCCGCCCCAGGGTCCCAATCACCGGCCCGGTGGCAAGGGAACTCCCGGTGATCCCGGGGTTCTCTGGTGGCTGCGCTGGCTGCGCGAGGAACAAGGGCCGCATCGTGTCTCATGACCCCACGTTCGGGAGGGAGTCCGATGGATTTCAGCGTGGAGGCGCTCTGCGAGGATGTAGGGGGGCGCTGTTGAGATGACCGGCCCGGTTGTGGGGCAGTGGGAGCGATTCGAGATCGCGCTCAAGCGTGAAGTGCCCTATACAGATCGCGGTAGTCCAACGTCGTCGATGGGTCAGTGCGGTCCTGTGGATCCGGGAGACCCCTACTATGGCGTCACCCTGGATGTGACATACACGCGCCCGGATGGGACGACGGTTGACTTCTGGGGATTCTACGACGGCGGCACGACGTGGCGGCTGCGCTATATGCCCGACCAGACGGGAACCTGGCACTACCGCGCGCGATTCTCCGACAGGACGAACGGTGTAGAGGGCGCATTCACCTGCGTGCCCTCCGACGTGCCTGGCATGCTCTCCGTGGATGAAACCAACCCGGTGTGGTTTGGGTTCCGGGATGGCGGACACCTCATGGTACGGAGTCTGCACGTCGGCGATGCGTTCTTTGCAGCCAACTTCCCCGATGTCGATCGCCGGACGTTCCTCGACTGGGCCGAGGGGCAGGGTTACAATTTGCTCTCGGTGGCCAGTCATTACCTGAACCGCGACGCGGCGGGACGGGGGCGTGGTTGGGAAACACCGCGACTCTGGCCGCTTGACGCTCGGGAGTTTCGCAAGCTCGAGCGAATCATGGACGAGCTTGCCGCGCGCCATATGATGCTCTTCCCCTTCGCCGGCTTCTTTGGACGCGACGCCGACCATCCTCGTGATCCCGTCGAGCAGGAGGCCTACATCCGCTACGTGCTCGCGCGGCTCGGTCCGTACTGGAACTTACTGCTCAACGTGGCGGGCCCGGAGCCGCTGCTGCCTAACCATCCCTTTATGACGCCCGCTGAGGTAGAACGGCTGGGACGCATGATTAAGTCCCTCGACGTCTTCGACCACCCGCTCACGGTCCACAACCCGACCGGCGGCGACGCCTTCAAGGGTGCGACCTGGACCGACTTCGGCACGCTCCAGGGGCCCAAGACCAGTGATTGGCGGGAGCTCCGTGCGGGCCTTAGGGCGAATCACCATCCCCACAAGCCGCTTTACGCCCAAGAGACGCTTTGGTCGGGGAACAAGTATCATCCCGATTACAGCGATGACGAGCTACGCTGCAACGCCTACGTCCTGCTTCTCTCCGCCGCGGCGATCAATTTCGCCGACAACGGCGGACCCATTGACGGCGAACTGGGTGATTCCTCTTCCGGCTTCAGCGGCACGATGGACCTGCGCGACCGCCGCCAGCGGCGCCATGATATCCTTAGGCGCGCCTGGGATTGTCTAGGGACGCTTCCCTTCTACCGGATGACGCCACGGGATGATCTGACCGATGGGGGTATCTGCCTTGCCGAGGAGGGCGCGCACTACCTGGTCTACCTGCCGGAGGGCGGCAGTGTTGATGTCGCCGTGGCGGGGGGACCGGCTCTTTACAGGGTCGAGTGGATCAACCCGCGCGCTCCCGTAGAGCGGGTGCTGGGTGGCACCACCGGCGACGGTCAAGCGCTGCAAGCCCCCGACGCTTCGCAGGACTGGCTTGTCTACCTCCGTGCGGAGGCCGAAGTCCCTGGCAACATATGAGGAGTACGGCACTCGCCTGATTGCCCCTAACGGGATCCGTGGAAGCAGGATCTGCGACCGTGACGTGGGTGGTGTGCCTACTACAAAGACTTAGTACACGATCGAGTGGTGCTTACTGCCGTTGGGAGGCCTGATCAGCCTTCGTCGACCACTGGTGGATGCACGCAACATGTCCGGATTACCCATCTCACAAAAGGAGTGATAGCTATGAAAGATCGCAAATTACTCATGATTCCCGGTCCCATCGAGTTCGAGCCGGCGGTCCTCTCGGCGCTGGGAGCGCCTACGACCAGCCACATCGCCCCCGACTTCATCGAGATCTTCGGGCAGGTATTGGAGCGCATGCGCGAGGTCTTCCTCTGCCCGGATGGTCAACCCTTCGTCGTCGCCGGTTCCGGCACGCTCGCCATGGACCTGGCAGGAGCCAACCTGGTCGAGGCTGGTGATAAGGTACTCGTGGTCAACACCGGCTATTTCGGTGACCGCTATGGGGCCCTGCTGGCGCGCTACGGTGCCGAGGTCACCTACGTTGGGGCCCCCATTGGAGGGCGTCCATCACTGGACGAGGTGGAGGCGGCGCTGGAGGCAGACCAATACAAGTTGATGACCGTCACCCACGTCGACACTTCGACGGGCGTGGTTACCGACGTGGAGGGCCTTGCAGGGCTGGCACGCGCCAACGACACACTGATCATCGTCGACGGCGTCTGTTCTCTGGCAGGCGAGCCGCTGCGCATGACCGAGTGGGGTGTCGATGTCGCGCTGACCGCCTCGCAGAAGGCGATCGGCACGCCGCCCGGGCTTGCCCTCGTCGTCGCAGGTCCGCGGGCAATGGCCGCTTTCCGCAGTCGCTCGACGGACGTCAGCAACTACTACGCCGATTGGGCCAACTGGCTCCCGATCATGGAGGCTTACGAGGCCCGGCAGCCAAGCTACTTCGGCACACCGCCGGTGAACCTGATCGCGGCGCTCAACGTGAGCCTGGGTCTGATCTTGGACGAGGGCATGGACGCGGTGTTCGCCCGCCACGCGCGCATCAGCAGCGCCTGCAAGGCAGCGGTGAAGGCGCTCGGGCTCGGTCAGGTGCCATTGTCGTCTGAGGTGGCGGCGCACACGATGACGGCCCCGCGCTTCCCCACGGGGGTGACGAAGGACGAGCTGTTGCCGAAGATCAAGGCCGCCGGCATCGTGGTGGCCGGCGGGCTTCATCCTGAGATCAAGAGCGAGTACTTCCGCATTGGCCATATGGGCCGCGTCTCCGGCGGCGACATTCTGGCCACGATCGGCGCGGTGGAGACCGCACTGTCCGCTGTCGGCTATGAGTTCGAGGTGGGTGCGGGCGTCGCCGCCGCGATGGAGGTGCTGGCATCGTAGCCTCGAACTAGATTACGCAGAGTGTAGTCAGCAGACCACGGCCCTCCGTTCGTGATGATGGCGGTTGCCCCAAGGTGAGGCTGCGCCTATGACGAATGGAGGGCTACTATCAGCGGCATCCGTTGACCTTGCGGCCCCCAATCGTCACTCTTCGCAGCCCTGGGGATCCCGAGTGCCCGGGTGGACCGTCCCCAGGCTTGGCCTCTTGCGTTCTTCCCAATCCAGTGTATTATGACAGTAGCTGTCATAATTGGCCTGGCGTGAAAGGAGCGTGATGGCGAACGTAGCGACCCGCTTGCTCTCTTTGATCCTATTGCTCCAGAACAAACCCCTTTGGAAGGCAGCAGAGCTGGCCGACGAGTTGAACGTCTCCGAGCGCACGATTCACCGCTATATGGGGATGCTGGAGGAGATGGGCATCCCGATCTACACGGAGCGGGGACCCTACGGCGGGTTCTCACTCATGCGCGGCTACAAGCTCCCGCCGCTGATCTTCACCGCAGAGGAGGCGACTGTGCTCTACATGGGCGCCAAGCTCGTCGAGGAGATGTGGGGGCAGGTCTACCACGACGCCGTGACGGGAGTCACCGCGAAGTTGGACAACGTCCTTCCCGACGACCTGAGACGGCAGGTGGCCCGGGCTGAGCAGTGTCTAGTGGTGGGCGGCCTGGCCGCGAGGGACTACCGCCCCTGGGCGCCCACGCTTCAGGTCCTGAGGGAGTGCATCCGAACGCGCCACCCCGTCCGCATCACCTACCACAGCTTCAAACTGGAGGAGACCCGCCGCGAGGTCCATCCCTACGCGTTGATCTTCCGTTGGGGACTCTGGTATGTCGTGGGCCACTGTCAGCTCCGGGATGAGATGCGGACCTTCCGCGTTGACCGCATTCAGGACGTGAAGGCGCTCGACGGGCGGTTCAAGGTGCCCGATGATTTCTCGGCACGAGTCTACGTCGAGGAGACGATGCGGTTTGAGAACCGGCACACGATCAAGGTGCATATGGACGCGCGTGTGGCGCCTCACGTTCGAGAGCGCACCGGCCATTGGCTGGACCTAGAGAACCACGACGACGGCTCTGTCACCATCCAGCTGCAGGTGTCGGATCTGGAATGGGCCACGGGTTGGGTGCTCAGCTACGGTGACGCGGCCACGGCGCTTGAGCCACTGGAACTGGTCGAGCGCGTTCGCGCGGAAGCGTCGTCGATCCTGGCTAGGTATGTTCCGCAGGGAAGGGGATCGCCCGTAGAGCATGCTATGGAGCAATAGCAAGTCCGGAGCTACGCATCACGAGCCTAGGCTCAACTTGGAGGACACCAAGCCATCCTCGCGATCTATGTACCCCACACGGTGAGAAAGCTCTTTCGCTGCTGACGCTCTAGCGACTGCGGAAGACCGCCAGTTTGAACGGGTCGTCCGCGTTGCCGTCTACGTTGCGGAGCCACGCTACTTCGGCCACCGCCGGCGTACAAGGCCCGTGTGTACAGATCCAGATTGGGCACTGGCGCTTGCGCGCTTGGATGTCCCGGGCGAGCTTATCCAGCACGGCGCGCAGAATCGTGCCGGTGAACGGCGTGAAGAGGTAAAAGACGTCACCGCTGGTGTAGTTGACCTCGCGAGCGTCACCGGTCACGAACCGCACGGTCTTCCCCGTATCCAGCCCCAGCCGCTGCGCTTGCGCCCTAGCGTAGCCACAGAGGGCAGCGTCGAGCTCGATGCCCACAACCGTTGCGCCCGTTAGAAGGTGAACTAACAGGGGCACCTTCCCAAGGCCGCTGCCGATGTCGAAGAATCGTGTCTCTGTGTTGACATCGACGCGGTCGACGAGCTCCAGGATCACGCTGCCCGGCGTCGCCTGGTAGCTGATCATCTCGGGCGTTAGGGTCACTGTGGGATCCGGCACCGGTTGGCCTAGAAGAAGGCCATTTATGACAGCATCGAGCGTATCGAAGCTGAGGTGACGGTGGTCTGTGTTGCCGGGACGGTAATCGGTGAAGGCGTCGAGGCGCTGTCGAAGTGCGTCACCCCTCAGCTCTCCCGTCCGGATCCTATGACGCATCCGATCGAAGAGGGCGTGGTCCACCGTCTCCAGTTCCTGTGCTAGAGTTTTCAACGCACGCCGCAGCCCCCTGTAATCCTCGGTCGCTCCGTAACGGCGGGCTTCCGCGGTGAGTACCTGCTCGGCGAAGCCGATGTACTCCAGCGCGTCCGCGCGCTCGGCGAGGTTCTCCTCCACTCGTAGGGCTGAGTCTTCGAGCATCGACTCACAGACGGCGATAACTGTGTTGACGTCCATAGTACGGATAGTTTACCATGCTATCTGTGGATATTGGTGTCAGGCGTGGAAAGCCGATAGTCATCAATGCCCGCCCCACGATGGCCCGCGCGGCCTCGTATCCGATCCCGCCGCCCGCGCCGGTTACCACGGCGACGTCGCCCTTGAGCATCTCCCGGT
>JBNGDU010000212.1:0-13822 GCA_049975025.1 Anaerolineae bacterium
GTATGCGTTCGGATGATCGAGGCCCTGGCGAGCTCCGCTCTTTGTCTTTCGATATCGCGCCCATTCAATATGCGGAGGGCTCGACCCTGGTGGCGATGGGGCAGACCCAGGTATTGTGTGCTGTAAGCGTGGAGGAACGCGTACCTCGATGGTTAAGAGGGCAGAATCAAGGATGGCTGACGGCTGAGTATGCGCTGTTGCCGAGGTCGACCCACACCCGAACGGCGCGATCTCACATCAAAGGCGGACGGGCTCAAGAGATTCGCCGCTTGATCGGGCGCAGTCTGCGCCGCGCGGTGCGCCTGGATCTGCTTGGAGAGCGCATGCTGATTGTCGACTGCGATGTCATCCAGGCGGATGGCGGGACGCGCACCGCGTCGATCAACGGAGGCTACGTGGCGGTGGCGCTGGCGGTGCGGGGGCTTATCAAGGACGGCTTGGTGCCCAGCGCGACGCTGCTACCTCCTGTGGGTGCGATGAGCGTGGGTATGGTCGACGGCGAGCCCCGGATGGATCTTGCGTATGAAGAAGATGCCAGGGCCGAGATGGACATGAATGTTGTGATGGATGCAGAGGGACGATTCATCGAGATTCAAGGCACAGCCGAGGGCACCCCTGTCTCACGGGAAAGTGTGAATCACCTGCTGGATATGGCATCCGAGGGTATCCGCGCCGTCATTCAGACTCAGCGGGAGGCCCTAGCGTGCAGTGGTATCGAAGTCTAACCACACAGCAACGTGCGATTTTGATCGCCCTGGCGGTCAGCGTCATCGTGGTGGTGGGGCTGCTCGCCTGGAGTGTTGGGTCGACGATGCGGACGACCCCGAACTCCGCCTCGCCTTTGGCTACGCCGGTCGGTCAGTCGGTCCTGCCGACCCCAGGCTCGGTCGCCTCTGCTACGCCTACGACGTCGCCATCGCCCACGCCCCCGCTCTTTGACGTCTCGGAGGCCGGTGTGGTTGCGGCCGAGGTCGCCGAGGCTAGACAGTCTCGCACCCGGTGGGGGACCCCTCTGACCTTGGTCGAAGAGTACAGTCTGTCCGTGGCCCTCTACCAATGGTATGAGAGGTGGCCTCCGTTGGTGCAACGCGCTCGACGACCCCTGGAGCTCCTGAACCTGTGGTTTTGGGAATTGCTTCGCCCTGATGTCGTCGCCCAATCTGAGCGAACCGCTGCTCTCTACGCGCCACAGCTTGAGGAGCTCTATCTCCGGCAGGATTGGAATGGGGATTTGGACGTTCTGGAAACCCAACTGGCCTACGGCTACGCTCGAGCGCTGCCTGATCAATACGGTGATCTCGTGACGTTGATGGAGGATGCGACATCACTCGATCGCCAGATTGCACTCGAGGCCGTAGCCGACGGCGACGCCATGGTCTCGGTTTGGCGATACTACGGGGTTGAACCGGGCGACCGTGAGGCCGCCGGGTTGCAGGAGCGGGTGGCAGATGCCATCTGTCCCTATTGGCGAGTTGACGACCCGCTGTTGGAAGATCTCTCCTGCCTGACGTTGGAGATCGGCACCTCATTCGCCGGTGCGCAGTATCGCGAGGGAGGACTGGCGGCCCTGGACGAGGTGATTCTCCGCCCTCCGCGTTCGACTGAGCAGATACTGCATCCGGAGCGGTACCTGGCGCAGGACGAACCGGCAGTGCTGGTTCCATTGGAACCTGAGTTCGGTCAGAACTGGATCCTCACCGAGACGGAGACACTCGGTGAAGCTTTGATCGGCGTCCTGCTGTTGGAATGGAGCGAGGGTCAACTGCAGCCCGACGCAGCCCTGGATTGGGGGGGAGATCTGCTCCAAGCCTGGGAGGGCCCGGAGGGAAGCCGGGTCGTGCTGTGGCAAACGGCCTGGGACAGTGCGCGGGCGGCGGGGCGTGTCTATGCGGATTTGCGGGATTTGATGCCGGATCCTTTAGTGGGCGGGTTCATCCGCGACACGACCGTCCCTGCCGATCTTCCTCGCGGGCGCTGGTGGGCCGGCAGTCGGGGCGCTCTCTTTCTCTATCGGCGAGCGGACGAGGTCTGGTTGATCTGGGGAGATGATCCAGAGGCGGTGGCATTCGTCGGGAGTAGCATCCCCTGATTCAAGAGCCCCTGAGTTACAGGCCTGTGCCGTTGGGCGTAAGCCCCCCGCCGGTAAGGGAAGCCCACGGCGCTCATCTGTCCGAATGTCTCTGATGCGGCCTTCCTTCAAGCCTCGCAACGCCAGATCCGTCGCATACAGTGGCGGCATCCCTCCGCGATGGCAGTTCAGACGAGAAAAGTGACGCGATCTGTGCTATCATGGGACTTAGCCCATCGGTGGCCTACCCTATGAACCATAGAACGAAGAAACAGAGATTGGATCAATGACCAAAATACATAACTTCGAGTTGTTGAGAGAACAAGAGATACCGGAGCTTAACACGAGAGCAAGGCTCTATCGGCATGTCGTAACCGGGACCGAGCTGCTGTCTCTGGAGAATGAGGACGAGAACAAGGTCTTCGGCATTACATTCCGCACGCCGCCGCCCAACTCAACCGGGTTGCCTCACATCATGGAGCATTCGGTGCTCTGTGGGTCGCGGAAGTACCCTGTCAAGGAGCCGTTTGTGGAGTTGATGAAGGGCTCGCTCAATACGTTCTTGAACGCTATGACCTACAGCGACAAGACCTGCTATCCGGTGGCGAGTCAGAACCTGCAGGACTTCTACAATCTGGTGGACGTCTATCTCGACGCCGTCTTCTATCCGCGGCTCACGCCCGAGATCCTCCAGCAGGAGGGATGGCACTATGAGCTGGGATCCCTCGGCGACCCCCTGGCCTACAAGGGCGTGGTCTTCAATGAGATGAAGGGGGCCTATGCTTCGCCGGATAGCCTCGTGGCGCGCTACAGCGAGCAGTCACTCTTTCCGGACACCGCCTATCGCTTTGACTCCGGCGGTGACCCGGACGTGATCCCCGAGCTGAGCTGGGAGCAGTTCAAGGCCTTTCACGAGACCTACTACCATCCCTCGAACGCCCGCGTCTTCTTCTACGGTGATGACGATCCCGAGGAACGCCTGCGGATCATGAACGAGTATCTCCAGGACTATGAGCGACTGGACGTCCAAAGCACGATCGAGTTGCAGCCACCCTTTGGCGGCGCGCGCCGTATCGATCGGCCCTATCCTGCCGGTGAGGAACAGACACCTAAGGCGATGGTGACGGTCAACTGGCTGTTGACGGAGAACCTGGATCCGACCGAGACGCTGGCTTTGGCCATCCTGTCGCATGTCCTGATCGGCACCCCAGCCTCGCCGCTGCGCAAAGCCCTTATCGACTCCGGGCTGGGCGAGGACGTCATCGGCGGCGGCCTGGATGATTCCTTGCGCCAGTTGATCTTCTCCGTGGGTCTCAAAGGCGTGGAGACTGAGAAGACCGAGCGGGTTGAGGACGTGATCTTCTCCACGCTCGAGGAGCTTACGGAGGAGGGGATCGATCCGGAGACGGTCGCGGCCTCGGTCAACACGGTGGAATTCAGGCTGCGGGAGCAGAACACCGGTCGCTATCCGCGCGGTCTGCTCTTGATGATCCGCGCGTTGACGCGATGGCTTCACGATGGCGACCCGATGGCGCCGATCGCTTTTGAGGAGCCCCTGCGGTCGGTCAAGTCGAAATTGGAAGATACCCCCGGCTACTTCGAGTCACTGATCCAAGGCTACTTGCTTGAGAACGAACAGCGGACGACGCTGGTTCTGACGCCCGACCCGAAGCTTCAGGAAAGTCAGGATGCTGCGGAGAAGGCGCGCCTCGCCGCCACTCAGGCACGGTTGACCGAGGCTGAGCAGTTGGCCGTGATCGAGCAGACGCGTTATCTGAAGCAGCTGCAGGAAACGCCCGACCCGCCCGAGGCCCTGGCTACCATTCCCAGCTTGGGGTTGGAGGATCTGGACGAGAAACCGAAGCAGGTGCCGACTGCGGCATCGGCGCATCATGGGGCTCGCGTCCTCTTCCACGATCTCTTCACCAACGGCATTGTGTATCTCGATGTCGGTCTCAATCTCCACGCTCTGCCCCAAGACCTGTTGCCCTACGCCGCGCTCTTCAACTCGGCGCTCCTCGAGTTGGGCACGGAGACCGAGGACTTCGTCAAGCTGACCCAGCGGATTGGGCGTACCACGGGTGGCATCTCCCCAGCGATCTTCACCTCCACTGTTCGGCAGACCGGAAAGGCCGCAGCTTACAGTATCTTGCGAGGCAAGGCCCTTGTGGACCAGGCGGAGGAGCTGTTGGCTGTCCTTCGCGATATCCTGCTGACCGTGAGGTTGGACAACAGGCCTCGCTTTCGGCAGATGTTGTTGGAGAAGAAGGCCCGCGAGGAGGCCGGTTTGGTGCCGGGGGGGCACCGGGTGGTTGCTTCCCGCCTGCGCGCCAAGTTCGGTGAGGGATACTGGGTTGGCGAGCAGACAGGCGGCCTGGCCTACCTTTTCTTCCTGCGCCGGTTGATCGACGAGGTGGAGGCCGATTGGCCCGCTGTGCTGGAGAAGCTGGAGCGGGTGCGCGATGTGCTGGTCGACCGTCGGGCGATGGTCTTCAATGTGACGCTAGATGAGGAAAACTGGGCTCGACTTGAGCCCCAGATTGCGGACTTTATCGGTGCGCTGCCGGAAGGTTCCGGTGATGAAACGTCGTGGGATGCGACGCTTGATCGTGGTCCGGAGGCCCTGACGCTTCCGGCTAACGTGAACTACGTTGCAAAGGGCGCGGGGCTCTTTGACCTTGGATATGAGCGCCATGGATCGACAGAGGTGATCTCGCACTATCTGCGCAGCACCTGGCTCTGGGAGCGGGTACGCGTTCAGGGCGGTGCCTATGGCGGATTTTGCGTCTTCGATCAGCACTCGGGCGCCTTCGGCTTCGTCTCCTATCGAGACCCCAACTTGCTGCAGACGCTGGACGTCTACGATCAGACGGCCTCGTTCCTGCGCGAGCTGGAGTTGCCCCAGGAGGAACTGGTCAAGAGCATCATCGGCGCTATCGGCAACATCGACGCCTATCAGCTTCCGGATGCCAAGGGATACAGCGCTATGGCCCGTTACCTCATCGGCTACGACGATGACTCCCGCCAGGCCTATCGGACGGAGCTCTTGAACACCACCGTTGAGGACTTCCGGGCCTTCGCGGACGTCGTGGACCGGGTGGCTGAATCGGGGTCCGTGGTGGTTCTGGGATCGCCCGGGGCTGTGGAGGCCGCTGAGGCTGAGCGCGATTTGAGATTTGATGTGAGGAAAGTACTATAAGGAGGAATGTGATGACTTGGCCTACGAGAGAAGAAGCTTGGGACCTGCTTAACGAGTACACGACCAATCCCAATCTGATTAAGCACGCGCTCGCCGTTGAGGCCGGTATGCGAGCCTATGCCCGCCGATTCGATGAGGATGAGGAGAAATGGGGCATTGTGGGGCTTATTCACGACTTCGAGTACGAGAAATACCCGGACCTCGGCCCAGGCGGACATCCCTTCAAGGGGGCCGAGATCCTGCGTGATAAAGGATGGCCCGAGGAGCTCATTCGCGGCGTCCAGGCACACGCGCCCTACCTCGTCGGCATCACGCCGCAGAACAAGATGGAGAAGGCGATCTACGCCGTCGATGAGCTCACCGGACTGATTGTGGCTGTGGCCCTGGTCCGACCGAGCAAATCCATCATGGACGTCAAGGTGCGTTCGGTCAAGAAGAAGTGGAAGGACAAGAGCTTCGCCGCCGGGGTGAACCGCGAGGATATCGAGGAGGGCGCGGAGATGCTGGGCGTTCCGCTCTCCGAGCATATCGGTGTGGTCTTGGAGGCGATGCAGTCGATCGCCGATGACCTTGGGCTTGCGTGAAGATAGTGCAGTGGAGGGTGCAATCGGGCCTGAACGAGAGGTTCAGACGGTTGCCTCACGGACTTCTGTGGCAGTACACGAGGGATGCCTTACGATAACGTGCGATAGCCTATGTGAGATGAGCGCTCCCCAATCCCTATGAAACAGCGCGATCGTGCCCCGTCTCAGACAGATCTACATCGACCCGGCTGGTTTATCCGGCTGAGGTCGATGTTGCTTTTTGTGCTCCTTTCGATGGTGGCCATCGGTGTGCCGGGTGATAGGGTTGCAGCTCAGGGGACGCCGCCCTGGCCCGCGCCTTACGAAGCCGCGAGCCTGACTCCGGAGAGCAGCACGCGGTTCTCCACCACGCAGATCTCCATACCGACCTACCCCTATGCCGATTATCTGGAGACCGCGTACAACGCCACCTACAACATGTCCTATCCGGTTTTGGACTGGGAGCGGTATCCAGCCGATCCCTCGCCTACATCCAGGACCTATCAGTTGCTGGTGCTGGAGAACGCTTACCTCAAAGTCACCCTAATGCCTGAGTTGGGTGGGCGGATCTATCAGTTGATCGACAAGTCGACCGGTCATAATCAGCTCTATCAGAACCCGGTCATCAAGCCTACCCGCTGGGGACCTCCGGAGCAGGGCTGGTGGCTGTCTGTGGGCGGCATCGAATGGTGCTTGCCCGTCGACGAGCACGGGTATGAGTGGGGCGTCCCCTGGAGTTGGTCCGTGATCACCTCGACAGCCGGGGTGACGGTCACCGTCCAAGATACGCAGGCTAGCGATCGACTCCGGGCCTCCGTGGACGTCTTCCTGCCCAATGAGCGGGCCTACGTCGTGGCCTCGCCGCGTGTGGAGAACCCCACGGACCAAGCCATCGACTTCAAGTTCTGGGTCAATGCCGCCACCGCGCCCGGGGCGATGAACGCGCCGACCGAGGGGTTAGCCTTTGTCTTCAACGCTTCGGAGATGGCCGTTCACTCCACCGGCGACGACCGGCTCCCCGGCGCGTGGCCGACGGTGCCCACGGACACCGACTATCTCTTCCGTTGGCCCGAGCATGGAGGCGTCGATTACTCGCGATTGAGGAACTGGACGGAATGGCTGGGCTTTTTCGAGTTCCCTCAGGCGCCCCGGGACTTCATCGGCGTCTATGATCATCAGCAGGAAGCGGGGTTGATGCGGATCTTCCCTCACGAGATCGCCAGGGGCAGCAAGGGATTTGCTACAGGATGGTCCAATGCCTTACCTTGGCACTTGTGGACCGATGTGCCATCGGGCGGCGTCGAACTGCACGGCGGCCTGGCCCCTACGTTTTGGGACATGGTGACGCTTCCGGCGGGCCAATCGATCTCCTATGATGAGTTCTGGTATCCGGTTCGCTACGTCGGTGAGGTCGCGGTCGCCAGCCGCGAGGCGGCCCTGGGCTTGTCCAAGACCGATGAACAACTGCATCTGGCTTTGCAGCCTACGCGGGCCTTCGCCTCGAATGAGACTGAGCTCTACGTGTGGGACCGGACGTCGTGTCAGGAGCTGGCGCACTGGCGCCTTCTCGCGCGCGATCCTACAGCCGGCTACTACAACACCCTCAACGTGGGGCACCGGACGTTGGATCAGATCTCGGTCGCGTTTGTTGACGCTGACGCTTGGTTCAATGAGGCTTTCCTGGCTGCCTATGGTCCGACCGACTGTCTGGGTTACGTGAAGCCCGAGCCCCATCTGGGCTACGGGATCAATGTGCGGGAGGTCGACCGCGTCCCGGCGCTGATGGACCCCCTGGGATTCGAGTGGGTCAAGCTTTGGGAGGAGTACACGCCGGCCTTGCCGGACGACCTCTCCTACAACATTCTCTACAATCTCAGTTGTGGCGCCTACGTCAACGATCTGGTCGGGTGGCGGCAGCACGTCGCAGCTGTCGCTGAGCAGGGCGTCGGTCTCGTGCAGGCGTATGAGATCTGCAACGAGCCCAACATCAGGAGCGCATCTTGGGGCGGCAACGACCCCGACCCTGAGCGCTTTGCGGAGATGTTGTGTGTCGCTTACGATGAGATCAAGGCTGTCGATCCCCAGGCTGTGGTGGTGAGCGGTGGGCTGGCGCCCGTGGGACGGATCCCGCCCCCCTGGCCTTGTGGTGAGGGTAACAACTGTCTCGCCATGGATGAGGCGACGTATCTGGAGGACATGCTGGCAAGCGGTGCTGCGTCTTGCATCGATGCCTTAGGCTATCATTCCTATGGATTCGCCTCAGCGCCAGAGGCAGACTACGATACGGTCACAAACGGGTTCGCCTTCCGGGGTATGGAGGCGGTGCGGGATATTCTGGATCAGGCGGGGCTATCCTATATGCCCGTCTGGGCTACCGAGTTCAACTGGATTCGACGCCCGGTCGATGATGGCTATGAAAGCTGTGACGAGGACGAAGAGTGGGTTGAGTACTTCCAATGGCAGGAGGTCAGTGCTGAGGCTCAGGCGGACTACCTCGTGCGGGCCTTTGAATATGCTGACGCGCATTGGCCGTGGCTGGAGGGTATGTTCGTCTGGAATCTCGACTGGCACGACTACCTGCCTTGGTATTCCTGTTTTCACAGCCGTTACTACGCATTGCGGCGTCAGGATGGGTCCTTCCTCGGTGCGCCGACGCCTGCCTATGACGCGCTTGCGGCGATGGAGAAGCGACCGGGCCTGCTCAGCACGCCTGCGCTCTGGGTCTCACCCCTTCGCCCGACCTTGATAGCGGAGGTCAGTGACCCTCAGGTGTTGACGGCTACGGTGCAGGTGGAGAACGTGGGGTTGGGCACGCTAACGTGGTCGGCAAAGATCTTACCCGGCGGCACGATGGTGCCGCAGCTCTCCGCCACGCAGGGCGTTGAGGGCGAGGAACTCCACATGCGTTTGGATACGCACGGGATGAGCACCGGCACCTACACCAGCACGATCCTTATTGGCGCGCTTCCGTCAACCACGCGCAATGCACCCCAGGAAGTCGAACTGGTCTTGCACGTTGTCTCTGAGATGCGGCGCGTCTACCTGCCCACCGTCCTGCGGTCGAACCCAGAGCCTGAGCCACCAACTCCCGAGCCCACGCCACAGCCGACGGTCGTGGCGGAGCCCCACGGGCCGTCGAAGATCGGGTTCCACGCGATCGCCTCTGGCGGTGCGTTTGAGACGGCGCGGGATCTGCGGGATGAGGGCGCCCACGTCGCGCTCGTGAAGGGCCTTTCGTTCGGCTATCTCTGTGACATCAAGCGGGTATCGCCGGATACCGTGACGGTTGGGCGGTGGAGCGACTCGACTTGGGAGGCCGTGACGCCGGAGGGCGATCCGGCAGCTCAAGCCGCTGAGCACATGGACGTGCATATGGACCGCTGGGAGGACTACCAGCACTGCGTCGACTACTGGGAGGTCCTGAACGAGGTCGATCCTCCTTCGATCGAGGGACACGTCTGGTTGGCGGAGTTCTTCAAGGCCGCGATGACCATCGCTGAGTCCCACGGTTACAAACTGGCGCTTTTCTCCTACAGTATGGGGGTGCCGGAGATCTACGAGTGGGAGGCGATTGCGGAGACCGGTGTCTTCGCTCAGGCGCAGGCCGGTGGACATATACTCGCCCTTCACGAATACGGTGGTCCGTTGCTCAGCTCGCGCTGGGGTGAGGCGCTTCCCCTCTATCCGGGACAAGATCCGGAGGACCCCTCACTCCCTCGTTATCCTGACCGCGGGGTGCTCGGCGGTCGATACCGGCATCTCTACCGGGATATCCTGATCCCGCGGGGCGAGGTCATTCCGTTGGCGATTACCGAGGCGAACGTGGCGATAGAGGATCCTGAAGAGCGTGAGGCGGTCTTCCTGGAGGACATCGTCTTCTATGACGAGCGGCTGCGCGAGGACGACTATGTGTTGGGCATGGCGATCTTCACACTAGGTGGTATGAGCGGCTGGGACCATTTTGACTACAGCGAGTTCCTGCCCGACCTTTCGCAGCGCATTATCACTCTGAAGGACGAATAGCCGCTTTGGGCCCTCAAAGGCCCCGCCAGACGTCATAGAGTTGATTTTCCAGGCCCAGGCGAGCGAGAATTCTGCCCACGCTTTGTTCCACTAACTCGTCCAACGTCTGGGGGTGGGGGTAGAAAGCCGGAACCGGCGGGAAGATCACCGCACCGATCTCGGCGGCCTGCACCATGAGCCTGAGGTGGCCCAGATGGAGGGGCGTTTCGCGGACGGCCAAGATGAGCGTGCGTCCTTCCTTGAGCGTGACGTCGGCGGCGCGGGTGAGCAAATTGTCGGCGTAGCTGTTGGCGATGGCAGATAGCGTCTTGATGGAACAGGGCGCCACGACCATCCCCTTGGTTGCGAAGGATCCGCTGGCTATGGGCGCGGAGAGATCTTCGATATCATGATGATTCGCCGCCAACGATGTGATATCGTCAAGCTTCATGCCCATCTCGTGTGCCAGCGTCACCGCCCCTTGGTGCGTCACAACAAGATGTGTCTCGACATCCAGGGACTTCAGGGCAGTCAGAAGGTGCACCCCGTACACGGCGCCACTGGCGCCTGACAGGCCTACGACGACGCGGGCCGTTGGGCGACGCTGGTTACCTGATGGGCCGGTGGTCTCTTTTCCGTTGTCCATATCCGTTTCCTTAACGCATGAGTTTGTAAGCTATTATAGCCTGCCGGTCGCGAGAGTCGAAGTGTGAGAAGCAGTCGATGTGCTATAATTGATGAGTCAGTGAATGAGATCGCTCAGTTTGAGTTCAGAAAGGATCGAGCTATGCCGAGACGAGGGCTAGGACGAGGATTGGATGTGTTGATCCCGTCCGAGGGTGCTTCCCCGGGGGGACTAAAGCAGGTGCCTATTGGTGAAATCGTCCCTAATCCGCACCAACCTCGCACGAGCTTGACGGAGACCAGCCTTGCCGAGCTGGCAGGTTCGATCCGCGAACATGGTGTCATTCAGCCTCTGATCGTCACGCGTCGCGCTGAGGGCGACTTCCAACTTATCGCCGGTGAGCGACGGTGGCGCGCCGCCAAAATGGCCGGGTTAACCCAGGTCCCGGTGATCGTGAAGGAGGCCGCGCCTCAGGAGATGCTGGAGTTGGCGCTGGTGGAGAACGTGCAGAGAGCCGATTTGAACCCTTTGGAGGAAGCGTTGGCCTACCAACATCTCGTTGAGGATTTCGGTCTTTCTCAATCGGAGGTCGCGCGGCGGGTTGGCAAAAGCCGGCCCGCGGTCAACAATGTGATGCGTTTGTTGGGAGCGTCCAAAGCGGTGCAGCAGGCACTTCTCGACGAAAAGATCACCGAAGGTCACGGTCGCGCGCTACTGGGACTCGACACCTCTGAAACCCAGGATATGGCGTTGAATGTCGTGCTGGAGAACGAACTAACCGTTCGCGAGACTGAGGCCCTGGTTCGACATGTGCGTGAATCCCGAGATGGGGTGCGGGAGGCCCAGGCCTCGCTGGAGGATGACGATACTGAGGCCAGGCAACCCGATCCCCACCTCCAGGCACTAGAGGAGCGATTTCAGGAGGCCCTGAGCACCCGCGTGCGATTGCGACACGGTCGCAAGGGCGGGCGTATCGTCATCTATTACTATTCTGATGAGGAATTTCAGGCGCTCTACCGGCATTTGACCGGCGAAGAGCTTTGACCGGCGAAGAGCTTTGATCGACGAGGAGGCTGATCCTCAATGACGATGGATTCGGGTGTCGGCACCGGGGAGATCACCGTGGCTTCTATAGTCCGTGAGAAGACATCCCAAGCCGTCGGCATTCTGGACGAGATGGGCATCGACCTTTGGTTGACGTTTGTTCGCGAGACGTCTCAGGTCAGGGACCCGGTGCTCGACTTGCTGACGGGATTCGACTTGACTTGGCTCTCGGCGTTGATGATCCACCGCAGCGGTCGGCGTGTCGCTGTGGTAGGACGTTTCGATGCTGACAATCTGCGGCGTCTGAATGCCTATGACGAGGTCGTCGCCTACGATCAGGACATCCGGCCTGCGATGGTCGACACTATCGCGGCGTTGGATCCGCGGCAGATCGCCGTTAACTACGCGGAGGACGATCCGGCTTCCGATGGGCTCACCCATGGCCTGTTCCTGATGCTTTCCCGGTTTCTCGAGTCTACGCCCTACGCATCCAGATTGGTGTCGGCAGCGCCGGTGGTCTCGGCTCTGCGGGGACGCAAGACGTCCTCTGAGATCAGTCTCATCCGGGCAGCTATTGAGCGCACGCAGGAGGGGATTGAAATGCTGGCCCACGAAATTCGCCCCGGCATCACCGACTATGAGATCGCCGATTTCCTGCACCGCTTCGTCTATGATGGCGGTTATGGGACCGCGTGGGAACGTGACTACTGCCCTGTGGTCACGGTGGGCCCTCAAAGCGCTTATGGCCATGCTATGCCCACAGGGCTGACCGCCGAGCAAGGCCATCTCGTCCACATTGATTTCGGCATCTCTTACCGGGGTTTTGTCTCTGATCTGCAACGTGTCTGGTATCTGTCCGGCGGTGATAGGGTGCCTTCGGAGGTGGAGGCGGCTTGGCAAGCTGTGACGCGGGCCTTGGAGACCGGGCGGCAGGCGCTTAGACCGGGCGCGCGAGGTTGGGAAGTCGACGCCGTGGCACGGGAGGCGCTGCTACGGGCGGGGTACGCTGAGTATATGCACGCCTTCGGTCACCAAGTCGGTCGCACGGCGCACGACGGTGCCACGATCCTGGGGCCTAAGTGGGAGCGCTACGGTCGATCGGTCGACGGCATAGTCGAGGCCGGTAACGTCTTCGCCATTGAGCTGGAAGTCGTCCTACCCGACCGTGGCTACGTAAGCCGCGAGGAGAACGTCCTGGTCACCGAAGACGGTGCGAGCTATCTCAGTGATCCGCAGGAGGAGTTGTGGGTCATTTGATGCCAGACGATTGGGGACTTAACAGCAAAAGCAGCGACCCGAGCTAGCTTCGGGTCGCTGGTGTGCGTTGGATCTGGGTCACTAAGTGGCGGTTTGCGCCTCTGGCCAGCGCACAGTGTAAACGCAAAGCCCACCTTCTTTGGCTTCAGCCTTAACGCGTGTCACCTCGGCGTCCTCTCCGGCGAGCAGTTGAAACATGTGCCAATCAATCTGACAGGTGTCCGGATGAGTCTGGCTGACGTGATAGTAAGGACAACTGCTGATGTAGACGAAGTACCGTTGATCTTCTTCCTCGTCCGCTTCCCACCGAGAGACGTAGCCCTGCTGATTCAAGAAGGTCACGATCCTCTCCATCCGATCTTTCGGATTGCTGGGTAGCTCGCCGGCGCGGTCAGCGATGCGCTCCGCGGCGCGTTCCAGCAAGGCATCGCGCTCCTCCGGCGCTATACATGCGTCGATCGTGTCCAGCAAGGCTGAAGCCAGGCCACTGTAGTTGTTTGGGAAGAGGTCGGCAGCGGTGGACGTCAGATGGTAGACGTAGCGAGGTCGGCCTGGACGATTGGAGCGTCGGACTTCAGGATCAGAGATATAGCCTTCTGAGCGCAGGATCTCAAGATGATGGCGGACAGTCACGCTGGTAAGGCCCAGTTTGTCACTCAGGTCCTGAACGGTTACCTCGCCGTGTCGCTTAAGGATCTCTAGGATCTGCTGTCTCGTATCTTGCATATTTGCTCTCTCTCCCATGGTAAGTGCAGCGTTAGCATAAGCTCTAGCACTAGAAGGTAAATAAGAAAGGTTTCCATAAAGCAATTACATTTTAACACTACGCAGCTGTTTTGTCAAACACGTATATGTTTTTTTTGGCATATGCAGCCCAGTCCGAGCGGTGGTGCGACACATAGCTGGGCCGGACTGGCCCGCGGCGGATCCCGGTTTGCTCGTCGAGGGCGATCGGAGGACCTTTTGACGCTGAGAGGCGGCCCGTCATCATAGCTGGGGCGCGTTCTGATTTCGGGGAAATAACAAGCTGATTATCGGTGAAACCACTTACCAGATATGCAGTT
>JBNGDU010000213.1:0-13811 GCA_049975025.1 Anaerolineae bacterium
CGTCGGAAACGCCAAGCCTATGGTCAGAATCGAACCCCAGGGATTGGTTGCGCAACAGCTCAGGCGTTTTGTTCAGTCCATCGCGGCGGATTGAGAGACCGGGACATCGCCCGCCTCTATGCACTCACCAACAGAACAGCTCGCCCGTTGGTTTCGAAAGCTTGGCAAGAGACGTGTTTTGTGGTATGATTGTCTAACCTGTGAGCAGATATGGGCTCTCGGGTTTTTCTTTTATCAATGGCCTTTGTGAATAGTGGCCTCGGAGGAAAGCTGTTTATGAGTAACCGCTCGGTTGTCTATTTGACCCCGGAAGGATACCAAGCTCTAGAGGAAGAGCTCAATCACCTCAAAACGGTACGCCGTCTGGAGGTTGCAGAACGTCTGCACAACGCTTTGGGCGAAGGCGAGCTTATCGAAAACGCCGAGTTAGAAGAAGCGCGCCGAGAGCAGGCCTTTGTCGAGGGTCGCATTCTCGAAGTTGAGGAGAACCTGCGCAAAGCCAGGCTCATCACCAAGCCCGATGTCAACAGTGATAATGTGGGGCTGGGAAATACTGTGACAGTTCGTGAAGAGGGCACCAGTGCTGACGAAGAATACTTCGTCGTGGGGTCGGCGGAAGCTGACCCTGGCAAGGGCAAGATCTCCAATGAGTCGCCTTTGGGTAGAGCACTCATGGGTAAGCGCATTGGAGAGAAGGCTGTTGTCCGAGCTCCTGACGGCGATCTTGTCTTCGAAGTCATAGCTATTCGATAGGATGTGTATCGTCTATGGAGTTGAATGATCTGGAACAGCAGCGCGTTGAGAAGCTAGGCCGGCTGGAGGAAGCCAGCGTCGCACCCTATCCTCACCGCGCTCACCGCACCCACTCGGCGGAAGAAGCGATTCAAGCCTTCCTGAAGGCCGAAGCTGAAGACGCCGATCCGCCAGACGTGACTGTGTCCGGTCGCATCGTCAGCCTGCGCGTCATGGGTAAGCTCTCATTTGCCCACATAGAGGACGGCAGCGGCAAGGTCCAGCTCTTTATCCGGCGCAATGACCTCGGCGAGGAGAGCTACGCGCTCTTCCGCAAGGCGTTCGACCTGGGTGATTTTGTCGAGGCCAGTGGCCCGATGATGCGAACTCGCACAGGAGAGATCAGCGTAGAGACGCACGACCTGCGGATGTTGGCGAAAGCGATTGCGCCGCTGCCCATTCCCAAGGAGTATGAGGACGAAGAGGGAGCCGTCACTCGCTATAGTGCCTTCTCAGACGTCGAGGAGCGGTACCGACAGCGTTATGCTGACCTGGCCGTCAACCCTGAGGTGCGGGAGATTTTTCGCACTCGATCGCGTATGATCAGTGCGCTGAGAGCTTGGCTCGACGACCACGGCTATCTTGAAGTCGAGACGCCGGTGCTGCAACCCATCTACGGAGGCGCAGCGGCCCGCCCGTTCACAACCTACCATAATCAACTAAAGCAGGAGTTTTACCTGCGGATCTCCTTTGAACTCTACCTTAAGCGCCTGCTGGTAGGCATGTTTGAGCGTGTTTACGAGCTCGGTCGGGACTTTCGCAACGAAGGCGTCTCCTACAAGCACAATCCTGAGTTCACACAACTGGAGCTTTATTGTGCCTACACGGATCTCTACGGCATGATGGAGACCGTTGAGCAGATGATCTCCTATGCTGCCGAGCGAGTATTGGGGTCGAAAGCGCTCGTCTATCAGGGCCACGAAATCGATCTGGCACCGCCGTGGCGCAGGAAGACGTTGCGCGCGACCATCCAAGAGCACACCGGCATCGACTACACCGAATTTCCTGACGCCGATGCGCTCAGGGCAGAGATGCGACGTCAGGGCTACAACGCCCCCGGAGACGCCAACTGGGGCCATCTCGTCGATGGGCTCTTGGGAGAGGTGGAGCCCAAGTTGATCCAGCCGACGTTTGTTCACGACTATCCCGTTGGCATTTCGCCCCTCGCCAAGCAAAAGCCCGATGACCTCACGCACGTGGAACGCTTTGAGCTCTTCATAGGCGGCCTGGAGATGGGCAACGCCTTCACCGAGCTAAACGATCCCTTCGAACAGGAGCAGCGCTTTGTCCAGCAAGGACGGGCGTATGAAGCCGGTGACGAGGAAGCTCAGCCGATGGACGAAGACTACCTACAAGCGATGAAATACGGTATGCCGCCAAATGGCGGTTTTGGCGTAGGCATCGACAGATTGGCTATGCTCTTCACCGACAACCGCTCGATCCGTGAGGTTCTGCTCTATCCGCATCTTCGACCGCGGGATGAGTGATCCGGCGGGCCGGTGGTAGACCGGCCCGGATGCGACATGTGATGCGAAAAGCGGGCTCAGAAATGAGCCCGCTTCTTTTTCTCCTCGCCGCATCTTCAGTCGATCAGAGTGAGCTCTTTGGCAGACCTCCGTCTGAACAGGTGCCCATCACGCCTCACCCCGAACCTCGGCATCCAGGCGGTCGTAGAAGGCCAGCATATAGCGGTGACGCCCCTCCGCGATCCGTCGGCCCTCTCCTGTGTAAAGACGCTCCTTGATACGCGTGAGCTTGACGACGAACTCGTGAACCGGCGTGTGCGCCTCCGGATCGTCACCCTGCTCAGCCCAGCGAGCGCGATCCACCTCATCCCTGGACGCCCACAGACGCTGATTGTGGGCACCACCATAAGCAAATGCCCGAGCTACGCCGATCGCACCAATAGCGTCCAGTTTATCGGCATCAAAGAGAACCTGAGCTTCAATTGTCTGCGGATTGGGTCGGGTTCGGAAGCGATGCGCGGCAATGGCGTGCTCGACCGCAGCCGTCCAACTCGGATCACTGCCTCGCGCCGTCAGATAATCGTGCGCCCGCTGGGCCGCCACCTGGGCGTGGTCCGAAGCAGCTTCCTGAGCCAGCGCACGCCCCCAATCATGGAGCAACGCAGCGGTCCGAACAATCTCGATATCGGCACCCTCTACGCGGGCGATCCGCTCAGCCAGGGCCAAAACGCGCAAGATATGGTCGAAGTCGTGCACACTATCGGCGTCATCGTAAAGTTGCCGCGCTTCTGACACGGTCAGTTGCATACGCTACTCCTTGGCCGGACATAGAAAACGCGAGCCCAAGGGCTCGCATTTCTCAATGATAGACGTTACAGCGATGACCACGGAGCACTGAAGGTCCATGATCGAGTGAACTGCAGATTTCGTCTTCAGTGGAGATAAATCAAGGGATTGGTGGGATACCCATTAAGACGGATCTCAAAATGCAGGTGCGGCCCGGTAGAGTTACCCGTGCTCCCCATCGCGCCAATGACGTCTCCACCATCCACAACCTGGCCCTCTGTTACGAAGATATTGCTCAAGTGAGCGTAGTAGGTCTGATAGCCGTTCGTGTGATCGATGACCACGAGGTACCCGTAGCCGATGTCGGTCCATCCCGCAAAGCTCACAAAACCACCGTCCGACGCTCGAATGGCAGTGCCTATAGCCGCGCCGATGTCGATCGCGCGATGTCCATACCAATACCCCTGGGTCAAAACGCCGGCAGCGGGCCAGCGGAATACTCCTGAGGCCTCGGCTGAGCTGGGCACAGCTCCCGCGTAAAGCGTGACCTCTCGCGTCACATAAGGCTTACTTCCCCCGGGCACGATGACCTTGGTGCCGACCTCAAGCCTGCCACCGGTCAGAAACTCGTTGAATGGGCACTCCAATATCGCCGTTGTCGCCACATCGTACGCCTCAGCGAGGCTCTTGACGGTATCGCTAACCTCTACAGTGTGGTACACGCCGTCGATAGGAAGAATTGTCAGCACTTGGCCCACACGTAGCAAGTCAGGCATCTTCTCCATCTCAGGATTTGACCACAAGAGTGTCGTGGGCTGAAGATCGAAACTTTCGGCGATCTTCTCTGCGGTGTCACCGGCTTGGACTGTGTAAGTGATGACCTCTAGTCGGGGGCGGTCGGGTATCGCCGTGTGAGCCTGAACCTGACGTACAATCCGCGCCTGAGACGCAATCCGGTAGTAGGGGCGCTCGGCGATTGAAAGGGTAGTTGAGGCAGCGTCCACATCCTGCACAAAGCCATCAAGCAGGGCCTTGTCAGCCACCCTCAGCCAACCGGCAATGGATTCCAACTGAAGGCTCCCCAACACGACAAAGACGGCAAACGTCAGGATCAAGGCAACGTGAGCGGTTAGCCGGCCCAGCGCCGGACGTTGCCCCTCCCGATCGTCCCGCCACCGCCAGATCAAGGCAGCAATGCAGGCAATGACGCGTACGAAAACGGAGCTGCGCCAGCCCGAGGCATACTCGGCGCCCGAGGCATACTCGGCATCCGAGGCATACTCGGCATCCGAGGCGTGTTCGGACGAGGTATTGTCAGGAGATTGGGTCATCTAAAGTGTGATTGGGTCGTCTCTAGGATTAGGGTTCGAACAACTGAGGATTCTGTGGAACACCGTTCAGGCGAATCTCATAATGCAAATGCGGTCCCGTCGACCAGCCCGTCGACCCACAATAACCCACTATTTGTCCCTGCACCACCGACTCCCCACAGCCGACGGCGAAGGCGCTGAAGTGCGCATAGCGCGTTTCGTAGCCGTTACCGTGACTTACGCGCACGAGATTCCCATAGCCGCCACTCCATCCGGCGAAGATGACCACACCACTGTCAGCAGCATAGATAGGGTCACCCAAACGACAGCGGTAGTCCAAGCCGATGTGCCTTGGATTGCGAGGATCACCGAAAATCCAACCGGAGACTTCGTACGACCCTGTGGGAAGAATGAACCAGCCGTTGCCACCATATCCTGAAACAGCGGTGTCCCCACAGTAGCCCCAACTGGCCGACGCGGCGCCCACAGCAGGTTGAGAGGGCGCAGGTGGTGGGGGATCCCAATCGAAGTCCGGCCCAACACCCCCGGGAATCACCAGCAGCGTCCCCTCGACGAGCGCGTCCCCAGCCTCGACGTCGTTCCATGTGTTGAGAATAGACGTCACCGGGACCTCGTACTCTTCCGCGATACCGTCCAAGGTCTCGCCCGACATAACCGTATGGTAAGCACCATCGACGGGGGGGATAGCAAGGGTCAACCCCGGGTTGAGCAACCAAGGTTCACCCTGTAGCGGCTCCATATTGGACCAAACAATGGTATAAGGCGAGAGCTTGAACTTCTCAGCGATCCCAAAGACCGTATCACCCTCCTGAACGGTATAGGTGATAACGTCGAGACGCTCTCTTTCAGGGATCGTCGTCAAAGGATTAGCTTTGCGCACAACCCCCTCAGGACGATCGGTCTCGTAAAATGGATCACTGTTAATGGTCGGACTGGGGACCACGACCGGTTCGGCGGCCGCTTGTTGGAAGACGGACCTGGGAGCCGAGGATCCGATAACATCAACAGGCGCCAGGACCATACGCCCGACCAGACCAAGCAGAATTGCAAGGGATACGATAGCGAGGTGAGCACTGAACCTACCGATAAATGCAGCAACCGCCCGGCGATCACTCCCCCACCGCCAGACAAGTGCTGTCACTCGCGCTATAATCGGGCCAACGATGTACAATCGATCCCGCCTCGGGCCCGAAGCATCTGCGTCGACACCGGTAGATTCTTCTGTCATAGGTTCCATAGGCAGTTTGTGCGGGTTGATCACCTGTGCAAGGTCAATAACGAACCCACGCTATATCCGCCAACAATCATCATTATAGCACAGCGACCGCGGGATAGCAACTTAGGCAACTTGATGATTAGCTGACGCCCGAAGTCTGAGCGTTCTTGACATTGAGGTTGGGCGTGCGATAATCGTCGCAAATCGATCAATGGGAAAGAGGGTAGGTCTATGGCAAATCTACAGCATCTGGACGACGACAATTTCAAGGAAACCATCAACGAGAGTTCCACGCCTGTGTTAGTGGATTTCTTTGCTGATTGGTGCCCGCCTTGCCGCCGATTGGGTCCCACACTTGAGTCCTTAGCGGAGGACCTGGAAGGCCAACTCAAGATCGTCAAGGTTAATGTTGAGAAATCAAGTTTGGCCACGCGATTTGGCGTGATGAATATCCCCACAATGATCCTGTTCAAGGATGGTGAGGAAATCAACCGCATTATGGGCAATCGACCCAAGCGCGCACTCATGAAAGAGCTGGAGCCTCATCTGTAGCACCATCGACACAGCGGCATGATACCAACTCCCGGCTGATCAGCCGGGAGTTGACGCTGATTATCCTAAGCCATATCGCGATCACGCCAAAGCCTCTTGATCTCATCGAGGGTCAAATCCTCTAGGGCGATCCCCTGCTGTTGCGCGGCGGCTTCCACAATCCGGAAGCGATTGGCGAAGCACTGGTTAGCCTGACGCAATGTGCTTTCGGGGTCGATGCTCTGTCGTCGGGCCCAATCGACCAAGACCAACAACGCATCCCCGAACCATTCCTGACCTTGTTCGGTCTCAACCCCTGTCACCGCATCTAGCTCCGCTTCCCAGGCGTCAACAAGCTTCGCAAGGCGCTTGGGCAGATTAACCCAAACACCGTCGGCTTCGATTTGGTCGAACCCAATGCGGGCTGCGCGATCCACGTAAGAGACCGCCTGCGCCAAAGCCGGCAGAGCCTTCGGGATCCCATCGAGTAGGGATCGCTCTGCCGCACCTTCGTCGACCCGCTCACGCCGCTTGATGGCCTCCCAATTGGTAATGACCTCACCGACATCTGCGACGTCGAGGCCTCCCCAGACGTGAGGGTGCCGACGCTTCAGTTTAGCATCAATCTGAGCGATGACCTCCGTCATATGAAACTCACCGGTTTCGACGGCGATCTGGGCATGAAGCACAATCTGCAATAATAGGTCCCCCAGCTCTTCTCGCAGCGCATTGGCATCATCAAGATCGATGGCCTCCAAAACCTCGTAGGCCTCTTCCAGTAGATTGGTGCGTAGTGTTTGATGTGTCTGTTCTCGATCCCAAGGGCACCCGTCAGGGGACCTTAGTCGCGCGATCGTCTCCTGGAATCCCTCAAAGCTCGTCACCGCGGGCAACGGCGCCACGTAAAGCGTCGTCAAAGGGGTCGTCTCCTCACGATCGATCTGGTAGAGGGGCAGACGCCGTAGTCGCTCTCGCGACGTCCCAGCGCCATCGATAAGCACCGTGGGGTGCTCATCGTCGTACTGATTCATGAGAACCAGCTTCAGCTGGGAGGCGACAGCCCGGCTGTAGACCTGCGCGATCAAGACGGGCAGGTCGGGATTGAGCGGCGGATGGTAAAGCGGCAGCAGGTCAAGAGCGTCAAAGACCTGCAACCCCTCCAAAGCATCTATCCCCAAAGCCGTCAGAGAGGGTTCGACAAAGCTCAGACCATCAACAATGCGGACGGGAACACCGGAGTGTTCAGAGGTTGCCAGGATCTGAGTGACAGTGGCCTCTCCCACGAGAGGATGCCCAGGTACCGCGTAAACAACGCCCGCCTCACGACGCCCAAGCTCCAGAACTTGCTGAGCAATCTCCGCATAGACCGCGGCGAAAGTCTCGGCTTGCTCGTAGATCTCATCAAACGCACGTACGGTCGTATGCGGCGGCAAATCGGCGACGACCGGATGGTGAAGGGTACGGAGCCAGACCTCACCGGCGCTCTCGAGTACCTGCCACGCCTCGCGAGTCAGATCACCAGCAGATCCAGGTCCGAGTCCGACGATTGTGATGTGAGACATAAACCTCCCCTACATGGTCGCCGTCAGCTTCCAGAGCCGCTATCAGCTTCCAGAGCCGCGAGTAGCTTCCCGTAGCAAAGAAAAAGGTAGGCAGTCTTCAATCTGCCTACCTACAAAGTCGACGGACGAAGCTAGGCTTTAGCGCTTCGTATACTGCGGCGCTTTGCGCGCGCGCTTGAGACCTGGCTTTTTGCGTTCCTTCATGCGCGCGTCACGCGTCAGCAATCCGGCTTGCCGCAGTGCCGGACGAAACTCCGGGTTGACCTCTAGCAATGCACGGGCCATACCCATTGCGACAGCCTCAGATTGCCCTGTGATGCCGCCCCCCTTAACCTGAACGGTCACGTCAAACTGCCCAGCAGTGTCAGTGACCTGAAGGGCCGCCATCACATTCATCCAGTCGACCTCTCGACCAAAGTACTCGCGATGCCCCCTACCATTGACGATAATCTGCCCACTTCCTTCCGGGTGCAGTCGCACCCGAGCGGTAGATGTCTTACGGCGTCCCAAACCTTCGTAGTACATTCAACCTCTCCTTAAAGCTCTAGTGGCTGGGGCTGTTGAGCCTCATGAGGATGCTGCGGGCCTGCATAGACCTTTAGCTTCTTCAATTGACGGCGTCCCAATGGCCCTCGAGGCAGCATGCCCTTCACGGCACGATAAATGACGCGCTCAGGATGTTCCTCAAGCTGCCGGCGCAGTGAGATGCCTCGGATCCCACCAGGGTAACCGGTGTGCCGATAGTACATCTTTTGGTCCAACTTACGACCAGTCACCCGCACTTTTTCCGCATTCACAACCACGACAAAGTCACCTACGTCCTCGTGAGGCGTGTACTCCGGCTTGTGCTTACCCCGAAGGACGGTGGCAATGCGCGTCGCCAAACGCCCCAAGGTATGATCCGCGGCGTCTACGACGTACCACGTACGCTCAACCTCGCCCGGCTTAGCGACATAAGTCCTGTGCATTCTGATATTCTTCACCTTCTCCAAACTCCCTATCTAAGAATAAGCGCTTCGTTTATCGATCTTAAGTCTTCGATCTCGTCTGATGCCGGCCCATCTCCTTGAGACTATGCCCGCATCCATCGTTTGTATAGAAGACCGACTTAAGACAAAGGCCTTTAGCAACCACAGCCGGCCCAGCCCTCTCTCGCGCCCGTGACGTCAAAATCTCTTCAAATGCCTCAGGGGTTATCGCTCCATAACCTACCCGAAGCAGCGTCCCCACAAGCATCCTCACCATCCGGTACAGAAAAGCATCAGCCTCGATGTCGAAGTAAAGCCACGGCTCCTCAGAGGTCCAAATCGCTCGCACGACATTGCGAACCGAGTTATCACCCTGTGGGGGCGAACCAAACGCCAGGAAATCGTGACGCCCTATCAGTGACCTGGTGGCCTCTGACATCGCATCGATCTCCAAGCTGCGGCCCACCCGCAGACTGTACCTGGTAAACATGGGATGAGATACCGCCGATTGATAGATCGTATAGCGATACCAACGCCGGACCGCATCGAACCGCGGATGAAAATCCGGCTCAACCCTACTGAGTTCAAAAACGGCGATCTGATCCGAGAGCAGCGCGTTCATACCACGCTGGAGATCTGACGGCGGATGTCGCCAAGATGTGTCGAAAGCGACAACCTGACCTTCAGCGTGAACTCCAGCATCGGTACGCCCGGCCCCCAGAATCCGAATTGGCTCACCGGTCAGCTGGGCGAGAACTTGCTCAACCTCAGCTTGAACGGTCGGCGCATTCTTCTGAATCTGGAATCCCGAATACCCCGTGCCGTCGTAGGCTATGACCGCCTTGATCCGCACGCCGCCTCCGCTTCAAAAACCCACACCTGGCAGCAAACCGCGGATCAGATGCACCGGAGCTCTCACTCCTCCTCAACCAACTCCAAGACGACGATTTGCGCAGCGTCGCCCTTGCGCATACCCAGTCTCAACATTCTTGTATAGCCACCAGGGCGATCCGCGTACCGCGGTGCGATCTCATCGAATAACTTCGCCACGATCTTAGCATCGTTGAGCTGAGCAGCAGCTCGACGGCGCGCGGCGACGCCCCGCGACGGTTCCTCTTCGGCGCCGTCGAGACCGCGCTTTGCTATAGTGATCAGCTTCTCAGCCTGACCTCTGACAGCCTGAGCCTTCGCCCGCGTTGTGCGAATTCGCTCATGGCGAAATAACTGCGTCACCATATTGCGAAATAGAGCCTTTCGCTGACCAGTCGATCGGCCCAGTTTCTTGCCAGCGACACGATGTCGCATCCTCAACCTCCTGATAAATGAATAAAGCCTCGCCCCACAGGCGTCTTGCGCTAACTAAATCCTATGCATTAAGCAAAGACGCTTTGGGTGGAACAGCGACCAAAAAGAGGAACTAAGCCTCCTCTTTTCTGGCCTCGGCCTCCTCTTCAGACAAGAAGCCCTTGGCTTCTAATTGATCCATCAACTCAATGAGCGACTTCTCACCGAAGTTCCGAATAGCCAACAGGGCATCGGTACCCCGGGCCACCATCTCCAGAACCTCGCCGACATTGGAAATGCCCGTCCGCTTCAGTGCGTTATAGACGCGCACACCCAGGCCCAGGTCCTCGATCGGCGTGGCATAGGCCTGATGCGGAATCTCTTCCTCTTCTTCTTCGGCCTCGACCTCGGCTTCTTCTTCTAGCTCAGCACCGGCGATGAGCCGCAGATGCCTAACCAGAATGCGCGCCGCTTCTTTGAGCGCGTCCATGGGCGCGATCCGTCCATCGCTCCAAATCTCCATCGTGAGGCGATCATAATCGGTCAACTGTCCCACACGCGCTTGATCGACGAGGAAATTCGTGCGTCGAATCGGGCTGAAGATCGCATCCACCGGAAGTGCTCCGATGGGCATCCTGCCACGATCCTCGGCGGATAGATAACCACGTCCCCGCTCTACAGTGAACTCCAGATCGAGATGCACATCCTCTGAGTCGACCGTGAAGAGGTAGAGATCCGGATTCAGGATCTCAATCTCCGGAGGGGCGATGATATCACCAGCCGTGACCACGCCCTCCCCCTCTACCCGAAGGGTCAGATACTGCGGCCCCTCACCTTCCATGGTAAGGCGGATTTGCTTCAGCCGAAGGATCACCTGTACGACATCTTCCCTGACACCAGGGATCACAGTGAACTCATGCGGGGTATCCGTGATCCGCACAGCGGTGATTGCCGCCCCCTCAAGCGACGAGAGTAAAACTCGCCGCAGAGAGTTGCCTAACGTTACACCATATCCGCTTTCCAGTGGGCCGATGACGTACCGACCGTACTGTTGAGCGTTAACATCTACTTCTACCTTTGGTAGAACTGGCGCTGCTAACACGTTGCCTCCTGTCTCCTACACTGCTTGACTATGCCTGTGGCACCTCAACGCCCACACCACATCGGTGCGGGCATCGAGAATCCCAGAGGCACGGGCACTAGCGCGAGTAGAACTCCACAATCATCTGCTCATCCACAGGCACATCGATCTCTTGACGTGTCGGGAAGGACAGGATCCGCCCCTCGAGTTCATCCTCGTTCAGGCTCAGCCAGGCAGGCACCTCGCGCTGTCCTAAGAGTTCCCGGCGGTCACGGAAGTAGGTCTTGCGCCGGCTTTCCTGTCGCACACTGACGACATCCTCAGGTGTCACTAGGAAGGAAGGAATGTTGGTCTTGCGCCCATTGACCGTAAAGTGACCGTGCTGCACCAACTGCCGTGCCTGTGCCCGGGAGTCGGCCAAACCAAGTCGGTAGACGACGTTATCCAACCGGCGCTCCAAAACCACAAGCAGATTCTCACCGGTCAGACCCTCTTGGCGCTCAGCCATCTCGAGATAGCGCCGGAATTGGCGCTCCAAGATACCGTAGATGCGTCGCGCTTGCTGCTTAGCTCGTAGCTGCAGCGTGTAGTCAGAAGCCCTTCGGCGCCGGAATGCCGCCTGCCGACCGTGCTGGCCGGGAGGGTAGGATCGTCGCTCGAACGGGCACTTCTCCGAATAACACTTCTCGCCCTTAAGGTAAAGCTTCAGCCCTTCACGTCGGCAAAGCTTACATACAGGCCCAGTATATCTTGCCATGCTCTCTCCTGTTTACTCTACTGCTAGATGCGTCGCCGCTTGGGCGGCCGGCACCCATTGTGCGGGATTGGGGTCGCGTCAACAATGGAGCGAACTCGCAACCCGGCAGCAGCAATCGCCCGGAGGGAAGCCTCGCGACCAGGCCCGGCACCGCTCACAAAGATATCAACCTCTCGCATACCGTCATTGTTCATCGCGTCCTGAGCGGCCCGTTCTGCGGCAATCCGCGCCGCAAAGGGTGTGCTCTTGCGAGTACCCTGGAAGCCCACCGCACCAGGGGTGAGCCACCGCAGCACGTTGCCATCGGGGTCCGTCACGGTGATAATCGTATTATTGAAGGACGTCTTAATATGAATGCGCCCGCGGGGCACATTGCGCTTGACTCGACGCTGACCAGAGCCCCGTCGCGACTGACGACTTGAACGTTTAGCCATGAAACCTCCTGAAACCTTTTTAAACTCGGGAAAACCCGATTACTTCTTCTTTGAGCCACGGCGGCGACCGCGCCCAGGAACGGTCCGCTTGGGACCGCGCTTCGTGCGCGCATTCGTGCGTGTGCGCTGACCACGCACAGGTAGATTCCGGCGATGCCGCAATCCACGATAGGAGCCGATCTCAATCAGGCGCTTGATATTCCCCTGCACCTCACGGCGCAGATCACCTTCAACGACATACCTGCGATCGATGATATCACGGATCGAGCTGATCTCAGATTCAGTAAGCTCGGTATCCCGCTTATCCGGATTCACACCGGCTTGATCCAAGATGTCATTGCTTCGCTTGCGCCCGATGCCGTAGATGTACGTCAAACCGACCTCGATCCGCTTATCCCGTGGCAAGTCAACGCCTGCAATACGTACCATGTTCTAGCATCCTCCTCTTTATCGCACAGCCGACAGAGGTTTAACCCTGCCGTTGCTTGTGCTTCGGATTCTCACAAATCACTCTCACCACACCTCGCCGCCGGACAATCTTGCACTTAGGGCAACGTCGCTTAACTGATGGCGATACTTTCATTTTGACAACTCCTTCGCTTATTGACAACAGGACATTCTGCAGTCCCAGCAATCTTCGATTCCAATGCTTGACGTGGCATAACGACAAGCAGTCTTATATTATACCACAATCTCGCGTCTCGTCAGCCTGACCCAGGGCAGAGCCGGGGAGCCACTGAACCGCAACTAGCGCAGGAAGCCCTCGTAGTTTCGCATCAGGAGTTGCGACTCCAACTGGCGCATCGTGTCCATCACCGTGCCCACGACAATCAAAAGGCCGGAGCTCTGAATCAACATCTGATTCGACGCCATAAACAGGCCTACAATGTACGGCAGCACAGCAACGACGCCCAGGAAGAGCGCCCCTACCAACGTGATACGCTTGTAGATCCCAAGGATGAAATCCTCGGTTCTGCGTCCCGGTCGCACCCCAGGAATGAAGCCGCCTTGACGCTGCAGCATCTCTGCGAGATTCTGTTGCTCAACCATGACGAAAGTATAGAAGTACGTAAAGCCCACAACTGCCAGGAAGTAAATCGGTGCATACCATGGACTTCGACCGCCGAAAAACGTCACCGCACCCTCAGCGATGCTCCGAATCTGAGGATTCGTGCTGTTCAAGAAGAACTGCGCTACAACGGCAGGAAAAGCCAGGATGGACTGCGCGAAAATCAAAGGAATCATACCGGCAGTGTTGATCTTGAGCGGGATATACGTGCTCCCACCGCCGTAGACCTTCATGCCACGCACCCGCTTGCCATACTGCACGCGAATACGACGCTCCCCCTCCTGGACGAAGACGATGAACAACATCGTCAGCACTGTGATAAGCAGGAAGACCAGGACACCTACGACCTTGTCCGTGCGCGAGATCTCCAGCAGATTCGACGGGACACGCGATACGATGCCACCAAAGATGATCAGGGAAAGGCCGTTACCGATGCCCTGCTCGGTGATCAATTCGCCCAGCCAGACCGCGAACATCGTGCCCGCCGTCATCGTGAGCATGATCGTGATCGTTGGGAGAGTCTTGCCAGGCCCC
>JBNGDU010000214.1:0-13451 GCA_049975025.1 Anaerolineae bacterium
TAGGGCGATCGCATTTGGATATAGATGCTCGTAGCCCCCGTCTCGGGGGCGTTTTTGGCGCGGAAAGCCCTTTGCAGAGGCTGGTCCGTGCTCAAGCCACCCCGAGGACGGGGCTTTGAGCCTTAAATGCGATTGCCCTATTGGCCCCTTTTGTGGTCCTTGATACCTTTTGCTATAATGGTGATATTCCCCGCGCCTGTGATAAGGAGACATGGAATGCCGCAATATTGTAGGTTCTGCGGTGCGAAGCTGAAGAATCCCCAAGCGCGATTCTGTTCTGCCTGTGGAAAGGGACTTGGACCCGACACGACCGGTCACGTTGCGTCAAAGGAAAGCGCTGTGCTCTCAATTCGAGTCCCAGGGCATGCTGCATATGAGGTGCCCTTGGCTCAGAATCTTATCGATTTCGGTCGAGCGCCGGACAATGATCTCGTCGTCTCGCAACCCTATGTCTCCGCTTACCATGGCCGTTTTGAGCGCCGAGGCGACGAATGGTACTACGAAGACCTCGGCAGCACCAACGGGACGTACGTCAACGGTCGCTTGCTGAACTCGGCTCGCCTGCAGACTGGAGACGTCCTGCGCATTGGCGATCCCCACGGCAACAACGTCGGGCTCACCTTTCGCGGGTCGCTTACCGCGACCGGGCGGCGCGCGATTGGCACGACGGCTTTAGGTGTGCAGACCTTTGCCGGCAAGTCCTCTGTCACCATTGGACGTGACCCCGCCTCCACGATCCACCTTCCGGGTGCTGTCGTCTCTTGGCACCACGCGCGTCTCGATGCGGTGTCGGGCGGACACACGCTGGTCGATCTCAACAGCACGAATGGGACTTTCGTCAATGGCACGCGGGTGACCGGGAACTATCTGCTACACGAGGGAGATGTCATCCAAGTTGGGGCTTTCCGCCTTGTCTACCAGGCCCAGGGTGTGCATCAATATGCTGCGGCGGGCGGGGTGCGCCTCGATGGGATCGCCGTCACCCGAGAGGTGGGGCGCGGCGATCAGACCCGCCGCATCCTCAACGAGATCAGCCTCTCGGTTTACCCTCGGGAGTTCGTCGCCCTTGTCGGCACCAGTGGGGCCGGCAAGAGCACGCTTATGAAGGCGTTGAGCGCCGTTGCGCGTGCTCAAGAAGGTGCGGTGCTCGTCAATGGGGACAGCTTGTACGATCACTTTGACCTCTATCGCACGATGATCGGGTATGTGCCTCAGGATGACATCCTTCACTCGGATCTCAAGGTGCATGAGGCGCTTACCTACGCAGCAGAGCTGCGGCTTCCGCCGGATACCTCCACCGAAGAGATCGAGCGCCGCATTGATCGGGTGCTTCAGGAAGTTGAGATGGTCGCTCAGAAAGACCAGGTGATCAGGAGCCTCAGCGGCGGGCAGCGAAAGCGCGTGAGCATCGCAGCAGAGCTCCTTGCCGAACCGCGGCTTTTCTTCCTCGACGAGCCGACCTCGGGACTCGATCCCGGGTTGGAAAAGAAGATGATGTATCTACTGCGTCGCCTTGCCGATGCCGGTCGTACCGTCGTGCTCGTTACCCATGCCACGGCCAATATCACCCAGTGCGATCACGTCTGCTTCCTCACGAACGGGCGCATGGCCTACTATGGACCCCCAGAGGAGACCTTCGGCTTCTTTGAGGTTGGCAGCGGTGACTTCGCCGACGTCTACGATCTGCTTGATGATCAGGACCCGCAAGTCGCCCGCCAAGCCGCCGCATCCTGGGAAGCTCGCTACCGAGGCTCTCTGCAGTACAAGGATTACGTGACGGATCGGCAGCAGGCGCTGTCGGCGCCCGACGCGCCCACCGGTGATGAGGCGGAGCGCAGGGGCCCCCGCGTCAATGCGCTGCAGCAGTTGGGCGTTCTCACTCGCCGGTATCTGAACCTTGTGCTGCGTGATACGCTGCTGCTGACCGTCCTCCTATTGGCCATGCCTTTCGTTGCCGCTCTGGTGCTCCTGGTTGCGGAGCGCAACTGGATGGTCGGCAATTCAGCCGCGGAGATCGAGCGGCAACTTGCCGCGGATCTGGCGGCAGGTGAGCAGAGCGCGACTTACTCTCTGGTCGTCGAGAGCCAAACAGTGCTGTTCCTGATGGCGTTCGCCTCTGTTTTCCTGGGCGTCTACGCGACGGTCTATGAGATTGTCAAAGAGTGGTCCGTGTATCAAAGGGAGCGGTTGGTAGGATTGCGGATCGTGCCGTACATTCTCTCCAAGGTGCTTGTGATGGGGGGCTTTGCGCTTCTGCAGTGTCTTCTCTTTCTCCTGGTGATTGCGCTCAGGGTAGAGTATCCGAAGGAGGGCGTGCTGGTGCCGGCGTTCCTGGAGATCTACGTCACCTTATTTCTCAGTACGTTGGCCGCGATCATGATCGGTCTCTTGATCTCGGCTATCGTGCCCAATATGAACACCGTCATGTATCTGGCCTTCGTGGTCTTGATGTTCCAGATGACCTTTTCGGGTGTGCTCTTCGACCTGCCCGGCGTGAGCAAGCAGATCTCGGTGATCACGCTGACGCGTTGGTCGATGGAGGCACTGGGGGCATCGGTCGATGTCGAGGGTATCAACCGGTTGACGCAATCGCGCTTCCAGCCCGATCCCGTCGAGGAGGAGGTCGCGGTTGATGTGGAGCGCCCCAGCGAAGAATGGCAGCCGGTGACCGTGTTGACCAGGACTGAGGAGATCGAGGTGCCGGTGCAGCCGGGGCTCACGCAGTCGGTCGCTATCTCGGTGCCCGAGGTGATCGAAAACGAGATGATCACGGTGACAGAGACCTTAACCGAGTCCGTCCGGCTGGAGTTGGATCCTGTTGATCTGAATCAAGAGTCTGAGCTGGAGCTCAGCTATGCGCGAACGACTGAACACCTACTCACGACGTGGTCGATTCTCGCCGGATCAGGCCTTGTCTATGGACTCATCACGGCATTCGTGCTTCGCCGCAAGGACGTTATCTGAGGTGATGCGGCTGGGAAGTGGAATATCGAATTGCACATTCGCCCTATCGCGTCTATGATGGAGAGGCGACACTTAGCGTGAGAAGAGGAGAGGATGCGACGAAGAGTTGGCTGCCTTCTAGTTAGTGGCATTTGTCTTTGGCTGATGCTGGCTTGCCAGTTACCACAACCACCGAATGTGACGATCGCCACATCTGAAGCGACAACACGGAGTCCCCTTGACGAGGGTGTCTCGACTTCCCCGGATCTCACGCCGGTTTTCTTTGCTGCACTGGCCGGCTTGTTGTTTGTGGCCACAGGTGTCGGCGTCTACTTACTGGTAAGGAGGACACCCCGGCAGAAGTCGATATCGGACGTTGCATCATCTGCTGACGATCGTGCGCTACCTGAAGGCACGTTGCTGGACGACGGACACTTTTTGATCCTAGGGATGCACACTCAGGCGGACGCCCCACCGGTCGGCTTGACGACTTATGAGGTCAAAGCGACGAAGCCGCTTCCCCTCTGCCCGCGTTGCTACGCGACGCGCACCCTGGATGATCAACAGACGTGTGCCGCCTGCGGTGCCGAGATTCCCGACGACCGACCGCAGCACCCGGTTCTGCTGGCGAGAGAGACCGAGGACGGCGCTAGATTTGCGACGACGTCGCGCCTGTTGGCGATGGAGCTTGGGCATCGCGCTATCATTCTGCCTGTCACTGTCTTCGCGGAGACAGCTTTTGGCGTCACGCGCTTCTTCCAGATAGAGCCCATCCTACGATTTGGGTTGGAGGAGGAGACGGCAGACCGTCTTCGAGAGGCCCAAGATCCTGACGCCGTGTTGGCCTGGTCCATCGACCTTATGGAGGGCCTTAGTTATCTCCACGAGCACGGTGTCGTCTTTGAACGTGTGACACCTGGTCAGATTCTCCTGGATGACGATGGTGCCCATTGGATCTGCTTTGATGGTCTTGAGGTGCTGACTGAGGAGATAAGCGGTAAGGCCCTTGACGCGACGGATCCGGTGTTCCGTCAGAAGCGCCGGTCCAATCTAGAGGACCTGGCGAACCTCCTGCTAGGCATGCTCCAAGGAGAGACGGAGACCGCGCCGGATGGTACGCTGGTCGCCGCAGTCGAGGGGATCATCGCTCAAGCCGTCGTGTCATCCGGAGAGGAGACGGAGCTATCAGAGGCCGGCGAGGCCGTCGCGCGTCTGCAGTCGGCGCGCCGCGACCTGTTGCGCACGCGGTCTGCGACATACGATATCGGCGGTTCCACGCATGTGGGCCGGCACCGTGAGCTCAATGAGGACAGTCTCTTTGCCATGGACTACAGCAGCATGTTCAAGGCGTGGGGTACGGTGGCGGCTATTGGCGTCGCAGATGGGGTCGGAGGGCAAGCGGCGGGCGACGTCGCGAGTGGTCTGGCGGTCGAGGCGATCGCTGAGGTCGGTGATGAGCTGGGGGATCTGGCGCGTGCGGACAAACTGCCGGACGCTCCTTCTTGGGTGGTGGAGGCGGCGCAGGCTGCGAATCAGGTCGTCTATGCGGAACGCGAGAGTGCCGGGAACGATATGGCATGCACCCTCGTGCTGGCACTCCTGGTGGGGCGGCTTGCGACGATTCTCAACGTCGGCGACAGCCGGGCCTACCATCTCAAACAAGACAGGATTGAGCAGATAACGGTGGATCATTCGCTGGTGGAGCGTTTGGTCGCCATCGGACAGCTTACCCGTGAAGCAGCACGGCGTCACCCTCAGAAGAGCGTGATCTACCGGGTGGTTGGTGATGAGCTTCCGCTGCAGTCCGATATGTTCGAGGTCGCGCTCTCCCCGGGGGAAGCCCTGCTGCTTTGCTCTGACGGCTTGACCGATATGGTCGAGGATGATCTCATATTGGATGTATGGCAGCAAGCGTCGTCTTCCCAGGCTGCGTGTGAGCGACTGGTGGCCCTGGCGAACGAGGCTGGAGGCTACGATAACATCACCGTCGTGATCTTGCGCATTCGCGACTAGCGTGGCTTGCTGAACGCCAAGGACTCGGACTTCTTGAGCCTACCGATGACACCTTTCATCAACAGGAGTAGTTTATGCTGAATACGGGAGATATGCTTCAGGATCGGTACCGCATTGTTACCCCCTTGGGCGAGGGAGGTATGGGGGCTGTCTATCGCGCGTGGGATACGCGGCTGAGCATACCGGTTGCGCTAAAAGAGATGTTCGCCCAACCAGACCTGGACTCGACAACGTTGTTCGATCTCCGCTCCCAGTTTCAGCAGGAAGCGGTGGTCTTGGCGCGTTTGAGCCACCCCCATCTGGTCGGCGTGACGGACTTCTTCCAGGAGGGACGCAACGTCTATCTCGTGATGAAGTTCGTGGAAGGCGATAGCCTTGCCGACTACATCCGACAGCACGGGGCTGTGTCGGAGGAGCAAGCCGTGCTCTGGATGGGCCAGCTCCTTGACGCCCTTGGCTACTGTCACAGCCAGGGTGTCATTCACCGCGATATCAAGCCCCAGAACATCATCATCCGCCCTGATGGTAGCGCAGTCCTGGTGGACTTCGGGTTGGTAAAGCTCTGGGATCCTCACGACCCCAGGACGCGAACGGCGGTGCGCGGCATGGGGACGCCCCAATATGCGCCACCCGAGCAGTACGACCTGGCTTCCGGACATACCGAGCCACGCAGTGATCTCTACAGCCTGGGAGCCACGATGTATCACGCTCTTACGGGGCAGGCGCCTGCATCTGCCACGATGCGTATTGCCGCGCCTGAGGAGTTTGTGCCGCTTCGGTCCCTGGCTTCGCGGGTATCAAGTCGTACTTCCGCGGTTATCGAGCGGGCGATGGAGCTGGCGCGGTCCCGGCGCTGGGAAACGGCTTCGGAGATGGCCAACGCATTGGGCGTGGAGATAAGGAACTGGGCGAGCCCGCCTCCCGCTGTTGAGCAAGCCGGGCCGGTCGCGGGCCATGGCGGTACGGTGCGGATGAGCGAGACGGAGAGGCGTCAAGTCCGGCGCCGTGTTCCCATCTGGTTGCTGGGTGTCCTCGGCCTTTTCTTGTTGGGTGGTGGCGGCGCAGCGGCTATTGCTTTCGAACTGGTCGATCTCCCCGGTTTTGATAGATCGGCGATCCTGAGCCGGGATCCTACGTCCACCCCGGAGCCCACGGCGACGCCGGTACTGCCGACGGCGACGATCCCGCCGACCGCCAAGCCGACCCAGACATGGACACCTACCGTCGAGCCGATCATCGCCCCGACACGTACGGTTCGGCCGACGTCGACGCCAAAGGGGCAGGAGGATGTGGCAGCCTCTCCCACAGCTACGACACAATCGGGATCACGTCCCACCTCCACCCCAGAGGCGGCCACAAAGGAGCCGACGCCTACGGCGACACAGTCGACGGCCCAGACCCCGGTGCCCACTGCCACACAGGCGCCTCCTGCCTCGACAGGAGCCCTGGTGAGCTTTGAAACATGGGGGACGTGGCGCCGCGGCGAACAGCCCTACGGCGAGCTGAACCCGACGCAAGAACAGGTCAAGGCTGGATCCCAGGCTGCCAAGTTGACGTATAACTTCCCCTCGTCCGGTGACGACTTCGTCGTCTTCGTTCAGCCTCGGGACGTGGGCGGACGCCCGAATACGTTTGCCGCCTGGGTCTATGGTGATGGGTCCGGCCACTTCTTGAACCTGTGGGTCGAGGATGCCCAAGATGAGATGTGGTCTGTGGCGCTCGGCCGGGTGGGCGGCAGTGGTTGGCGCCAGATGGTGGGCAATCTAGCGCCGGGTCTGGAGTGGCCTTCCGGGCACGTCTCGGGACCGGACAACGGGGTGGTAGACTATCCGGTGCGTTTCCACGCGATGGTGCTTGACCGGCCGGGGGGCCAACAGACGGGCACGATCTATATCGACGAGATCACAGCGTGGTCCGGTCAGGTCGCTGCGCCGACGGCCGCGCCGACGTCTGCGGCGGCGCAGCCCACCACCGCGCCCCAGGCCACAGCGACGACGTCGGCCGGTGGGAGCACCGGCGAGGTAGGTCGCATTCTGTTCACCGTCCAGACCGCGGACGGATACTATCTTTACTCAACCGATCCGGGTTGGAGTCAGATGGCGGAGGTGGGCCGAACCGATTTCAACCACTCGACCTGCAGTGGCACAACCGTTTCCACCCTGGACGGCAGGACCTTCAATGTGTACGGGGACGATCTGTGGCGATGTGGTATCAGCGAACGGACCGACGCCTGCACGTCGCCTGACGAGAATTGGCAGTTGATCACTAACTTCCAGCCGGGCTGGACCTACGCGGTGCTCTTGAAGAACCTATCAGATGACACTGAGGAGTTCTACTACCAGGGGAAGCTGCAGACCGGATTGGGCATCCAGTGGTCGACCAACAGCCAGTATGTCTACTTCGGCGTGGATAACCATATCAACGTGATCCGCGCGGGCGCTGGCGGTTACCAGCAAGCGGTTTCTGCTTATACCACGATCGATCCGGAGTTGCAGCGCTCGTCGCCTCACTTCGTGCCGGGGGGGACCCGTCTTCTCTACCTGAAGCCGGCTGGGGGAGAGGGCAATTCGGACATCTTTATCGTCAATGTGGATGGATCAGGTGAGCGGAACCTCACCAACGCGCCGGCCGCTCGGAAGCTCTGCCCACGCTGGCGCAGGTAGCGCCCTGCAACCGGAAGGTCGATGGCGCAGTATGTGGGGGATATATGCTTGAGTCGGGATTCGTCATCCAGGACCGATACCGTATCGTACGCTTGCTAGGGCAGGGCGGGATGGGCGCCGTCTATCGCGCTTGGGATCTGCGATTGCGCGTGCCCGTGGCCTTGAAGGAGATGCGTCCCCAGCCCGGGTTGGACGCGCAGACGCTGACAGGGCTTCGCGGGCAGTTTGAGCAGGAAGCGGCGATTCTCGCCCGCCTGAGCCATCCCAACCTGGTACGGGTCACCGATTACTTTGAGGATGAGGGCAATGTCTATCTGGTGATGGACTTCGTCGATGGTCGAAGCCTGGCCGATATTATTGTGCAGGAGCGCGCGCAACCCGAGGAGAAGGTGTTGGATTGGGCGCGCCAGTTACTAGAAGCCCTGAGCTATTGCCACACGCAAGGCGTGATTCACCGCGATATCAAGCCCCAGAACATCATTGTCAAGCCTGATGGGCGTGTCGTGCTCGTTGATTTCGGTCTGGTCAAACTGTGGGACCCTCACGATCCTCGCACGCGGACCGTTATGCGAGGCATGGGAACGCCCGAATACGCCCCGCCTGAGCAATACGGCGTCACTTCCGACCACACCGGGCCTAGCAGCGATCTCTACAGCCTTGGGGCCACCCTCTATCATGCCTTGACCGGCGTGGCGCCCCCAACCGCAACCGAACGCATGGCCATGCCCGAGCGCTTCGTGCCATTGCGGCAGATCGCACCGCACGTCAGCCCCCGGACAGAGGCGTGGGTGATGAAGGCGCTGGAGCTTTCGGTGAGCGAGCGCTGGCGGTCGGCGCCATCTATGCTGCTCGGCATCAGTTCGGGGCCCATGGTGACGCCCACCGTCGAAGCTCCGTCTCCGCAGATAGCTCAGACCGTTCGGCAGGCGGTGTCGCCCCGTCCGGTCAGGTCCCAGTCGTCGCCAGCTCCACCTGAACCGGCATCGCCCGAACGGAAGCGTCCGATCTGGCTCTTTGTCCTGATCGGCGTGGTTGTCTGCGGGGTCCTGAGCTGTCTCGGCGTCCTCGTCGGTGGCCCCATGGTCAGCGCCCTCTTTGCGCCGGACAACCCGACCCCCGCGCCATCGCCGACGTTCACGCCCACGCCGTCGCCTGTGGCGACCGCAACGCCGCCCCCGACGTCGACGCCGGGTGAGGGCTCGAATGATGTGACGGTCGGAGGCGCATTTGAGATCACTCTGGACAACCGTTCACCTTACTCCGTCTGCTACGTCTTCATCTCTTCGTCTGATGCTGATCAGTGGGGCGAGGATTGGTTAGGGGCAGATGAGGTCATTGGGGCGGGTCAGCAACGGACCTTTGAGATCGATGGTGGCCCACACGATCTTCTGGCTAAGACCTGTGATGAGAGTGTTTTGTTGACCGGCTGGGAGATCTCCGGAAGTCAAACGTTCGTCATTGGCGGCGACGGCTTCTTTCCGCTGTGGATTGTCAACGACCTCGATACCACGGTCTGCTACGTCTACACGTCATTGGAGACCTCCGATGATTGGGGGCCAGACCGACTGGGCGACGTAGAGGTTCTACCCTCCGGTCAGTCACGCGTCCTATTCCTTACTGAGGGCATCTACGATATGATGGCAGAGGACTGCGACGGTGAGTCGGTCGCGACGCAGTTCGGTTATCCGGTAGATGGCGAGACCTATTGGTATCTGAGCGGCGGTGGTCCCTAAGCCGCTCGCGCGCTCACGCTTCCTGGCGTTTCCCGGGTTGACCGCCGGGCGCGTCTTTCTGTCGAGGTGAGCGCAGCCTCATGTATCTGGCGCCTCATCTTGATTCGCGGTCTCCTCGGACTGAGTGCGCTCCCGGAGCGCACGTTGCACCTCCCGTGCGTTGCTCTGTTGTCGGCCTACCTCCTCCGGCTCGATATTATGGACGCTGTAACGCGCGACGATGAAGCTTTCGGTCAGCCCCTGCATAGCCTCAGCACTCTCGGCCAGATGAGGTTCCAGTGTGCGCCGGTATTCGTAAGGGGTCTCGGTGCGGCGGCGTGGCAGCCCGGCCTCTTTGGCGCGGTCCAGGGTGGTGAGATAATGGTAGATGAGTTGCTGGCGAGCGGTTGGGCCGCGGGGGCGTCCCTCCTCCTTGCCGGACGTGGATCGTGTTGGTCGTAAGCGCTTGATCAGGTCCGGCACCGTGGTTTGTACCTTGTGGCTGACGTCGCGAAGCCAATGTCGTATCGCTCGCCAAAGCCCTGTCAACCAAGCGATCGGTCGCAGTTGCTGAACTGCGGCGAGCATATCGGGGTGGTCGCGAAGGTAGCTGCGCACCAGGTAGACCACGACGGCGATCAAGATCATCCAGAACAGAAAAGACTGGACGACATTCCAAAAGGGGCTGCCTGATGATGGAGCAGCGGGCGCTTCGGGTATGAACTGTGGTCGCTGCATGGGCGGCGCAGCCCTCTCCACAGGCTTGCCCATAAGTAGCGAGAGGAGCATACTGATGGGCCAGAGCAGCAGTAGATAGATCAACGTGATCACGTAACTGATGATGAAGATGACCATCGCGGCGAGGTCCAGGATACCCACAGTGTAGCCGGTCGGAAGCAGGAAAGCGACGAGCGCGGCGAGGCCCAGCAGCAGCAGCAAATACCGGATCCAGGTGGTGCCCATGCCTTTTGAGACCCTCACCTTATCGCGGCGCCACAGTGTGGTCAAGTGGATATATTGAACTAACCCCAGCATCACGAGCCCTGTGAAAAAGTAGATGAGTACGTTGAGAATCAGCCCGGTGACGCGCGGGTTCTCCATATTGAGGATGCTCATCAGACTGACCCGTCGGAATCCCGCGAAGATGAGCAGAACAGCCCCCCCGAGGAAGTAACGCCCCATCAGGCGTTTGCGGGGTCCGGTCTCCCCGAGGTACATCGTAGGATCATGGACCGCGTCGAGGTCCCGTGCCGTGAGACTGGCGCCAATCCACGCCGCGACGCCGAGGAAGTAAGCGACCACCGTCTGGGCATCGAAGAAGGTAACGGGCTCTTGAGCCCAGCCGCGTATCTCAGCTATGATCTCGGGTATGGTGTTGTCAAAGAAGCTGAAAAACTTGACGATGAGGAAGAGCACACCCAGCTCGATCAACCGGGATCGGAGGCCGGTCGTCCCGCTTAGCAGGCGCTTGCGCATCAAGCGTTGGGTGTTAAAGCCTACGAGGGCCATGAAGACAGGTATGGACCAGAAGAGCGTCGGTCTCCAGGCTCCAGACATCTCCGCGATCACATGGGCCACAGACCAGGCGACACACCAGACCAGAACTGCGACGACGATCGGCTGAAAGACCTTCCGGACCCAGGGGGCTGCCGGCTCTGGGATCGTCTCCTCCTCCTGCCGCTCCATGTAGTCATTGGTCTCGCGCATCACGATGCCGGGGTCTACGGATGACTTCATAGCATCTCCACCTCCCGTTCGCGCCAGATCCGGTAGACCGGCACGTGCAACGCCTCGGCGCGGGCCTTTTTGCCCTTTTCCGGAGGTTGGGGCATAACAAGCACCAGCGCCACGGCGAAGCCCTGATGGCGTAAGTAGACGAGCGAGTCGAAGAGCTCATCGGTCTCGCTGCCGGTGATCACCACGATGGTGGCGCCCCAAGAGAGCCGCATGCTCTCGTGGCGCAGGAAATCGTCGAGATGCAGTAGTTCGTCGTCCAAGCCGGGGCGGCGGCGATAGGTTTGGGCCCGCGCCAGAACCTCGAGAATGCCGATGAGGTGGGCGCGCTCCCCCCGCGGCGGTAGCGACATCCGGACCGTTGACTCTTGGAGCGGATCGGTCGCCTGGGTAGCCAGACCGACGCTCAGCCCCTCGCGCATGATAATGTGATTGGCGAGCGACGCCGCGGTGGTGATGGCGAGTTCCATCGCCTCGATCATGCGCTGAAACGCGTAGTTGTCCTGATCCAGGTCCAGGCAGATGAGGGTCTCGCGAGCGATGGCCGGCTGGTAGCGCTTGACCAGCAGCTTGCCGGCCGCGGCGCTCGCAGTCCAGTGGATGCGGCGTGGCGAGTCACCCGTGCGGTAGTCACGCACACCTAGGATGCGCGTCGGATCTTCAAAGAGAGGGGCCGGCGCCGGGAGCGAGGCTAGAGGCGACTGCGTCGGGAGTCCTAGTTTGTCGAGAGCGAGGACCCGTGGGTAGATGATGATGTACTCGGGTCTGTGTTGCGCTGCTAACTGCGGCAGGAACCCCAGCAAGTCGCCCGTTCGCCAGATCACCGGTCCGATGAGGTAGTAGCCGCGCTTATAGGGGGAGAGTGTGTATTGGAATCGCTTCTCCTGGTGTGGCTGCAGCGATAACACGCGCCGGTAGAAGGGGGGGGAGATCATCTCCACGGGCAACGAATCGTGCATTTCGACCCAGGGGGCGGGAAGCCACCCGTTGTTGCGCACGCGCAATTCCACCGGGATCTTCTCACCGGGAAAGGCACGGTTCACGAGGCGTCGTTCCGTCTCCAACTGTCGCATCGTCCGGCGCGTCCATAGTCGCCCCAGGATGTAGACCGCTGCGATGAGGTAAATAAGGCTGAAGTAGGTATCGACGCGCAGCAGCGCGGCGATGAGGAAGAACCCCAGCAGTATCAGGACCAGGTTCGGCATGGGGTCACTTTTGGCGTGTTGACGTGCTCACAGGAGCGCCGGGTCATGCTCAGTACCTTCACCCTGACGTCTCTCCTAGGTCCAATTCAGCCCGTTCCAGGATCTCGCGGATAATGCCCTCTGGCGTGCGGCCCCTCAGCTGGCTTTCGGGCTTGAGTATCAGGCGATGGGAGAGCGCCAGAGTCGCCAGGGACTTGATGTCATCCGGGATGACGTAGTCTCGGTCGCGGAGCACGGCCCAAGCCTGGCCCATTTTGTAGAGGGCTAGGGAACCGCGCGGACTGGCGCCCAGGGCGATGTCGGTGTGTTCTCGGGTTGCGCCGACGATGGTGAGGATATACTGCTCGACGGTCTCGTCGATGTGAACGTCTGTGACGGCATCGCGCAACGCGAGGAGCTCGGAGCCCTCGACCACTTGGGAGATCGTCTCGATGGGGTGTTGCTTGCGCTGATTGCGCAGAATCGCGATCTCGTCCTGAGCCTCAGGATACCCCAACGAGAGCTTCATGAGGAAGCGGTCGAGCTGGGCCTCGGGCAAAGGAAACGTGCCCTCATACTCGATGGGATTCTGGGTCGCCAATACCAGGAACGGCGCGGGAAGCGGACGGGTCACGCCGCTGGTGGTCACCTGCCGCTCCTGCATCGCTTCCAACAGCGCTGCCTGGGTTCGAGGCGTTGCGCGGTTGATCTCATCGGCAAGCAGGATGTTGACAAAGACGGGCCCCGGTTGGAACTCAAAGGCGTTGGTCTTCTGATTGTAGATTTCCACGCCGGTGATGTCGTTAGGCAGCAGGTCCGGTGTGCATTGCAGGCGCTTGAAGCCGAGTCCCATGCTGGCAGCTGCGGCGCGGGCCAACATCGTCTTGCCGGTGCCCGGCACGTCCTCGATCAGGACGTGGCCCTGGCAGAGCATGGCGACCATCAGCAGCTCAACCTGTCTGTGCTTGCCGATGATAACACGTTCCACGTTCTCGATGACGCGCTCCGCGAACCGTTGTACGTCGTCGCCGGTTTGCTTGCCCTTTGCCGTCTGTGCCGCAGGTGGGGCTTGGGAGGCTGCTGTCGGTTGTGCTGTCTCTCTTGGTGCCATGGTTTCCTTCCGTTAGGTTATTGTCGGGCTCTCAAGGAGGTGCCCAAGGTCCCTCACATTTTAGCGAAATGCAGCCAGGTAGCAAGCGGTG
>JBNGDU010000215.1:0-13445 GCA_049975025.1 Anaerolineae bacterium
CGCGTGGAGTTTGGAGCCTGACACCGACGGGTACCTACAAACCGACACTCGGGGACCGGCAACAGTTGCCGGTCCCCGAGACGCTTTTTCAGACACGGTATCCGCTATGATAGCGGGGTGGTTGATCGGCGATTGAGGAGGTAACCTGTGTACTTCAACCTTAGGGAGTTTGCGAGTTTCACCCGCCAAGCGCTTTTCCCGACCCGCAACGGCCCCGCTCGGCCCACGCCAAAGCGTATCGGCGTGCTTGCCGGTTTTTACGCCATCTTCGTCCCCGTGGAGTTCGTCACGCAGATCAGTCTGCTTCTGGACAATCTGCTCTTCAGCGCTTACCGCCAGCATGCGGTAGAGCAGCCGCTTTTCATCATCGGCAATCCACGCAGCGGCACGACCTTTCTCCAGCGCCTGCTGGCGCAAGATCGGCGGAACTTCAGCTGCATGAAACTCTGGGAGATTCTTCTGGCACCCTCGATCCTCCAAAGGCGGGTTGTGCAAGGCTCAATCGGCCTGGACCGACGCCTGAGCAGTCCATTGCGCAGGCTGGCAAGGAGGCTAAGGTCGACATGGGAGGAGGAGAACCCCATGCACCCCACAGGACTCCTCGCACCTGAGGAGGACCAATACCTCCTCATCCACATCTGGTCGACGCTCGCTGTATGGCAGTTCGGCGCCATACTGAAGGACGAGGCGGAGGCCTACACTCACTTTGACCTGCAGATTCCGGAGAACCAAAGAAGGAAGATCACGGCTTTCCACAAAGAGGCGATTCAACGGCATCTCTATGCCCACCGGAGAGCCGGCGACCGGCCTAAGCACTACCTCGCCAAGAATCCCTCAGCCACGCCCAAGATCGCGTCCATGCGAGCCGGCTTTCCCGACGGTAGGTTCATCTACCTCGTCCGGAATCCGCTGGACATGGTGCCCTCGATGATCAGCACGCTGGACTACACCTGGCAAGTCCTCGGCGACCCTCTGGAACGGTACGCGACCCGCGACTACGTCGTGGAGATGGCAAAGCACTGGTACACCTATCCCCTGGAGCAGCTCGCGGAGATGCCCGACGAGACCTATGCCATCGTGCGGTTCAATGACCTGGTGGATGATCCCAACCAGGCTGTCAGGTCCATCTACGATCGCTTCGGCCTCGACGTCGACTCGGGATTCGGCCAAGTGCTGAAGGACGCCACGGAAAGATCGCGTCACTACGAGAGCGACCATGGTTACAGCCTCGACGCCGTCGGTCTGAGCCGGGCTGAGATCGTAACGGAGTTCCGGGACATCTTCCAGCGCTTCGACTTCGACACGCGGGAAGGCACCGACGGCGCCGATGCCCGCCGCAACCGGTCAGTGAACGCGTGCCAACGCGAGCCCACACCAGCTCAACGGCTGAATCCCGAGGAGCCGGCAGCTCAACCGCTCGGGTGACGCCGGGAAGCTGATGGCTCGGTTCTATTAGCCCGCCGTCATATGCTTACGTGGGCGTTCGAGGCTTACGAAGCCGCTTCAGCTTCCCGGAAGCTCATCGCCCGGATCTTCCCCCTGCGCGATAGCTATCCCTCGGTGCAGAGAGGGCCCAGCGTCCGGACGTGGTCGAGCAACTCGTCACGGTTATCGGCAACGCACGGTACCCAACGGGTCAGGAGGATGCCGGTACCACCGGCCGCCAGGACCGCCTCGCGCATCTCCGACACCAGGGAGGGCTCGCGTCCCGGGGCGCCCCAGAGCTCATAACCGCCCTCCCTTACCCGGGCTAGGACGTCAGGCTTCGCGCCGTTGTAGTCCCAGACGACGTGGACAACGTCCTGCGGACCGCTCTGCTCCGCAGCCAAGGACTTGTCCAGGTGTATCGCGGCCTGAGGCCAGAGACACGCCGAGTCATTCCAGATGACGGTGCGGAGGTCCCGATTCGCCAGGCCCGCGTGGAGCGTCTGGATCGCGACCACGTATTGATCGTAGCTCCGCCAGTGGTCCTCGTCCATGCCCACGTGGAAGAACCGCGGCGGGCGCATCACGTCGATCAGCTCGTCGATGACCTCAAAGGCCAGCTCCCAGTACCTGCTGCTGTCGAATAGGTCGTTATGGGGCCGGAACCAGTGGTTGTGCCGATGGAGCCCGCTCTGCGAGAAGTTGAGCTTGGGTACCACCTCGATGCCGTGATCATCGGCGCGATCGACGAGCGCCTCCAGCGTGGTCATCGACACGCTGTAGTGACGCGCCAGCTCGGGATGGCTCGCGTATCTCACGCCGTCGGCGCAATCGATGACGAGCAGGTTCAACCCCGCCGCCGCCATCGCGTCGATCACCTCCACTCCGGTCGTCAGGTCGAAGGGCGACTCGTCCTCCTTGACAGCCCACCAGCGCGGATCGTAATGCGTGATGTGCATCAAGAAACCGCGGATGGGCAGCACGCTCTCGTCATACATTCTCTCTGTCATATGGATCGTTTCCTTTCATGTCATGTGATTTGGCTCTTGGTATCTCCGTTCTTGGGTGCGGCGTACGAGAGACCCTAAAGGTGCGGATCGTGACAGGACCGACAATTCACGTGCCGTCCAGGACGTATGTCGCCGCCGCACCGTTAGGGTCGATGGCACGCCCTCAGCGAGAGTTCGACACGCCCACTCGCCGACACATCGTGCTCACGGGACACGCGGAGCAGCGAGGGCGGCGACCGGTACAGATGTGCTTGCCGAAAGGGATCAGCAAGCGGTTGACATCCACCCAGTACTGCCGGGGCAACTTCTCCTCCAGTGCCGCCATCGTCTGCTCCGGTCGCTTCGTGGACACGTAGCCCCACCGGTTGGTGATCCGGTGGACGTGCACGTCGACAGCCACACTCGGCCGATCACAAGCGATACTCAGGACCAGAGCCGCGCACTTCGGCCCGATACCCGAGAAGGCCTGCAGCGCTTCCCCATCGCAGGGCATGTCGGCAGCGTCGTCGGCGACCAAGGTCGACGCCAGGTCGGACAGCCATCCGGCCTTTTGTTCGTGGAAAGCGGAATCCACGATCAGGGCCTCGATCTCCTGCACACCCAGTTCGGCCATCGCTTGCGGGTTAGGCGCCTCCGCAAACAGCCGCGGCGCCACCTCCACCGTCACCTCATCGCGCGTGCGGATGGAGATGATACAGGCGACCGCCTGCTCGAACGGCGTGGCGAAGCCCCGCTCGGCCAGCTCGAAGAGCGCGGCCTTGGGGAACTCCTCCACAGCTTCCTCGACCCGCGCCATCACGACGTCGATGTCGAAGGCGGCTTCAGCCACGGTCTTCGCGCCACGTGGGGTCGACGTTGAAGCGGAAATCACAGCCCTCCGGCGCCTGGGTCACCTGGTCGAGCCACAGCGCCCGATAGCCCAGGTCGTAGGCCGGCGGCGGTGGCGTCCACGCCTCCAGCCGCCGCTGGATCTCGCGCTCGTCCACCAGCAGATTGAGCTTGCCGGCGTTGGCGTCGAGCTCGATCATGTCGCCTTCCTCAACGATGGCCAACGGACCTCCGACGGCGGCCTCGGGTGCCACGTGCAGCACGACGGTGCCGTAGGAGGTGCCGCTCATCCGGCAGTCCACGACGCGCACCATATCCCGGACGCCTTTCCGCAGGAGATGCCTGGGCAGCCCCGCCGGTCCGCGCTCGGGCATGCCCGGGGCGCCGATAGGACCCAGGTAGCGGTTGATCAACACATGGTCCTCCGTCACGTCCGCGAGCGCCTTGTCGACGTAGGCCTGGTAATCCCCTTGGACGTTCTTCGGCAGGATGGCGGCCGGCCCGGTGTGCTTGATCAGGTGCGACGACGCGGCCGCCGTCTTGATCACGGCGCCGTCGGGCGCCAGGTTGCCGCGGACGATGCGCAGCCCACCGTCAGGCTGGATGGGGTCGTCGATGGAATGGATGATGCGGGGGTCCCGCACCCGCGCCCCCGCCAGGTTCTCGCCCAGCGTGCGACCGCTGGCGGTCATCACACGCGTGTCCAGCAGCGGCTCCAGCTGCTTCATGACGGCGTGGATACCGCCCGCGTGGTAGAGCTCCTCCACCGTCACCGTGCCGCACGGCTTCACGTCGGCGATGAAGGGCGTCTCCTGGCCGAGACGGTCGAAGTCATCCAGCGTCAGATCAACGCCGGCACGCCGGGCGATGGCGACGAGATGGATCATCAGGTTCGTGCTCGCACCGGTCGCCATCTGGACGCGGATCGCGTTCTCGAAGGCCGCCCGGTTCAGGATATCCGAGGGGCGAATGTCCTTCTCCACGAGCTCCATGATCTTGATGCCGGTGGCCTCGGCCATGTGGATACGCTGCGCGTAGACGGCCGGAATCGACGCGCACCCGGGCAGGGTCAGCCCCAGCGCCTCGGCCATGGACTGGACGCTGTTCGCCGTGCCCATCACCCCGCAGGCGCCGCAGGTGTTGTAGAAACCGTTCATCTCGACCTCGCGCAGCTCCGCCTCGCCGATGGTGCCGGCCTTGTACTCCCACTCGAACTTCTGCGTGTCGGTCGAACAGGCTACGGTCTCGCCCTCATAGTAGCCGGCGAGACGGGTCCCACCGGTCACGATGATCGCCGGCTTGTTTGCGGTCGCCAGCGCCATCGCCTGGGCGGGCACATCCTTATCGCAGGTCGACAGCAGCACAACGCCGTGGATAGGCGTGGAAAGGATCATCTCCTCGGTGCTCATCGCCATGAGGTTGCGATAGATCAGCGTCGAGATATTGTGGAAGACCTCGCACATGGAGATCGTCGGGAACTCCAACGGGAACCCCCCAGCCGCCCATATGCCGCGCTTGACGGCATCAGCCAGCGCTCGGAAGTGCCAGTGTCCGGGATTGAGCTCGCTCCACGGATTGCAGACCCCGATGATGGGTCGGCCCATGTCGAAGTCCGTGAAGCCCATCGCGCGGATATGACCGCGGAGTGTGCCATCTAGGGGATTGTCCAGATCGATCTTCCTCACGGCGGGTGTCCTGCGGTTGGCCATCCCTTACCTCCTCGATATTGATGAACCTCGATGCCAGTGTATGATAATCGCAATGGTGGTACCCATACCCTACTCAGGCTCGATTATAGTCCTAACTCAAGAGAGGAGATAGTCCGATGAAAGTGATACGGGTTGAGGTCGTACAACGGGAGGAACCTATCCCCCTACCCTCGCCCTGGCGAGCTGCGTGGCGGGAGCCGGCGGGCACGCCCACGACGGCCTTTCAGCTCAGCTTCTACCGATTGACGACCGATGAAGGCATCGTGGGTCTGGGTCCTTACAGCGGAGGCGATCCACGGCTGGCCTTAGGCGTCGATCCCTTCCAGGTCGGGGCCTTCTGGGTCTCGCATATGAGCGGGAAACGCGCCGGCACGTCCGGCAAGGGCGCCTCCGGCCTCGAGATCGCGCTCTGGGACATCATCGGCAAGGCCACAGATCAGCCCATCTACCGGCTGCTCGGCGCGCAGCGGGACCGGATGCTGGTCTACGCAGCGACGAGCCGGACGATGGAGCTCGAGGCTCACGTGCAGCAGGTGCAGGAGCTGCAAGCGCAGGGCTTCAAGGCGGTCAAGCTGCGACTGCACCGTCCCAACCCCTGGGACGATCTGGCGGCGGTTGCGGCAGTTCGAGAGGCCGTGGGAAGCGACCTCGTCCTCCTGGTCGATGCCAACCAGAACAACGCGTCCCAGGGATACAACTTCTGGTCGCGGCAGACGGCGCTCAAGATGGCTCGGGAGCTCGAGGCCCTGGACGTGTACCTGTTGGAGGAGCCTCTGCCGCGGACGGACATCGAGGGCCTCGCCGACATCGCGGCGTCAGTCGATATGTTCATCGCCGGTGGAGAACACACGCCGACGCTCTACGACTGGCGCGAGCACGTCATAGCGGGCGCCTACGACATCCTGCAACCGGACCTTGTCATGGGCGGCAACATCGGCATTACAGGCGTCCGCAAGGTGGCGGATCTCGCCGAGGCCTTCGGACGGCTGGTCATCCCTCACGTGCTGCTCGCGCAGGGGAACTTCCCGCTCTGCCTCGCGCCGTCCCTCCACGCTATGGCCGCGGTGGAGAACTGCCCGATGGTCGAGTTCCCCTATGACCCACCTATCCTGACGGCGGAGACGACCCAGGCTTTCGTCAAGGAGCCCTTCGACATCGACGAGGATGGCTGCGTACCGCTGCCCGAAGGCCCAGGCCTGGGCGTTGAGATCGATGAGGAGAAACTGGGCGAGGTGAACATCGTCGAACGTGCGTCCGTGTAGGGGAGACGCATTCCGCGTATCATCGTCGGCGTATCGCCAAATCGTATTTCGCAGCATCACCTGCGCCGTAGGGCACTGGCGTCGGGATGCGTCGCCCTCGCCGGCGGCGTGTCGTCGGACCGCGGGACCGACGGGTGCGGCGTGGGTCGCGCCAACCGTAGGGGCGACGCATTCCGCGTATCATCGTCGATGCCATATCGCATCTCATTTTGCGCAGCCGCCTCCGCGATGCTGCACCGTCGCCGGAATGCGTCGCCCTCGGTCGCGGCGCACCGGCGCATCGGGCGATTCGGCGCGGGGTGTTCGTCATTCCACGGTGGTTCCGCGTCCAGGGCGAGGCATTCCGTCCACGCCATTTGTCCTGCGACATGGTTGCCCGGGCGGGCGGCACGATGGATTGCCGCATGTTTCGGGAATGCTTCGCCCCTACGACGACGGCAACGGCCATCGCCCGGGGCCCTCAGGAGGATCAAATAGGCACGATGGTGCCGCGCAGCGCTGCCTCGACCGGCGTGTGGCGCGAGATGTATCGCTCCAGCGCCTCAATCGCGTGGACGTCCAGAGCCTCTCGTTGACTCCCGTACTTCGCCGGAACGCCCTGGGTGGTCACGAAGGCCACATCGTAGACGTCGTCCGGCTGGACGCGCTCGCCTTCGACGAAGAGCATGTTGATCCGGCTACCGTAAGGGTTCTCGATCTTGAAATAGAGGTTGAGCCCCATCGAACGCTTGACATAGCCCCCCATCTGATCGTAGGGGTTGCAGGCGAAGGTGCGCTCCAGGTTCTCCTCCATCATCGTCCAGAGCTCATCGCCTGTGAGCTGACAGACCGAGACCGGGGGATTGACAGGGATGATGTTCCACAGATCCTCGAGGGTCACCGGGCCGGGCGACACCGGGGCGCCATACCGCCAGCCGTTTGAGAAAGCCAACTGAGCTCCGGTCTCCTCCAGCAAGCTCTGGAGCAATAGATTATCCATCGTGCACTCCATCACGCGGTAGCGATTCAGCGGCGTGACCGTCTGGCCCACCACGCGATGCAGATCGTGGTCATAGGGTTTCAGCGTCGCATCGACAAGCTGCTGCACCTCCGGGTCGGGTGCGACGTCCTCATCAACGACGATCAGATGGTGGCGGTAGTCGACCACCTTACCGTTCTCGATGTCGAGATCCAGCCGGCCCACGAAGGAGCCGTGACAACCGGACTGAATGACGATGGTGTCGTTCACCACCGCGGGACGGTAGATGCGGTTGTGCGTGTGCCCACTCAGCAGGACGTCGATGCCGTCCACCTCCCGGGCCAGCTTCATCTCCTGCGGGAATCCCAGATGCGAGATGAGCACGATGAGATCGACCTGCTCCTGGGTACGCAGCTTGTCGATGTAACCAGGCAGCTCTTCGTTGCCCAACGTGAAGTAGACGCCCTCGCTGAAGGAGCGCGGCATCACCTTGTCTACGATCGTCGCCGCGATACCGATCACACCCACCCGGAGCCCTGCAGCCTCGACGACCCAATAGGGATCGAAGGCCAACTCATCCGTTGCCTCGTCGTAGCAGTTGATCGCCAGCATAGGGTAGCCGAGTTGATCGACGATTCCCTTGAGCCGTTGGGGGCCGTAGGCAAACTCCCAGTGCGCCGTCATCGCCTCAAAACCCACAGCGTTGAGGATCGGGACAAGCGCCTGCCCCTGAGACTTGACCGCCGCGTGGGTCCCGTGGATTGTATCGCCACAATCGAAGGCCAGTACCCGACCCGGCTTGGACTCTCGGATAGCCTTGATCAGTGCGGCCAAACGCCCCCATCCTCCGGCGGCCCGGTAGTCGCCGATGGCCCGGCGTTGACCGCGAGCACCACTGAAGAACATCTCCTCGTGAAGGTCCAGGTAACCGTGACTGTCGTTGACCTGGAGAATCGTTAATGAAGCGTCACCTGTCATAGATCACCCCCTGTACGAAATCACAGATAAGTCTCCATCCTCTGAGACCGAAGTCGTCATACGCTACTTAGAGTGGCGCAGAACTCGCAAGCCGACGCAGCGCGTACAAATCACGCGGCGCGTACAAATCACGCGGCGCGAAGAGCCGACCGAACTCAGCCCCCCAGAGCGCTGGTGAGAAGAATCACGGCGTTGATCGACAGCATCGCCAGGACTACCCAGCTGAAGATCCGCTCAGGAATCGCGTCGTAGATCTTGATGCCCAACCACGCGCCGAGGAAGAGCGCGGGCACGGCCGCAGCCGCCTCGACCAACAAGGAGGGCGTCACAGCCCCAGTGACCGCGAGAGAGCCCACCCGGTAGAGCATCAAGGTGCCGAAGAAAGCCGTGAAGATCGCCTTCATCTTCTTGGACTCCCAATAGTCGGCAGCGACCATAAACGCGCCGTAGAGGATCATGGGTGGGCCGGGAATCGCCACGGCGCCACCCAGGGCCCCTGCCAGAAAGCCCGCTACCACGCCGATCTTCCAGTCAGGCTCGAACTCCCGTGCGGCCAGCCAGTCCTTGACGACCGAAGACTGCCGCACGGCTGCGATGAGGGCCACGGCGATCAACAGCGTGATACCGATGGCCACACGCAACGCCTGCTCATCCAACGCACTGAAGACGTAGATGCCCAGGGGCATCCCGACCGCCAGACCGGCCACAGGAATGATCCACGCTTTCCAGTCGAAATCCTCGCGCACGCTCCACCAGACGCGCAGATTGCTGATCACCGCGACCATGCTGAAGATCACCGACGCCGACTCAGGACTGCGGAAGAGCGGCATCAGCCCCATGGCCACCTGAGCCAAGCCGAAGCCCGCGATGCCATGGACGATCGTGGCGACCCCGATGACCAGGGCGCTCAGAGCCGTCTTGGTCCATTCGATTCCCAGTCCCATTTAGCCCTGGGCCTCTTGTGTCCCCGCCTCCAACTCATCTTCCGGTCGCAGCGTGTCCACCAGCCTCTCATACTCCGCTTTGGTGAGCTCGCCATTCAGGTATCGCTCACGCAGCGCCAACAGCGCCTCTTCCTCATCGGTCTCCTCATCGACCGTGCGATGAAGCGGGGCCCTACTGACAACATAGATCAGGAAACCCACGACCACAACCAATATGGCAAGACCTATCAGCACAATCCATATCATCTGAGTATCTCCTCTCATTCAAAGACACCCCGACGATGCTAACGACATCGTTCAGGTCAGGCTCGTCAGGCCTGGTAACACGCTTCATCACTATCCATGGTAGCGCCCCCGCGCGGCTTTGACGTATGGATCAGGTTAGTCTTTCGGACGGTCTTCGTTGGGCTGAGTTGGATTAGGGTTGGCAGCGGCAAAGCACGTCGCCAACGCAATTGCAACGCTACCAACGAACCCCACCCTCACCTCCAACGCAGGTCATCCCGCGCTAGGGCGAGATTCGGGTACATTTAGAATGATAGATGTGAAGCGATCAAAGGAGTTGCCCTATGGAAAATGACAGCAGCCACAACCATGACGACAGTCACCGTAGCGGTACCGACCACAGCGGTCACGAGGAGATGTTCCGCCGCCGCTTCTGGATCAACCTGGCGCTGACGATCCCGGTGTTGCTCTTCAGCCCCATGATTCAGCAATGGCTGGGATTCAGCATGCCGGACTTCCCAGGCAGCCGGTGGATTGGGCCGGTCTTCGCCTTCGCCGTCTTCTTCTACGGCGGACTGCCGTTTATCCAGATGGCGATACCCGAGCTCCGCCGCCGTCGGCCGGGTATGATGACGCTCATCTCGTTGGCGATCGTCGTGGCGTTCGCCTACAGCGTCTTCGCCCTCTTCACAGATCCAGAAACCGGTTTCTTCTGGGAGATGGCGACCCTGATCGACGTCATGCTGCTGGGCCACTGGCTGGAGATGCGCAGTGTGCGCCAGGCCTCGGGAGCGCTGCAGGAGTTGGCCAAGCTGATGCCGGACACGGCAGAGCGCATTCGAGAGGACGGTGAGACCGAAGAGGTCCCCGTGGATGATCTCGAGGAGGACGACCTGGTCCTGGTCCGACCGGGTGGCAGCGTGCCCGCCGATGGCGAGATCGTGGAGGGTGAGTCATCCGTGAACCAGGCGATGATCACGGGCGAGTCGCAGCCGGTGCCCAAATCGCCCGGCGACGAGGTCATCGGTGGGACCATCAACGGCGATGGCAGCCTTCGCGTTCGGGTGACCGCCACGGGGGAGGAGACAGCCCTCGCCGGCATCATGAGACTGGTCGATGAAGCGCAGGAGAGCAAATCCGACACCCAGTTGTTGGCGGACCGAGCCGCGGGATGGCTCTTCTACGTGGCATTGAGCGTCGCCGCCCTAAGCGCCATCGGTTGGACCATCGCGCGGGGCCTGGACTTGGTCGTGTTGCAGCGCACCGTCACCGTGTTGGTCATCGCCTGCCCTCACGCCCTCGGCCTGGCGATTCCGCTGGTGGTGGCGATTAGCACCGCCCTGGGCGCCCGGAACGGCATCCTCGTCCGGGACCGCCTGGCTCTAGAGGCAGCTCGGGAGGTCGACGTGATCATGTTCGACAAGACCGGCACCCTGACGCAGGGCGCCTTCGGCGTCGTGGACATGACCACCGTCGACGGGTGGGAAGAAGATCCGGCGCTGGCCCTGGCTGCGGCGATCGAGGGGGACTCCGAGCACCTGCTGGCCAAGGCGTTTCGGGAAAAAGCCGACGAACGCGACCTGGAGCGCCCCGAGGTCGAGGAGTTCGAGGCCATCAAGGGCCGCGGTATCCGAGCCCGGCGGGATGGCAAGACCGTCTACGTCGGCGGGCCGAGGCTCCTCGATATGTTAGAAATGGATCCACCTGGGGAGCTCCGGACCTTCACGCAAGAGGCCGGCGAGAAGGGCCAGACCGTAGTCTACCTGATCACGGATGAGTCGATCGTCGCGGCGTTTGCCCTGGCCGACGTCATCCGCGACGAGAGCTACGAAGCCGTCGACCGCCTTAAGTCCAGGGGCATCGAGGTCGCCATGCTCACCGGCGACAGCGAGAGGGTCGCCAAGAGCGTGGCACAGGAACTCGGTATCACCACCTATTTCGCCGAGGTTCTCCCGGAACACAAGGATCAGAAGGTCGCCCAGCTCCAGAAGGAGGGCAAGCAGGTCGCGATGGTCGGCGACGGCATTAACGACGCACCGGCGCTGACGCGGGCCGACGTGGGCATTGCCATCGGCGGCGGGACCGATGTGGCCATCGAATCAGCCGGCATCATTCTGGTGCAGAACAACCCGCTGCACGTGGTCCGGATTTTGGAGCTCAGTGAGGCCACCTACAAGAAGATGATCCAGAATCTCTTTTGGGCGACCGGCTACAACATCATCGCGTTGCCGCTGGCTGCCGGCGTCCTGGCGCCCGTGGGTATCCTGCTTTCCCCGGCCGTCGGAGCTCTGTTGATGTCGCTGAGCACCGTGATCGTGGCGATCAACGCCCAGCTCCTGCGCGGCGCCGACCTCAGCGCCGGAGCGAGCTGAGCTCTCGTTCAGCATGACCCGTCCCTGGATGTGGAAACCCAGGAAGTCGGCCCGCCATTTGGCGGGGTCAGGCATGCGCCGAAGACCACTGCCCGTGGTGCAGCCTTGAAACTAGACTACAGACCAGTTGATGTCATATTCAGGGAGGCATAAGATGGCCGAGAAAGTCATTGACCCCGTCTGCAAGATGCAGGTCGACCCCGACACCGCACCCGCGCAGACGACATATCAGGGCAAGACGTACTACTTCTGCGCGCCCGGCTGCAAGGTCGCGTTCGAGGAGAATCCCGAACGTTACCTGGAGGAGACCGGCACGTCGGGGCACCAACACGCAGCTCACCACCACGGCTAGCTCACGCTAGACTCGAGCGCGATGCGATAAGATATCGACGAGGATGCGCGGAATGCATCGCCCCACACGACCGGTCAACGCCGTACGTGACGTCGTCGTAGGGGCGAGGCATTCCCGCAACCCATGTCGCGACCGCGATGCCCATCGCACGCGGAGCCATGCTGCAATACAATCGGCGCCAACGGAATGCCTCGCCCTGCACGCGGCACCCCACCCCGCATCCGCCGGTCACACGGTCCGAACGTGCGTCACGACCCAGGGCGAAGCATTCCCTCAACGCGCGGCAATCCACCGTGGACCCCGCACGCGGCACCCCACCCCGCATTCCACCCCGACCAGATGCGCAGAATGCATATAGAGACTATACTTGAAGGGCAAGGGCTACCGTCCGACCAAACCATCTCGGCGCCTAGGGCGTCGCGCTAGATCTCAGTCCCGGCAGGAGAGGAAGCTATGGGCGAAACGATTCGCGTTCTATTGGCAGATGACCACGTGTTGGTGCGGCAGGGCATTCGGCAGTTTCTGGAAGAGGCCGAGGACATTGAAGTGGTGGCGGAGGCTGACGACGGGGCCGAGGCCCTGGAGCTCATCTCGACCGCACAGCCGGACGTCGCGGTACTCGACATCCGGATGCCGAAGGTGACGGGCGTAGAAGCAACGCGGCGGATCAAGCAGCACTATCCCGACGTCAAGGTGCTCATCCTGACCGCCTATGACGAAGACCCCTACATACGGGCGTTGCTGCAGGCCGGCGCCGACGGCTACGTGCTGAAGACCGCACGGGCGGAAGAGCTGGTGCAAGCCGTGCAGAACGTCCAGCGGGGACTTGGGGCCCTCAGTCCCTCGGTCGCCTCAAAGGTGATCCGCGACATGGCCCAGAACCGGCCCAAGGGCGCAGCAGGTCAGGTGGAGGCCCTGACAGAGCGGGAGATCGAGGTCCTGCGGCTGGCTGCCCGCGGGATGACCAATCGCGAGATAGGTCAGGAGCTCGACATCAGCCACCGCACCGTCCAGGGCCATCTGGCCAACGTCTACGAGAAGCTCCAGGTCAACAGCCGCACCGAGGCCGTGACCGAGGCGCTGAAGCGCGGCTGGATCGTCATCGAGTAGTATGCCCAAGCTCTCGCGCTGGCTTCGCTCACTGCAGGCCCAGCTCATCCTCTGGGCCATCCTGCCGGTCACGCTGGTCGTCATCGGCCTTGCGTTGACGGGCGTCTACACGCACCAGCAGGCCATGCAGGAGTTCGTCATCGAGCGCGACTATGTCCTGGCACAGGTCCTGGCCCGGCGCCTGGAGACCGAACTGGCCAGGGGCCGAACGCTTCCGACCGGCGACGCCTTCGCCGATTGGCTCGAACCCAGTGTGCTGGAGCTCCCGATGA
>JBNGDU010000216.1:0-2696 GCA_049975025.1 Anaerolineae bacterium
TCCTTGACAAGGGCGACCGGGCCGCCGGCGGCTGCCTCGGGCGAGACGTGTCCCAGCGCCGCGCCGTGCGTTGCGCCGGAGAAACGTCCGTCGGTCATCAGCGCTACGTCGCTGTCCAGCCCCATGCCAGCCAGCGCCGACGTCGGCATCAGCATCTCGCGCATGCCGGGGCCGCCGCGCGGCCCCTCGTAGCGGATCACGATCACATCACCTGTTTCGATCTCACCGCCCAGAATGGCGCTGAGGGCAGCCTCCTCACCGTCGAAGACGCGCGCCGGGCCGCGGTGGTGCATCATCCTAGGCGCCACGGCGCCGGCCTTGACCACGGCGCCCTCGGGAGCTAGGTTGCCCTTGAGGATGGCGATGCCGCCGCTGGCGCTGTAGGGATCTTCCACGGGACGTATGACGTCGCCGTACCGGCGGGCTTGAGCCAGGTTCTCGGCGACGGATTTTCCTGTGACCGTGGGCAGATCCCCTTTGAGGAGGCCGTTCTCCAGGAGCTCCGCCATCACCGCGGCGATACCACCGGCCTCGTCGAGATCTTGCATATGGTGCGGACCGGCGGGGCTGAGCTTGACCATGTAGGGCGTGCGACCGCTGATCTCATCGAAGAGCTCGAGCGGTAGCTCGACGCCCGCGTCGTGGGCCACGGCGGGCAGGTGGAGCACCGTGTTCGTGGAGCCGCCGATGGCCATATCCGTCGCGATCGCGTTCTCGAAGGCAGCCTGCGTCATGATGTCCCGGGGACGGGCGTCGGCGGCGACCAGTTGCATGACCTGCATGCCCGCCTGCTTGGCCAACCGCAATCGTGCGCCGGTGACGGCGGGAATGGTGCCGTTGCCCGGCAGTCCCATGCCCAGGGCTTCGGTGAGGCAGTTCATCGTATTAGCCGTGAAGAGCCCGGAGCACGAACCGCATCCGGGACACGCCACCATCTCCAGCTCCCTAAGGGTCTCGCCCGACATACGATCGGCCTGGTACTGTCCCACGGCCTCAAACACCGTCTTCAGGTCGACGTCCTCTCCCGCGAAGCGCCCGGCCATCATCGGCCCGCCGCTGACGAAGATCGCGGGCACGTTGAGGCGTCCGGCTGCCATCAACATGCCAGGTACGATCTTGTCACAGTTGGGGACGAAGACCACGCCATCGAAGGCGTGGCCCAGGACCATTGACTCGACGGAGTCGGCGACCAGCTCCCGACTGGGTAGGGAATAGTGCATGCCTTTGTGGCCCATCGCGATGCCATCGCAGACGCCGAGGACATTGAACTCCAGCGGCGTGCCGCCGGCAAGCCGGACGCCGGCCTTGACCGCCTCGCCGATCTTATCCAGATGTATGTGGCCGGGCACGATTTCGTTGTAGGCATTTGCGATCCCGATAATGGGTCGGTTCAATTCCTCCGGCGTGAGCCCGTCGGCGTAGAACAGGCTGCGATGGGGCGCACGCTCGAATCCTTCCTTGACCAGGTTGCTACGCATAGTAGTTCCTCCTAAATGTCTTAAGCCCCTAAGTGGCCTGGAGTGCGGCGACCAACTGATCACCCATCTCCGTGGTGGTAACGGTCGTGGTGCCCTCGCCGGCGATATCAGGCGTCCGGAAGCCGGCCTCCAGGACCGTGGTTACCGCGCTCTCCACCGCGGCGGCTTCTTCCTCTAGGTCGAGAGAGTACCGCAGCAGCAGCGCGACGCTCAGGACCGTGGCCAGTGGGTTGGCGATGCCACGTCCGGCGATGTCGGGCGCACTACCGTGGATGGGTTCGTAGACGCCGGCCTTACCCTCGCCCAGGGAGGCCGAGGCCAGCATGCCCATCGAGCCGGCTAACATCGAGGCCTCGTCGGTGATGATATCGCCGAACATGTTGCCGGTTACGATCACGTCGAAGTCGGCGGGACGCCGCATCAGGTGCATCGCCGCGGCGTCGACCAACATGTGCTCCAGCGTCACGTCGGGGTAGTCGGCGCTCACCTCGGTGACGACCTGACGCCACAACCGCGAGCACGCCAGCACATTGGCCTTGTCCACCGACGTGACCTTGTTGCCACGAACCTGTGCCAACTCAAAAGCTTTGCGAGCGATCCGGCGTACCTCGTCAGCCGCGTAGATCATCGTATCGTAGGCGACCTGCTCCTCAGCGGTTGCTTCCTTCCGCTTGCCGAAGTAGATGCCGCCGGTCAGCTCGCGGACGACGACGAGGTCGACGCCCTCTAGCCGTTCCGGGCGCAGGGGCGAGGCGTCGCGCAGCATCGGGAAGATCTGCACGGGTCGCAGGTTCGCGTAAAGCTGAAGTCCCTTGCGCAGCCCCAGAAGCCCCTGTTCGGGGCGCACCTTCGCGGCGGGGTCGGACCATTTGGGGCCGCCGACGGCGCCCAGAAGCACGGCGTCGGCCTCACGGCAGGCCTCAAGGGTCTGGTGCGGCAAGGGGTTTCCGGTGGCGTCGATGGCGCCACCGCCGATAAGTCGTTCCTCAAAGTCGAAGTCGTGATCATAGAGTTCGGCAACAGCTTTCAGAACTCTGACGCCTTCTGCGACGACCTCGGTACCGATGCCGTCGCCGGGCAGGGTGACGATGCTTGCTTTCATATAATCTCCTTACGCATATTCTTCTGGACTATCGGGCAAAGCTTGTCAGACAAACGCCAAAACAACTTCCTCAGGCTGGCGTTAATGCCCCTTCGCGGTGATGATCTGCAGCGTGT
>JBNGDU010000216.1:2796-12644 GCA_049975025.1 Anaerolineae bacterium
ACAACTTCCTCAGGCTGGCGTTAATGCCCCTTCGCGGTGATGATCTGCAGCGTGTCGACCGAGGCGTCGGGGGCGATCAGTCTCACATAGTCGCGGATCGCGCCTAGATGCTGCTCGACGAGCGTCTCACCGATGCCGGCGGGCGCATAGGTGGTGAAGAGTACCTTGCGGGTCTCCGGGCGGATCATGGTCCGCCGATCGGGACCGTAGATGATACTGGACATGACGCCTTGACTGTCGGCGATGTACATATCCCCGGCTTTCAGCGTCTGTTCTCTTCCGTTGATGCGGGTATAGGTTTCCGTGCCCTCGGCAACGCTGACGGTCACCGGAGGAACGACGTGATCCAGGTCGTGGCCCGCGGTGAGGAGCAAGTGCTCGAGTTCGGCCATGAACATCGCCTCAACGAGCGCTGCTGTTCTGGGGATATCCTCTCCCTTGAGCGCCACCGACTCCAGTTGGTGGCGAACGTGGTAGGTTTTCTTGAACTGCTTGTAGTACTCCCGGTAAGCTTCGATCACCGGCAGACGCTTGATCGCCTCGCGGTCTTCGTCCCCGTACGCCTCGCGCAGACGCTGTTCGAGCGCTCGTTTTCGCTCGTCGAGCGGCCCACAGCTCTCCGGGTTCTCCACGTCTCGCATCACAAGGACGCCGATGGCTGCGTTCGGGTAGGTGCTTATCCAGGTGGCAGATGGTTCCAGCATCAACGGTTACTCCTTTGAATCTAGATCTGCATCACGATGAGGTGAGGTGCTCAGCACCTCACCTGCGGGTTGGATATCGGGCAGGCTAGTCTTCAATCGTCAGGCCGTATTCGACGGCATCTGCCAGCGCGATCCAGCTTGCCTCTATGATATTGGCCGAGGCACCGACGGTGCTCCAGCGACGCGTGCCGTTCTGCATATCGATCAGGACCCGGGTCGTGGCTGCCGTTCCAGCGTCGCTGTCGAGAATGTGGACCTTATAGTCTGCGAGCTCGAAGTCCTCAAGATGGGGGTAGACCGGCACCAGAGCCTTGCGCAGCGCCTTGTCCATGGCGTTGACCGGGCCGTTGCCCTCGGCTGCCGTGTGGTAGATCTCGTCATCAACTCGAACCTTGACGGTGGCTTCGGCGAACAGCCCACGGCCCTCTCGGTGCTCGACGACGGCCATGAAGTCGATAAGGTGGAAGGGTGGCTCGTAGTCCTCTCGAGAGCGGTGCAGCAACATCTCAACGGAAGCGTCAGCGCCCTCGAAGGTGAAGCCCTTGTACTCGAGCTCCTTGATCTGTTGCACGACGTCGGGCAGATCCTGAAGCTCCTCGTGATCGAGCCCCATTTCATCTGCTTTGCTCAGGAGATTGCCGCGCCCTGAAAGCTCGGAGACGACGACGCGTGACTCGTTGCCCACTAGCGTTGGATCTATGTGTTGGTAGCTTAGGAGGTTGCGGCGCATAGCCGAGACGTGGATGCCGCCCTTGTGCGCGAAAGCGCTCCGTCCCACAAACGGCGCGTGGCGGTTGGGCGGTTGGTTGGCGATGGAAGCCACGGTGCGGGCCGTTCGCGTGAGTCTCTCCAGCTGCCCTTCGGGCAGGGCTGAGAGGTCCATCTTCAGCTCTAGGTTGGGCACAATCGTGCAGAGGTTGGCGTTACCGCACCGCTCGCCGTAGCCGTTCATGGTGCCCTGGACGTGAACGGTGCCCGCTCTAACCGCCGCGAGAGTGTTCGCGACCGCTAATCCGCCGTCATTGTGCGCATGGATGCCTAAAACAGTGTCGGGGAAGGCCACTCGGACTTCCCCGACAATCTGCTCAATCTCCCAAGGCATCGAGCCGCCATTGGTGTCACAAAGGCATAGAAGGTCGGCGCCACCGTCGACAGCCGCGCGCAGCGTCGAAAGCGCGTACTCTGGATCGGCTTTATACCCGTCGAAGAAGTGCTCTGCGTCGTAGATGACCTCTTTATCCTGCTCCTTAAGGTAGGCAGTGCTTTCCTCGATGATGCGCAGGTTTTCCTCCAGGTTGGTGCGCAGGACGTCGCGCACGTGCAGCGTCCAGCTCTTACCCACCAGGGCAATCGCCGGCGTGTCAGCCTCCACAAGTGCCTGGATGTTGGCATCGTCCTCCGGCTGTGTGCCCACCCGGCAGGTGCTGCCAAAGGCCGTGATCCGCGCCTGACGCAGATCGAGATCACGCACGCGTTCGAAGTAGGCCGCGTCCTTGGGGTTGGAACCGGGCCAGCCCCCCTCGATATAGTGCACGCCGAGCTCGTCCAGCAGGTGCGTTATCTTGATTTTATCCTCGACCGAAAGCGAGATACCCTCGGCCTGGGTCCCGTCTCTTAGTGTCGTGTCATATAGCCAGATCTTCTCTCCTACCATGGCGCACTTCTCTTCCTTTCCTTGTAGAACAACCGGACCAGTTCTTAAGGCCCTGCCCGCTAATCACGTCGCCACCCGGTATCAACTCTGGTGTAGCTCCGCCCTCGTATAGGGGATCAGCCCCCCGGCTTCAATGATCCTCATTATAAAAGGGGGGAACGACGACGTCTCATAGGTCTTTCCCGAGCTTTCGTTGGTGACGCGACCGTTTGTGAGGTCGACGATAAGCTGATCTCCTGTCTCTGCTTCGCGGGCGACCTCGGGACTGACCAGAATCGGGAGCCCGATGTTGATGGCGTTGCGATAGAAGATGCGCGCGAAGCTCTCCGCGATCACGCAGGAGACGCCAGCCCCCTTGATCGCCAGCGGTGCGTGCTCCCTCGATGAGCCACAGCCGAAGTTCTCCCCGCCGACGATGATATCGCCGCGCTCCACGCTGGATGCGAAGTCGGGATCGATGTCCTCCATACAGTGTTCGGCCAGCTCCTCCGCGGTCGACATATTGAGGTAGCGCGCCGGAATGATGACGTCGGTGTCGATGTTGTCTCCGTATTTCCACACGCGTCCTTGTAGAATCATCAGACGATCTCCTCGGGGCTGGTGATATGACCGGCAACGGCTGACGCCGCTGCGACGGCCGGCCCGGCAAGGTAGACTTCACTGTCGGTATGGCCCATGCGGCCTCGGAAATTGCGGTTCGTCGTGCTCACCGCACGCTCGCCGGCCGCGAGGATGCCCATATGTCCTCCCAGGCAGGGCCCGCAGGTCGGTGTGCTCACAGCCGCGCCGGCCTCGATGAACGTCTCGATAAGACCCTCACGTAGCGCGTCCAGGTAGACCTGCTGCGTGCCGGGGATGACGATGCACCGCACGTCGGGGTGCACCCGGCGCCCCTTAAGGATCGCCGCCGCGACTCGTAGGTCCTCTAGCCGCCCGTTGGTGCAGGATCCGATGACCGATTGATCGATCGTGACGTCGGCGGCATCCGCCACCGGATGGGCGTTCTCGGGCAGGTGGGGGAACGCGACCTGCGGAGGGATATCGCTGACGTCGATCTCGATGACCTCTGCGTAGTCAGCATTACGATCTGAGGCGAAGACCCGATAGGCGCGCTCCGCGCGGGCGTCGACGTAGGCCAGCGTGGCATCGTCGACGCCGAAGAGACCGGCCTTGCCGCCGGCTTCAATGGCCATATTGGCCATCGTGAACCGGTTCGCCATCGACAGGTCGTCGATCACGGGGCCTGCGAACTCCATAGACTGGTAGAGCGCGCCGCTCACGCCGATCTTGCCAATGGTGTACAGGATCAGGTCTTTGCCACCGACCCAGGGCTGGAGCTCACCGGTATAGATGAACCGGATCGTCTCCGGCACGCGCATCCATATCTTGCCGGTGGCCATCGCGACAGCGATATCGGTAGAGCCCATGCCAGTGGCAAAGGCCCCCACCGCGCCATACGTGCAGGTATGGGAATCGGCGCCCACCACGACGTCGCCGGGCAGCACCAGCCCTTGCTCTGGCAACAGAACGTGCTCGATGCCCATGCGGCCCACGTCGTAGTGGTGCGAAATCTCCTGATCGCGTGCGAACCGGCGTATGAGCGCGCACTGCTCGGCGGACTTGATATCCTTGTTAGGCGCGAAGTGATCGGCGACCATGACGACCTTCTCAGGGTCGAATACCCGATCGACGCCCAGCTTCTCGAACTCCCGCAGAGCGATGGGCGCTGTGATATCGTTTGCCAGCACGACATCCACTTCCACTTCGACTAGGTCGCCGGCCCGAACCTCCTCGTGTCCATCGACCACGTGCTCTGAGATGATCTTCTCGGCCAGTGTCTGTGCCCCTGACGATTGTCCCACGTTGTGGCTCCTTCGTTAGCTATCCTTGGGTTGCGTGTGGTGATTATGACGGTTGATCTCGTGGTTCAGCCCATGCTCATCCCATGCCAGGGACCAGCCACAGGGCTTGGGGAACGACTCCCAGGACCGGGTTGGTGCCACGTAGGTGCCTTCCTCTAGCTGGGCACTTGCCACAAACTCAAAACCTCTCCTTGTCTGCTTGGCTTCCATCGTCTGCCTCCCCCTCTTCTCTATGTGAGGCTACCTTTTCGTCTGAGGCGCACCTCGCGGGTGCGTCAATCCAGCCTCATTCCATCGCATCGACCATCCCTGGGGTTCCGGGAAGGACGCCCACGTCTGGCCTTTCTGCTTTGGCGTCAGCTTCGTTTTGGTCTGAACCTGCGTCTGGGTCTTCATGGCTTCTCCTTGATCTGCCCCACCGGGGTCGCCCTCTTTGGGGCTTTCGCGATGTCGCTTCGCGCGGCGATGAGCCGGTTGAGCGCGAACATATAGGCCTTGGCGCTGGCTACGACAATGTCGTTGTCGGCGCCGTGGCCGCTAAACACCGTGCGTGCCGCACCGTTGATAGGCTCTTCCGCCCGGATGCGAATCGTCACGCGTCCTACGGCGTCGATACCCTCGGTGATGGCCTCGATCGAGAACTCGATCAACTCATTGGGCTCTCCGATGACCCTGTTGATGGCCCGATAGACGGCGTCGACCGGGCCGGTGCCGTGGTCGGCATCACAGTAGACCGTGCCATCCGATCCTCTGATCTGGACCGTGGCGGTGGGGATACTGTGATCACCGCACGAGATCTGGACGTGTTCCAGATGATAGGTCTCCTCGAAGAACATCTCCGCTTCATCCGAGACGATCGCCTCCAGGTCCCGGGTCTCAACGGTCTTCTTCTTGTCGGCGACCTCCAGGAAACGCTGGTACACTTTTTCGAATTTCTCATCATCCAGATGGTATCCCAGCTCGGCCAGGCGGTGGCGCAAGCCGTGGCGCCCCGAACGTGCGGAGAGGATGATCTCCGAGTCTGGAACCCCCACATCTCGGGGATTGATGATCTCATAGGTGGTGCGCTCCTTGAGAACCCCATCTTGGTGAATCCCGGACGAGTGCGCAAAGGCGTTGGAACCGATGATGGCCTTGTTAGGCTGGACGGGGATGCCGGTTAGGTGGCTCACGAGACGGCTAACCGGATAGAGACGCTGGGTGTCGATGTCGACGTTGACGTTGTAGAGGTCGCGGCGTGTCCTCAGGGCCATTACCACCTCTTCCAACGATGCGTTGCCGGCGCGCTCGCCGATGCCGTTGACCGTGACCTCCACTTGCCGGGCGCCGTTGCGCACTCCGGCCAACGTGTTCGCGGTCGCCATCCCCAGGTCGTTGTGGCAGTGGACGGAGACGATCGCGTTGTGGACGTTAGGGACGTTCTCCATAATGCCCCGGATAAGGGCGCCGAACTCCTCTGGAGAGGTATAGCCTGTCGTGTCGGGGATGTTGATCACCGTCGCCCCGGCGTCGATGACGGCTTCAAGTACTTGGTAGAGATAAACGGGATCCGCACGACCGGCGTCCTCGGTGTAGTACTGTACGTCCTCCACAAACTGCTTGGCGTACTTGACGGCGTTGACGCCCATCTCCATCGCGCCCTCACGCGTGGTCCGTAGTTTGTGACGAACGTGAACGTCGGAGACGCCAAGACCCGTGTGGATGCGTGGCCTTGCCGCGTGCTTGAGCGCTTCGGCGGCCGCGTCGATGTCCTCCTTGCGGGCGCGGGTCAAGCCGCAGATGACACAGTCCCGGATCTCCTGGGAGATGCGCTGTACCGCGCGGAAATCGCCCGGTGACGAGATCGGGAAACCCGCCTCGATCACGTCCACGCCCATGACCTCCAAAACGCGGGCGATCTCAAGCTTCTCCTCGACGTTCAGCGCCGCGCCGGGGGACTGCTCGCCGTCTCGCAGTGTGGTGTCAAAGATGGTGATTTCGCTGGTAATGCCACTAACCCCGCTCTCGTCCATTTGCTCTCCTCCTTACCTGCTGGGTGATGGGATTAGGGACCGGTAAGAGCGGCAGTCTGATCCCCAATCCCGTGTCACAGTTGTCTCTTTCCTACTCGCCCCAGTTCTCCGGTCGCAGCGAGCGTACAGCCGCGCCAGCCTGCCACATCTCTGACTCGCGCATCTCGCGAAGCTCCTCTTCGAGCCGCTCTCTGTAGTCATCAGCGGTGTTGGCCTCCAGGACGATGCGCGTCTCCTCACCGGAGACCACGCTCTCGTAGAGCTCGTCAAAGACCGGGGCGACGGCATCGCGGAACCGCGGCAGCCAGTCCAGCGCGCCGCGCTGGGCCGTTGTGCTGCAGTTCGCGTACATCCAGTCCATGCCATTTCTGTCAACCAGGCGGATGAGACTCTGGGTTAGCTCCTCGACGGTCTCGTTAAACGCCTCGCTGGGGCTGTGACCGTGCTCGCGCAGCACGTTGTACTGCGCCTCCATGATGCCGGCCAGCGCGCCCATCAGGACGCCTCGCTCCCCGGTCAGGTCGCTGTGGACCTCCTTCTCGAAGGTTGTGGGGAAGAGATAGCCGGAACCGATAGCGATGCCGATGGCAATCGCGCGCTCCTGGGCTCTGCCGGTGTAATCCTGTTCCACAGCGTAACTGGCGTTGATGCCGGCGCCGGCCAGGAAATTCGCTCGGACGCTGGTGCCGGAGCCCTTGGGTGCGACCATAATGACGTCGACGTCCTCAGGGGGCACGACGCCCGTCTGATCGCCGTAGACGATTGAGAAGCCGTGCGAGAAGTAGAGCGCGTCGCCCTCGCTCAGGTGCGGCTTGAGCCTCGGCCAGGTCAACATCTGAGCGGCGTCGGAGACCAGATACTGGACGATGGTGCCACGCTCGGTGGCTTCCTCAAGTTCGAAGAGCGTCTTGCCCGGCACCCAACCGTCGGCGACTGCCTTGTCCCAGGCGGCCGGATCGCCCTTCCACTGTCCAACGATGACGTCAATGCCGTTGTCTCGCATGTTCAATGATTGCGCCGGACCCTGCACGCCATATCCGAGCACTACGACGACCTCGTCCTTAAGGACATCTCGTGCCTTCTCCAGGGGGAACTCGTCCCGAGTCACGACTTCTTCTGTCACACCACCGAAGTTGATCTTTGCCATATCTCTCCTCCTTGCTCCTATCTCGTGTTCCTGATGTGCTTTCTGGTTGGTCGCTGCCTATCGCTGCGCAGGAAGGGGATCAAGAGTGAAAAGTCACGTCGCGATCCCCCAACTGCAGCTGGTACACGCACGTTAGGCTGTTGTCTTCGGCTCTAGACCGTTACCCCCGCGCACGGGTGCGCTAGGCTGTTGTCTTCGGCTCTAGACCGTTACCCCCGCGCACGGGTGCGCTAGGCTGTTGTCTTCGGCTCTAGACCGTTACCCCCGCGCACCATGGCGACGCGACCGGTGCGCACTAACTCCAGGATGCCGTAGGGTCGCAGGACTTCGATGAGTCCTTCGAGCTTTTCGTCGGTGCCTGTCACCTCAATCATCAAGGTTTTGAGGGAAACGTCGACGACACGGGCCCGGAAAGTCTCGACGATCTGCATGATCTGCGATCGGGTGGTGCCATCCTCGGCTCGTACCTTGATGAGGGCCAGATCCCGCATCACGGACGGCTTCTCGGTGACGTCCTCAACGTGGATCACGTTCACCAGTTTGTATAGATTCTGAACGACCTTCTGGGCGTCGGTGCGGCTGCTGTCAACGACGATCGTCATCCGACTGACGCCTGGTTCTTCCGTGTGTCCTACGGCCAGGCTTTCGATATTGAAAGCGCGGCGTCGAAACAAGCTTGCGACCCGGTTGAGCACCCCGGGCTTGTCTTCTACCAAGGCGACTAATGTGCTTTGCATCTCTTCCTCCTTATCCCTGCCTTACTCGGTCTCGGCGACCTGGTGTGATCGGCGAATCATCTCGTCCAGCGCTGCGCCAGAGGGCACCATTGGGTAGACGTTGCCATCCTCACCCTCCTCGGCGATCTGGAACTCAATGAACGCGGGTCCGTCGTACGCCCGCGCTTCCCCAATAGCCTCGCGGGACTCCTCGCGGGTCCTCGCGCGCCACGCTTTGATGCCATAGGCTTCCACAAGTTTCACGAAGTCCGGGTTGAGGAGCCGAGTAGCTTCGTAACGCTTGTCGTAGAAGAGCTCTTGCCACTGGCGCACCATGCCCAGGTAGTTGTTGTTGGATAACGCGATCTTGATGGGCAATTGTTCCTGGACCACGGTACCCAGGTCGGGCAGCGTCATCTGGAAGCCGCCATCCCCCACGATGGCCCAGACTTCGCGGTCGGGCTGTCCAAACCGCGCTCCAATCGCGGCGGGAAGGCCGAATCCCATCGTGCCAAGGCCGCCGGACGTCACGATCGAGTGCGGCACATCGTTCAGGTAGTACTGAGCGGCCCACATCTGATGCTGCCCCACGTCCGTGACCACGATGGCCTCGCCCTCGGTCGCTTCCCAGATCTCGTTGATGAAGTGAGCGGCGACAAGGTGACCGTTCTCGGGGCGGTTCAGGATATCCCTGCGGTGGCTTTCTCCGCGCCATTCGTTGATCCGGTCGACCCAGGCGGGGTGTTTCTGTTCCTCGACCTGAGGCAACAACTGCTCCAGAACCTGTTTCAGATCTCCAAGGATGGGAACATCCACCTGCACGATCTTGTTGAGTTCCGCGGCGTCGGCGTCAATGTGGATGCGGTTCGCGTTGGGGGCGTAGGATGCCAGCTTACCGGTCACGCGGTCGTCGAACCGCATGCCGAAGGCCAAGATGAGATCAGCTTCCTGGATCGCCTTGTTGACATAGGCCTCGCCGTGCATACCCATCATACCGAGCGCCAATGGGTGCGATTCGGGGAATCCGCCTTTGCCCAGGAGGGTAAGGCCAACGGGCGTCTCGGTCTTCTCGACGAACTTCTTCAGCGCGTCCATCGCGCCCGACATGAGGACGCCGTGCCCGGCCAGTATCATGGGCCGTTCCGCCTGGTTGATCAGTTCCGCGGCTTGCTTAACCAACTCCGGATCGCCGGCGCCACTGGGATGATAGCCGGGCAGATCGATGCCGTTGTCAGGTGCGACGAACTCGGTTTCAGCTATCTGCACGTCCTTGGGTAGGTCGATCAGAACAGGGCCTGGGCGTCCGCTCCGTGCGATGTAGAAGGCCTCGTGGATGGTATGGGCTAGGTCGGCGACATCCGTGACCAAGTAGTTGTGCTTGGTGATCGGCAACGTGATACCGGTGATATCGGTCTCCTGGAAAGCGTCGGTCCCGATGAGGGACGTGGGTACCTGCCCCGTGATGCAGACCATCGGCACGGAGTCCATCGCGGCCGTCGCGATCCCGGTGACCAGGTTAGTGGCACCCGGCCCCGAGGTCGCCATCGCCACGCCTACTTTGCCCGAGACTCGGGCGTAGCCATCCGCAGCGTGCGCCGCGCACTGCTCGTGACGCATCAACACGTGGTGGATACCGTAATCCTGCCGGGGGTGGTAGGTGTGCATAATGGCGCCACCCGGGATGCCAAAGACCACGTCCACCCCCTCGTTTTTGAACATCTCCCACACAATCTGTGCCCCTGTCTTCCCCATC
>JBNGDU010000216.1:12654-13432 GCA_049975025.1 Anaerolineae bacterium
CCCTGATAGGCATGCACCTGATACCACTTCCGAATGCCACTGTCCGACCTGATCTTGGCTGGTAACAAAAAAAGCCGCCCTGTGGGCGGCTTCTTGTTGGCTTAGCTTGCTTCTAGTGCTATCGCGGGCTTATCTTCGCCAAGTTAACCGCCCCAGCTCCTGCCGGTAAGCAGGAGCACGATAATAACGACAACAAGGATGAGCAGGCCCATGGTGTCCTGGGCCTCAGGTCCCTCGAGGGCGGCGACAGCCGTCTCAATCCGACGGGCTGTCTGGCTATATCGATGCGCTTCTGCGGTCTTCATGCTTAGATGGTTCTCCATCCACGAACTTGTCCTGTACGAACTTGGCTCACACAAGTCTAGGCCGATACTGTTAATGGCACATTAGGCCGGTGTTATGGTGTGATTAAGGTCGGTGAATCGCCTACAAAAAACTTAAGCCGCCTCTTTGGGCGGCTCTTGGCTTCCGGTGATGTTGATCTCCGCCCAACGCGTTAGGACTCCTTCCCTAGAATAAGGACAAGGAGGCTGCGAAGAACGACAATCATCATCATTTTACCGGTCAACATGCACTTGCTCGCAATCTGCTCGTTGAATTAACCAAGATTATACAGTATGGCGGCGAAGCTGTCAAGGTGCAATCTGAACGTGAAGTGTGACACATGGAATGTGAGGGTTTGGGTGGTACCTTCCCGGAAGCCGCTCTGAGCTCGAGGGGCGCTCTTCAGCAGACCCTATCGCCCCACCTCAGCTTCCGGGAAGGCGGTTTGTACATC
>JBNGDU010000217.1:0-13320 GCA_049975025.1 Anaerolineae bacterium
ATCTGGAGGCAGCTGCAGCCCTGGCGATGAGCGAGGGCATCGAGGACAAGGTTGTGCAGATGGCCCTCCTCAACCTACTCGGCCTGGAGTACGAGCGCAGCGGCGACTACTATCGTCTGTTGACCGAGTACCAGCAGGAACGCCTTCACGCCAGCCGGGAGATCGGGCACCGCCCGATGGAAAGCCAAGCCCTCCAGGCCTGTGGGCGGATTATCGGGATCTACCTCGGCGACTACACAACCGGACTGAACTTGCTTGAGGAGTGTCGTCGCATTCTCCGGGGTACCCAAGACGAGGTCCATCCCCTCTTTCACATCGCTCAGATCCAGATAGCCCAGGCGGATCATACCGGAGCACAGGAGACCTTCGATACGATCCGCGATATTGGCGAGCCGGTCACGGATCGGGCGCAAGCTAGCTTCAAACTGGTCTGCGCCAGGCTCAGTAACGCACGGGGAGCGCGCGCCGCCACGCGTGGAAGCGCCACAGAGATAGCCAAGCATCTGAGAGCGACCCTGAGGTGTGTTCAGGAGATCGTTGAGTTGGTGGAGCAGAGCCCGCTGGTCTCACTGCAGTACGAAATGGCCGCGCAATGTCAGGCAACCCTGGCTTACCTGGGGCTCGTGCAGACCTCCGATGAAGACGAGGCGCGCCAAAGCTACCTTAAGGAAGCACTCCGGTCAGCGGAACGGGCCTACGAGATTTACCAGCGCTTCGGTTTCGCTCAGATCATCGAGTGCGTTAGCGAGGAGGTCTTGTTCAGATATAGCCAGGCGCTCGCCGCCAACCAGCAGCAGGACTTGGCAGTCCGGTACCTACGTCGCGCCTATGACGAGATGATGCGCAAGCAGAGTCTGATCCCGGCCGACAGCCGCTTCCGTCGGACATATCTGGAACAGGTGCCCTTGCACCGCGAGATCCGAGCCGCGTATGCGAGCCGCGTCGGTTCTATCCTGACCGAGGCCAACCAGCTCTGGTACCAGACGGATTTGACCACCTAGCGTCCGGCCCCCTTCCGAGTCGCAGCGAGGCGCACTGCCCTTCGGCCGTGTTCGTGCGTAGAGCTCTCTGGATCCTGCACTGAAGGAAGCCGCTCTCCATCCGCTTTGCCAACTGCGTCGCAACCTTTGGCGATGACCGGATGCAAAAACGGCGCGCCACCCGGGTGGCGCGCCGTCAGTTTCCTGCTAGCGATTAGCGCGGAAGCTACTGCGTATCTCCGTTTCGGATCGCAGCCTGAGCAGCAGCCAGGCGGGCGATCGGAACGCGGAAGGGCGAGCAGCTCACGTAGTCCAGGCCCAGCCGGTGGCAGAAGTCGATCGACTTCGGTTCGCCGCCGTGCTCGCCACAGATACCGATCTCGATGTCGGGATTCGCAGCGCGGCCTTCCTCAACACAAATCTCCATCAAGCGGCCGACGCCTTCCTGATCGAGAACCTGGAAGGGGTTCTCAGGCAGGATGCCCTTCTCGACGTAATCGAGCAAGAACTTGCCCTCAGCATCATCGCGGCTGAAGCCGTAGGTCATCTGCGTTAGGTCGTTGGTGCCGAAGGAGAAGAACTGCGCGTGCTCAGCGACTTTGTCGGCCGTCAGCGCAGCACGCGGAATCTCGATCATCGTACCGAAGATCGACGGTACCCGAATGCCCTCTTCTTCCATCACCTCTTCGGCCACGGCTACCAGCTTCTCGCGCTCGAGCTTCAGCTCGTTCACGTGTCCGACCAAGGGGATCATGACCTCGGGATGGACATCGACACCGCGCTTAGCACAGCGGCAGGCTGCCTGGAAGTAGGCGCGCGTCTGCATCTCGGTCAAGCCCTTGTACATTATGCCGGCGCGGCAGCCACGCAGGCCCATCATCGGGTTGATCTCCCACATACTCTCGATCACATGAAGGATTCGCTCCTTCTGCTCGAGTTCTGCCCGTAGCGTGTCGAGTTCATCGAAGCTGGTGGCATTGGCAAGGATCTCCATCTTGAGGTTGTAGACCTCGTCCGTCAGCTCCTCACGATTGGGCAGGAACTCGTGCATCGGGGGGTCGATCAGGCGCATGATGACCGGCTTGCCGTCCATCGCCTCGAAGAGACCCTCAAAGTCCTGTTCCTGGAAGGGCAACATATCGTTGAGCGCTTCCTCACGTGCCTCATCGGTCTCGGCCATGATCATGCGGACCACGGCTTCACGGGCACGCTCATCGAAGAACATATGCTCGGTGCGGGTCAGGCCGATACCCTCGGCGCCGAAGTCAACGGCGCGCTGGGCGTCCTCCGGATAGTCCGCGTTAGTGCGAACACCCAGAACCCGAACCGCATCCGCCCACTCCAGCAACTTGATCAGATCCGCCTGATCCTCGTAGCGGCTCTCAATCATCGGGACGCCGCCGACGAAGACCTCGCCGGTGAACCCGTCAATCGAGATCATGTCGCCTTCCTGGACCACGACACCCTCATCGGTCGTGAATCGTCGGCGATTCACATCCACGCTAATCTCGCCACATCCAGCGACACAAGGCAGGTTGCTGCCACGAGCCACAACCGCGGCATGCGAGGTAGCGCCACCCTTCTGGGTCAGGACGCCCTTGGAGGCCAGCATACCCGGCACGTCGTCCGGTGCTGTCTCGGGCCGGACCAGTATGACGTCGTCGCCAGCGTCAGCCATCTCCTGCGCCCGATCGGCGTTGAAGACCGCTTTGCCAACGGCGGCGCCAGGGGAGGCGTTGAGCCCTCTGGCGATGGCCGCCTTGTCCGCATCGGGATCGAACGCTGGGCGCAGCAACTGCTCGACGTGCTCGCCCTCGACGCGCATCAGCGCTTCCTCTTTGTCGATGACGCCCTCAAGCGCCAGGTCGACCGCGATCTTGACGTGCGCCGCGGCTGTGCGCTTGCCCGTCCGGGTCTGAAGCATCCACAGCTTCCCGCGCTCGACCGTGAACTCCATGTCCTGCATATCTCGATAATACTGTTCCAGCGCATCGACGATCTCCAGGAATTCTTGGTAGGTGTCGGGCATCAACTCCTCGAGGCTGGGGTATCTCTTGGCGCGGACTTCCTCGGAGACACCTTGGCGCTCCGCCCAATCACGCGAACCCTCAAGGCTGATCTGCTGCGGGGTTCTAATACCTGCTACCACGTCCTCGCCCTGCGCATTGACGAGGAACTCACCGTAGAGGTACTCGTGCTCGCCTGTGCTGGGGCTGCGGCTGAACGCCACACCGGTTGCCGAATCATCGCCCATGTTGCCGAAGACCATGGTGCAGACGTTGACTGCCGTGCCCCAGTGGTGAGGAATGCCTTCGTGCTCGCGATAGGCAATCGCCCGCGGGGCGTTCCATGAATCGAAAACCGCCTTGATGGACAGATCCAATTGCTTATGTGGATCCGTGGGGAAATCCTCACCAAAGCGATCCTTGTACATCTTCTTGTATTCCCCAACCAGCCACTTCAGCCCCTCAAGGCTGACCTCAGGATCCGTCTCAACGCCCTCGCGCTCTTTGAGATGCTCCAGCTTCTCCTCAAAGTAGAGACGATCGTAGCCCATGACGATGTCGGAAAACATCGTGATGAAACGACGATAAGCGTCGTATGAGAACCATTCATTGCCGGTCAGCTCTGCTAGAGCGGCCCGTGTCTCCTCGTTCAGCCCCAGGTTGAGGACGGTGTCCATCATACCGGGCATCGATTGGCGCCCACCGGAGCGCACCGAGACCAACAGCGGATTATCGGAACCACCAAATGTCTTGCCGGTCTGTTCCTCAATATCCTTGAGCGCCTCTAGCGTTTGCTCCCACATCCCCTCGGGGAACTCATCTGTCTCCATGTATTCGACACAGGCTTCCGTGGTGATGGTGAAGCTGGGAGGCACAGGGGCGCCAGACTCAGTCATCGCCATCAAGCCGGCACCTTTGCCGCCGAAGAGCTCCTTCGCCTCATCAATCGTTGGCTCACGGCCCAGCTTCTCTTCGAATGCGTCCATGCCGTTACGAGCCAGATAAACCCACTTTTTTGCCATTCTTTCCCTCCGAACTTGTGCTTAGAGTTACACTTCGGTAAGTATACAGTAAAGCATGTAGGATGCAAGAAGTTGTTACACAGCGGGGCGCCCTACTCTCGTGCGCCCTCCTGTTGAGCCGCCACCACCCGTCGTTGCAAGACGTACCAATCGGAGACCGTCAGAAAACGGTCGCCGGGCCGCATCAACGGCCCAAGCTGGCCACCGTTAACCCGCGTGTCCATCGCATAGGTATAGATCGGCACGTACAGCGGGAGTGCGGGGACTTCCTCCATGAAGAGCTGTTGGAACTCTCGGTACAGCTGCAGCCGCTCATCGCGCTTCACAGTGATCCGCGCCTGCTCAACCAACTCGCTCATCCTGCGATGTCGGAAACCGGCGTAGTTCTGGCCCTGACCAGGTAGAGCCTGAGTCTCGTGCCAAAACGGGTAAGGGTCTGGATCGCCCGGAATGACCAGTCGCGCCAGGGCAGCCTCATAGGTACGAGAATCAAGTACGCCACTCAATGCCAGGGGTGGCACAGCCTCGACGGTGACCGAGATGCCCAGGCGCTGCCAATACTCGGCAACCGAACGCGCCACGGCGAGATTCTGCGGCTCGTTCGCGGCCGCCAGAGAGAAACTCAACGGCTGCCCTGTCTCATTCCGCAACGTCTCAGTGACCGCATCACGCCGCCAGCCGGCATCGCTAAGGAGCGTCTCAGCCTGTGCCGGATCATAGTCGTAGCTGGGTACCCCTTCCGTGGCATAGGCCCACGTGCCGGGCAGTAGCGGGGACTGGGGCAGAACCGCTTGCCCCATCATGACATCGCTGACCAGCGCCTCTCGATCCAGCCCGTAGTACAGGGCCTGCCGGACACGTCTGTCCGCAAACGGCAGCGTGTCCGTGACGAGATGATTGAGGTAAATCATCGCCATCTCCGATGTTGAGGCCGAGTAGAGCCGCAAATCGGGTGCCGCGAAAGCTTCCGGCAGGAGATCCAGTGTGATACGCGCCACGCCCTCGACAAGCCCATCCTGGTAGGCTTCAAAAGCAGCTCGGGGCGTCGGGTAGAAGCGCAGCACGATCGTCTCCAGGAAAGCGTCCTCGCCATAGTATCGGGAAAAACGTTTCAGAGTCACCGCGGAAATGTGACCATCCCCGAGTTCAAGACTCGAGAATCGAAATGGCCCCGTCCCGACAGGCTCTCGATTGAAGTCGAGACGCGTCAAGTCTGCAGCGGTGGTACCGTCAAGGATGTGCTCCGGTAGAAGACCGATAGTCGTGTAGTCGAGGAAGGGCGCGTACGGCTCGCGGAGCACAAACTGGACTGTGTAACGATCGATCTGTGTGACCTCAACCGAGCGCCATAGCTCGCCGATGTCCGGTGGGCCGGGATAGTCTGGATCCTGGAGAAGCTCGGTAGTGAAGACAACATCGCTGGCGGTAAAGGGATAACCATCGTGCCAGAGCACGTCGCGATTGAGCTGGAACGTATAGGTGATCCCCGTCTCTTCGATCTCCCAGCCTGTCGCCAGATCCGGTACGACATCGCCGTGCATATCGAGCCTTGTCAATCCGCTGAAAACCAGAGCCACTACATCATTGTCGGCGTCGTTGTAAAAGCTGAGCAACGGATTCAGCGACTGAGGGTATCCACCCACGCTCTCTACGTAGGTGCCGCCGGGGGCAGGGCGGAATTCCGTCGTGTAGGTCGATGCCATGTAGGCCAATATCGAGGCAGCCACGAGGAAGCCTATGCCCACCAACAACACCTGCCAACCAATGCGTCTAAACATCGCGATATCCTTGACTAGGCGGCGTCACGCCCCGGCAAGTGGAGACAAACAAAAAGGACGACTCGTAGGTCGTCCCAACGTCCGACCACCGATTCTCGTCCTTTGGTCAATCAACGCCGTCCATTAGCTGGAAAACAAGACGTTGACAATGGCGACCAAGAAAAAGAGCACCGACGTGATAACGGTGAGCCGAAACAGGAGCAGCTCCGGACCACGTCGCTTGCGAATGAGGCTGGACTGTGCACCACCAAAGACGCCACCCATGCCGCTGCTGCGCACCTCAAGTAAGACCAGCGCCACAAGCGCCAAACTAAGGATGATCTGTGCCAAATTAAGATATGTCTGCATTCTCGCTTTTCCTCCCCGAGCAACTGAGCTGCATTATAGCACGCCAAGACTGAATGACAAAGTCACGCTAGGTGATGCGATCGTAGAATAGCGGTAGCGCTTCGGCAGGCGCATCGCCAAGATGGATGGCATTGAGAACACGCTCCGAAGCCTCGGCCTCGCTATCTGCGTCGTTAGCATGTACGACGAAGAGCGGTTGCCCCCGCGCCACCTTGTCGCCAACCTCCACGCACATCACGATGCCCACCTTGTGATCGATGGGCTCCCCCTTCTTCTCCCGACCGCCACCAAGACCGACCACGGCCATCCCGATCTCATTCGCCTCCATCCCACGCACATAGCCGGAGGCCGGCGCGCATACCGTCTCGATCACCGGGCTCTTGGGAAAGAGGTCGAGATCATCGATGTAAGCCACATCGCCACCCTGCGCTTCGACCAACTCCCTGAACTTCGCCAGGGCGGCGCCGCTCTCAATAGTCTCTGACGCGCGAGCTATGCCGGCCTCCAGATTGTCGACCCGTCCGCCCAAATGGAGCATCTCGCCGGCGATCCGCAGACAGTGCTGAACCAGATCCTCCGGCCCGCCACCCCGCAGCGTGTCCAGGGCCTCTCGCACCTCCAGGCTGTTGCCCACCGCCCGACCGAGTGGCTGGTTCATATCCCCGATATGGGCTGCCACCCTACGCCCCACCGCCTGTCCGATACGGACCATAGCCTCTGCGAGCTCCCGCGCTTGATCCAAGGTGCGCATGAACGCTCCGCTGCCCACCTTCACGTCGAGCACGATCGCATCAGCACCGGCTGCGATCTTCTTGCTCATGATCGAACTGACGATAAGCGGCAGGCTAGGCACCGTGCCGGTCACATCCCGTAAGGCGTACAACTTGCCATCGGCCGGGGCCAGCCGCGCTGACTGACCGGTCAACACGATGCCGACGTCACGCAGTTGTGCTTTGAACTCCTCCACTGTCAGGTCCACGCGATAGCCGGGAATGGACTCCAGCTTGTCCAGGGTCCCTCCCGAAAAGCCCAAGCCCCGCCCGGACATCTTCCCCACGGGAAGTCCGGCGGCAGCAACTGCCGGCGTGGCGACAAGACTGACCTTGTCACCCACCCCACCGGTCGAGTGCTTGTCCACGACCACGTCAGCGACATCGCTCAAGTCCAACATATCCCCCGAGCGGGCCATTGCCAAGGTCAGGGCCTTCGTCTCCTCGTCATCCATTCCCTGCAGCACAATGGCCATCAACAGAGCGGAGGCTTGATAGTCCGGAATCTCTCCCTCTGTGTAGCCCTCCACGAAAAACTGGATCTCGCCACGGGTGAGGCGTTCGCCGTCCCGCTTCTTCTCAATCAGGTCCACGGCTCGCATGGTCGCCCTCCCAAGTGTGGAAAGCCAAGCCGATGGTGCCGGGACCACCATGTGTGCCCACAACCGGTGTCAACACCTGCTCATAGAGTCGCCCCGGGTTGAACTTGGCCACGACCCGCTCTATGAACCACGGTAGGTCTTCCTCAGCTTCGGCATGCATGATCGCTACTTCCACCGGGCGCTGTCCCCCCAGGCGCTCTTCGGCGATTTGGATGACGCGCCGGAGCGACTTACGACGACTGCGAACCTTCTCCAAGGCCTCAACTCGGCCATCCTCGACCGTCAAGACAGGCTTGAGGTTCAAAGCGGAGCCCAAGAGCCGTGCTGCGCCGCCAATCCGTCCGCCTCGGTGCAGGAACTCCAATGTATCAACTGCAAAGATAACGTGTAGACGGCTACGGCATTGCTCAACGGCCTCCACGCCTTCCTTCACCGTCTTGCCGGCCAGGGCAGCGCGAACCGCGACCAGGACCTGTAGACCCAGCCCCATGGAAACCGATCGTGAATCCACGAGTTCGATCCGGAGATCCGGTGCCTGCTCGGCTAGGTGCACCTTGGCCTGTTCAGCAGACGCCAGCGTGCCGCTCATATCCGAGGAAATGAAAACGCCTAAGATGGTGTTTGTGTCATAGCGCCCGGCGACATCGGTGAAGAAGTCAATGAACGCCCCCGCCGACGGTTGGGAGGTCTTGGGAAAGTCGTCACGCTCCCGTAACCACCGGTAGAAGGTCTCCGCGCCAAGCGTCACCCCATCTAGGTAGGATTCACCCCCCCAGTGGACATTAAGGGGGATGACCGGAACATCATACTCCTTGACCAAATCCTGCGACAGATTCGCTGTGCTGTCGGTCACGACGACGAAACTTCTCATCACTCACCTCTTTGATAAGGACAGATTTGCATGATTGGATTCGAATGAACCGTGACTCAAGATATAAACACAGGCTATTCTACCCCAGACCGTCGATCCAGACAAACGCTCAAGACTCAAGGGCGTGTTACGCGGGGGACGGAAACTGCCGTCCCGGCGAGTACGCTGGGCCAACTTGGTCATTCACCCCCACTGCGTAACACGCCCCGCTCGATGTCACCATACTCGTCAAGCCAGAAGTATGGTAGAATAACGTTGCAGGTTATTAAGCAAACTATTTGACAAAACGTGTGAGCATAGAAGACAACAAGCACGGTCTCTCCTGATGTAAGCGGACGTTATGAGACGAACAACACTATTGATTAGAACCTGCGAAGGAGAGAGCTGTGGTGCGCAGAGCCCGGTCTTCATCGGGAGTTAGGATTTGATGGTCAAGATTCTCGTGGCAGAAGATGATGCTGTGATGCTTCATTTGATGGAAACCTTGATGGAACTCGAGGGCCACGAAGTTGTCACGGTGTCACGCCCGGAACAGATCCTGGCAGTCGCCCGGCAGGAGAGTCCGGCACTTATTATGCTGGATTACCACCTCGCCGGCGGCGACGTGTCGGAGGTCCTTACGGAGCTCGACCAGGACGACGAATTGAAGGACGTTCCGGTCTTGGTGGCATCCGGCATGGATCATGAGCTCCACTCCCGGAAGGTCGGGGCGGACAGCTTCATCTTGAAGCCCTTTCGTCCCACCCAGGTCATCGAGCGCATCAACCACATGCTGGCCGAACACGAAGATGGCTAGCATGACTTGGCTTGGCACCCCATCCGCTCGAAGTTGCGAGCCGGAGGGGAAACCTATGAACACGCGTTTGTACAATAGGGAGGTTAGGAAGAGTGTAGAATGGGAAGAAAAAGACGAACAAGCAATAAGCAATCCCAAGATCAATGGTACAAGATGGACCTTCACATCCATTCGCCGGCTTCGGCGGACTTTCAGCAGGATAACATCACGTACCTAGATCTGTTGCGGGAGGCGGAGCGTAAGGATCTTGACATCATAGCCTTCACCGATCACAACACCGTCTCCGGTTATCGAAGAATGGAAGATGAGATTGAGAATTTGGAGCTTTTGGAGCGACTGGATCGGCTCACGAACATCGAGCGACAGCGTCTGGAAGAGTACAGGCGGCTGACCAAACGGGTCTTGCTGTTGAAAGGGTTCGAGTTCACAGCTACATTTGGGTTCCACATTCTGGGCGTTTTTCCGTCGGACACCTCTGTAAGGGATCTCGAGTTTCTGTTGCTGAAGTTGAATATCCCGCCGGGCAAGCTGGACGAGGGAGCCACCGATGTAGGCGCTACTTCAGATGTGCTGACAGCCTATCGATTGATTGATGAAGCAGGCGGCATTGTCATTGCAGCACACGCCAACTCGTCGCACGGCGTAGCATTACAGGGAATCCTGTTCGGCGGTCAGACGCGTATCGCCTTTACTCAGGACGAGCACTTGCACGCCCTTGAGGTCACAGACTTGGAGAAAAAGGGCCGCAAGACGACGGCAAGGTTCTTTGATGGCTCGAAGCCGGAGTATCCCCGCCGGATGCGTTGTATTCAGGGGTCCGATTCCCACCGGCTGACCCGAGCTTCAGAGAAGTCCCGTCACCTGGGCGTCGGGGATCGCGTCACCGAAGTACTGATGCGTGAGCACTCGTTCGAGGCGCTGCGCGAGGTCTTCTTGGGTGACGATTTCGCCCGCACCCGTCCCTACCGGCCCCAGGCAAATCCTGTGGACTACGTGCAGGCAGCGAGAGAGGAAGGCCCGAACATAGTCCAGGAATTCCACGAGCGTTACAGCCGACGCGGCGGCTATCGTGATGCCATCATCGCCGACATCTGCGCTTTTGCGAACACGAACGGCGGGACGCTCTACATCGGCGTGCCCGCGGATCCCAAACGACCGCCGACCGGCGTGGGTGCAGCCCCTACGCGCGTGGTGAACCTCTTCAAGCAGGAAGTCCAGGAACGCGTCACCCCCGAGCTGAAAATCACCGCCGACGTTCAGGAGACCCAGAGCATCAAGGTTGTGCGCATCATCGTGCCCCGCGGCACGCTCCCACCCTATGCGATGGATGAGAGCGAGATCTACATTCGCAGTGAGGCCGAGACGACCGTCGCCGTAAGGGACGAGATCGTCGGATTGGTCAAGCGGGGTTCTGGCGGCGCCCCTTCAATCATTCCCGAGGAGGAAGAGAGAGCGGAACAACCTCAGGCGCAGGCGCAGCCTCAGAAACCAGAGGAACCCAAGGCCCTAGCACCACCTCGAACCGGCGTCGAGATCGCCGAAATCGCCGAGCGCAACAACACACGCTACTACACCATGCGCGATCTCCGCAATGGCAACCTGGTCAACAACGTGACCCGGCGCTCAGCTCGTCACCTCTGGCGTTACGCGATCGAGCAAACTGAGAAGAACCCGGTCAATCCCCAGCAGGTGGACTGGAACGATAACATCGGTATTTGGAGACAGCGGGAGTACCGAAATCGCGTCCGGTGGGACCTCGTGCAACGGGAGAATGGCAAACTCCGTGTCTACTACGGCGTCACCGAAGAGGGTATTCACGGCGAGTGGGCTTCACTGGTCGGAGAAGAGTAGCAAGATGCCACAGAGTCAGATGCGCGTCGCTATACTCACGGTAAGTGACCGCGCCGCCGAGGGCGTCTACGAGGACAAGAGTGGCCCTGCCCTGGTGGAACTTGTGACGAGGGCCCTTCAGGCCGAGATAGTGAGGGAGACGGTGGTCCCTGACGAGCGCACGCAGATTGCCAATCGTTTGATAAGCTGGGCTGATGGGGGCGAGGTTGATCTCATCCTGACCACCGGCGGCACCGGCTTCGCACCGCGCGACGTGACCCCGGAAGCCACTCGAGACGCTATCAAGCGGGAGGCGCCCGGCCTCGCCGAGGCCATGCGTGCGGCGTCGCTACAGGTCACACCCTATGCGATGCTGTCTCGCAGCGTCTGTGGGATTCGCAGCGGCGTGCTGATCGTCAACTTGCCGGGTAGCCCTAAAGGTGCCGTGGAAAACTTGCGCGCGATCGTCCAGGTGCTCCCTCACGCCATCGCGCTCTTGCGCCAGGCGACGGGTGATGAAGCCTCACACCATTTCCCACTGCCCAACGTTCAGGCTTAGCTGCAGCTATAAGATCCACCATGGAGGTGTAACCCCATATGCGCATACTGTCTGTGTCTGAGATACAAACGCTGGAGTCCGAAGCCGATGCAGCGGGCCATACCTACGGGAAAATGATGGCGCTGGCTGGCCTGGGGTTGGCCAACGCAATTCGACAACAGATCCTGTCCGGCACAACCCGCGGCAGGCGTATCTTGGTCCTGGTCGGACCCGGCAACAACGGCGGCGATGGCCTTGTCGCCGCCCGACATCTCGAGGCCGCAGGCGCTGAGGTGACGGCCTATCTCTCGCGAGAGCGCGAAGCTGAAGCGGATCCGGTCTACCGAAAGGCCAAGGAGCAAGGCGTGCGGATGCTTGTAGCTCGCTCTGACAGGAACGGGGAGACCCTGCGGAGACTCGTCGCTCAAGCCGATGTGATTGTGGACGCTCTACTCGGTACCGGCGCCACGCCTCCTATCCGGGGGACGATCGCCAATGTCCTCGAAACAGTCCACGAGATACTCAACACGCCACCTGACCGGACGCTCACCCGCGTCCGGCGTGTGCCGCCCGCGCCGGAGGAGCACCCAAAGATCGTGGCTGTTGACGGCCCCAGTGGCCTGGACTTTGACACGGGCGAGGTCGATGACCTGGCGCTCAAGGCCCATCTCACCGTCACCTTTGCCATGCCGAAATGGGGCCACTTCCAGCTGCCCGGCGCAGCGTACGTCGGAGACCTGCTCGTCGCCGACATCGGCTTACCCGATAGCCTGGCGATACCCGAGGGTCCGGAGCTGGCTACGCCGGACCTGATCCGCGACTGGCTCCCGCCGCGCCCCCTCGATGCGCACAAGGGCACCTTTGGGAAGGCTATGGTCGCGGCGGGTTCGACAAACTACACCGGTGCGGCCATTCTGGCCGCCACCGCGGCGGTCAGGGCTGGCACGGGCCTCGTGACCCTAGCCATCCCAGCCGTCCTCCACACCGCTGTCGTCTCATCTGCGCCCGAGGTAACGTACGTGCTCTTGCCCCACTCGCTGGGTGTGCTCAACGAACACGCAACCCCTGTCCTGCTGAAGCACGTTGATGGCTATTCGGCTCTCCTGGTCGGCCCCGGACTGGGCCGCACATCGGAGACGCACGACTTCCTCGAGAGTCTGCTCAACCCACACGACCGAAGGCGGAGCACCGGCTTCATCAAAGGAGACACAGAAGAGGGCGTCGGTGACGAGAATGTGCCCCAAGATCTACCACCGTTGATCATCGATGCCGACGGGCTCAACTTGCTCAGCGAGATACCCGACTGGCCAGATCACCTGCCAGCAGGTACGGTTCTCACCCCCCACCCCGGGGAGATGGCGCGCCTTATCGACAGCACACCGTCCGAGATCCAGGCGAATCGCCTGGCTACCGCCCAGACCTGGGCCGATGAGTGGCAACAGGTCATCGTACTTAAGGGGGCCTTCACCGTCGTCGCCGGTCCCAACCGTCAGCCCGTGGTCCTGCCCTTTGCCAACTCAGCGCTTAGCACTGCAGGCACGGGGGATGTGCTCGCGGGGGCGATCGTCGCGATGCGCGCCCAGGGACTGGATGCTTTCGAGGCCGCGGTGACCGGCGCGTTCCTTCATGGCCTGGCCGGGGAGATCGTCAGCGTTGACATTGGCGAGGCCGGCACGGCAGCCGGCGATGTCTCCACAGCCCTTGCGGAGGCTTGGCGCCGCCTGGCCCACGCCCGCTGAAGTTCAAGCAAATCCAGCGGCCCCCTCTCTTGTTCGAGAG
>JBNGDU010000218.1:0-13273 GCA_049975025.1 Anaerolineae bacterium
TGCTGTAGCGGTGAGCCTGGCTAAGAGATTCGCCCCCATTTCTGAACACACCCGCGACAAGAACATACTTGCGCGTTATTGCGTTCGCATATATAATAGGAATGTAGCGCATAGCATCCTACTGATCTGGTCACGATTTACTAAACAACTTCCGATACCTCATAAGAAGCCGGAACGTGTTCGGTTTTCCACGAACAGATCAGTGACGACAAGCATAATATGGGCTATGTACAAACCGCTTCAGTGCTTCTTGCGTGGACTTACTTGCCAGAAAACATGGCGCCTCATGATGCACACTTCTTGCGAAACGTCTGTCTTGAGGCGTGGCAGCGAATTCCTACACCTACAGTTACTTCGGTTCTAGTAACAGCTATTCATGATCCATCCTGCATACCGCAGGAGAGCCAACCCTGGGTTGCGGTTATCAGAGTAGCAAGGAGGTGTTGCAAAGACAACCTACGTATACACGGCTGTTCCTGGTGATGTGTCGGTGGTTGCATCCCCGTAAGCAAACAATCAAGGAGGATCCCTATGTTGGTTAAGCGCAAGCTGTTCCGCTGTATAGCTCTCTGTCTATGGCTAAGTGTGCTGACAAGCGCCTGTGCCACACCCACTCCCGAAATCGTCGAAGTGACCACAGAGGTCGAGGTTGAGAAGACCGTGGTCGTGGAGAAGACGGTCGAGGTGGTGAAGGAGGTGGAGGTCGAGGTGCCCGCCGAACCGCCCTCGGAGTACTCTGAAGCTCCCATGCTGCAAGAGATGGTTGCCGCTGGTGATCTGCCCTCCGTTGAAGAACGCTTGCCGGAGAATCCCCTGATGGTCCTACCCGTCAAGTCGGTGGGCCAGTATGGAGGAACCTGGTACCGTGGCTGGCGTGGCATCAAAGACTTCCACTGCTACGGGCGCATCAATTACGATCCTGTGTTGCGCTGGCCCCGCGACCCCGCCGATCCTGTACAGCCCGGTTTGGCTGAGGATTGGGAGTGGAGTAGCGACGGCACCGAGTTGACCCTCTACTTCCGCAAAGGCCTCAAGTGGTCGGATGGTGCGCCTTTCACCGTCGATGACGTCATCTTCTGGTGGGAGGATATCGAGAACGATACCAATATCACCACTGCCCCCCACGCCGAATGGGTGGTCAACGGCGAGCCTATGGAGCTCGAGAAGATTGATGACACCACCATCAAGCTTAAGTTCGCCGGCCCCAACGGTCTGGCCGAGACTACAGGGTTGGCCTTCCACGGGAACCAATGGCCGCTGGGCTTCGAGCGCTTCGGCTTCTTCGCCCCGCGTCACTATCTGGAGCAGTATCACCCCAAGTACAATAGCGACGCCTCCTACGAGGACTTCGAGGCGATGGCCTGGGAGTACAACACCGAGCGCCCGTCCATGATGCCCTGGGTCATTACGGAGTGGGAGGAGGGTGGCGACCACATGGTGGCTACTCGCAACCCCTACTACTGGAAGGTGGATGTCGAGGGTAATCAGCTCCCTTACATCGATGAAGTCTACTTCTACCTGGTGGAGGATTGCGGCGCGGTGGAATCCCTGGCACTGGGTGGCAAGATAGATATGCAGGCTCGCTGTATGTCGCTGGGAACCTACCCTGTCTTCCAGGAAAACGCCGATGCCGGTGACTATGGAGCTTTCCTGTGGACTACGGCCTCGGCTTCGGGGCTGACCTTCTTCCCTAACCAGAGCTATCCCGACGAGAAGTACCGCGAGCTATTGCAGAACGCCAAGTTCCGCCAGGCGCTCTCGCAAGCGATGGATCGCGACACCCTCAACGATATCGTCTGGCTGGGCCAGGCGATTCCGCGCACGATCAGCGTGGTGCGCGACTCTGCTCTGTACCAGCCCGACATTGAGGACATCTACGCTGAATATGACCCGGAGTTGGCGGAGTCCCTGCTCGATGAGATCGGCTTGCCAGTGGGGGGCGATGGGATGCGTACCTTCCCCGATGGCTCCGAACTGATGCTGGTAGTAGAAGGTAACTCCCAATCGGGGCAGGCAACGTTGGATGCCATCGAACTCGTCGCCGAGAACTGGCGCGCTGTCGGCCTCAACGTCTCCGTGGAACTCTCTACCCGCGACGTCTACTGGCCCAAGGCCGGCGCTAACGAGATCATGATCGCCACCTGGAGCACCGACCGTGGACTGGTTCCAATGATAGATCCCATCTATCAGTTCCCCTTCGACGAACGCTCCTGGATGGCTCCCTCCTACGGTACCTGGTACAAGACCAATGGCGCGGAGGGTGAGGAGCCGACGCCGGAGCTGAAGGGGTTGATGGATCTCTTCGACGAGTACAAGGTGACGGTGGATCCCGACAAGCAGACCGAGATAGCTAAGGAGATCGTGAGGCAGACCACGATGGATCTCAACGTTATCCAAACCTGCGGCATGGCACCCATCCCGGTTATCGTGAAGAACAACTTCCACAACGTCGCCAAGCAACACACCTCTGACTGGCTCATCATGACACCCGGCACCCTGGACCCCTCCCATTTCTGGCTGGAGCAGTGACAGGATTTCGCTGAGAAGAGTGTGAACACACACTTGGCCTGAGCAGTTCGCTTGGATCTCAAGGTGCCAGGCACTCGGCAGGAGCAATCCGCGAGTGCCTGGCACCTGTGAAGCGCCCGACACGAGTGAATATCGTGGCCCACGGCGCCTCAAAACACTTGGTCAGGAGGTATCTATGTTGGCCTACACGCTCAGACGCATCGCAGCCATGATCCCCATGCTTTTTCTTGTCTCTGTGATTACGTTTGTCATCATTCAATTGCCCCCTGGGGATTACTTCACGACCTTACAGGCTGAGTTGGCCGAAACCGGTGGGGGTCAAGATAAGGAGATCATCAAGAAGCTTCAGGAGATCTACGGCCTGGACAAGCCACTGTACGTGCAATACTTTCGCTGGGTCCGTGGCTGGTTTCGCCTGGACTTCGGCTACTCGCTGGGCTGGAACGCGCCGGTGTGGAATATCATCGCCAGCAAGTTGGCCTTTACCGTCTTCTTGGGTGTGCTCTCCCTCATCTTCATGGCCGTCATCTCGCTGCCCATCGGCATCTACTCTGCGACCCACAAGTATTCCGTAGGAGATCACCTGCTCTCTGCGGTGGGTTTCCTGGGACTATGCCTGCCCGGCTTCCTAGTAGCGCTGATCTGGATGTTCCTGGGGATCATCGTATTTCGCATTGACGTGGGCGGGCTGTCATCGCGGGAGATGCAGGACGCCCCCTGGAGTATGGCAAAGGCTCTGGATTATGCAGCGCACCTGTGGCCGGCGGTGGTGGTGCTGGGGCTATCCAGCACGGCGCAGCTTCAGCGTATCATGCGCAGCAGCCTGCTGGACGTGCTAGGGCAGCAGCATATCACCACGGCGCGCGCTAAAGGTCTTCACGAGCGCAAGGTCATCAACAAGTATGCTGTGCGGGTGGCGATCAATCCGCTCATCAGCGTGATGGCGCTCGAGATACCCAAGATCATTAACCAATCGGCGCTGGTGGGCATCGTGATGATGTTGCCAACTCTGGGGCCGGTTTTTCTGCGCGCCCTGCAGACGCAGGACATCTACCTCTCCGGGACTATACTGTTGTTCACCACGCTTATGCTGATGCTGTCCAACCTGTTCGCGGATCTCCTCCTGGCGTGGGTTGACCCCCGCATTGTCTATGCGTGAGGTGAGGGAACAAGATGATAGACACGGCACTTGAGTCGGAGAAGCTGTTTGACCTCTACGAAGAAGGGCATGGTCGGCAGGATAAGATCGAGGAGGACGAGCCGCTTGACCCGCGCACGGGTAAGACCCTGGAGGAGATCTACGGTGCCTCCCAGTGGCAACTGATGTGGCGGAAGTTCATCCGCAACCGTGCAGCGGTAGGCGGCGGAATTGTCATCATCCTCTTCTATCTGGGGGCGCTCTTTGCTAACTTCCTAGCTCCCTACACCTTGACGACACGTTTCACCAAGGATGTCTATATGCCGCCGCAGAGAATACGTCTCTTTAGCGAGGGGCGTTTCCAGCCCTTCGTCTACGACTTACAACAGGAGTTTGATGAGAACCTGCGGCGCACCTATGTGCTTGAACCCGACCAGAAGACGCCCATCCTGTTTCTGGCAAAGGGTGAGCCTTACAAGCTCTTTGGGTTGATTCCCTGGGACGTCCATCTTTTCCAAGGGGCCGATGGCGAACCCGTGGCCCTCTTGGGCACCGACCGCCAGGGGCGCGACATGTTCTCGCGCATCTTGTTGGGCAGTCAGGTCTCGCTTACCATCGGCCTCGTTGGGGTCGCTTTGAGCCTGACCTTTGGGGCCGTGTTAGGGATTGTCTCCGGTTACTACAGCGGTCACATAGATAATATCATCCAGCGGGTGATAGAGCTGATTCGCTCCTTTCCCTCTGTACCCCTGTGGATGGCACTCTCGGCGGCGATTCCCTTGAGCTGGTCTGTGATGCAGACCTACTTTGCCATCACACTGATTCTGTCACTGATCGGCTGGACGTGGCTGGCGCGCCAGTTGCGGGGTAAGGTGCTGGCGCTGCGCAACGAGGATTTCGTGATGGCCTCCAAGTTGTCAGGAGCCAGCGACACCTGGATTATCTTCCGCCACCTCATCCCCGCCACGCTAGGGCATATCATCGTCATCTCCACTCTGGCAATGCCGGCCATGATTCTGGCTGAGACTTCGCTCAGTTATCTGGGGTTGGGGCTACGCCCGCCTGTGACCAGTTGGGGGGTACTCATCAAGGAGTCTCAGAACTATCAGTCGCTGGCCCTTTACCCATGGGTCTTCATTCCCGCCGGGGTCATTGCCATCTGTATCCTGGCCTTCAGCTATCTAGGGGATGGACTGCGCGATGCCGTAGACCCCTACACGATTTGAGGTGGCGCATGGACACAAGCACTGACTCCTATCTACTGAAAGTCGATAATCTCAAGACCTACTTCCGCACGCTGGATGGTGTCGTACGTGCTGTGGACGGGGTTTCTCTGCGTATTGATCCCGGCGAGACGTTGGGGCTGGTGGGGGAATCCGGCTGCGGGAAGAGCGTGACCTCGCTCTCCATCCTGCGCCTGCTGCCCCCAAAGACCAGCGAGATTGTGGATGGGTCCATCCTCTTCAATAGGCAGGGGAACGGCGGCGAGCAGTCGGGACCTATTGACCTGACGACGGTAGATCCCAATGGTCAGTTGATCCGCAACATCCGGGGCAATGAAATAGCCATGATTTTCCAGGAGCCGCTCACCTCACTTTCGCCTGTGCATACTGTAGGCAGCCAGATAGCTGAAGCCGTCGAATTGCATCAGGGCGTGGACAAGGAGACTGCCGAGGAGCGCGCCATCGAGATGCTGGAGCAGGTGGGGATTGCCACGCCGGGCAAGTTGTATGAAAGTTACCCACACCAGTTCTCCGGTGGCATGCGCCAGCGCGCCATGATCGCTATGGCGCTCTCCTGCAATCCATCGCTGTTGATCGCCGACGAGCCGACAACGGCTCTAGACGTCACCATCCAAGCGCAGATCCTGGAATTGATGAAGGGGCTGCAAGATAAGTTCGGCATGGCCATTTTGGTTATCACGCACAACCTGGGTGTGATCGCTGAGATGTCAGACCGTGTAGCCGTGATGTACATGGGCAAGATCGTGGAGAGTGGAGACGTGCGTACCATCTTCCACACGCCGCTGCACCCGTATACCGTGGGATTGATGCGCTCCATCCCGCACCTGGGACGCCGCATCAAGGCCCGGCTCACCCCCATCCCTGGCAGCGTTCCCGATCCCTATTCCGTCCCTAGCGGCTGTGCCTTTCTGCCCCGCTGCCCAGCCCCCAAGAGCGATAGTTGTTACGAGGAGTGCCCTCTGACGGAGGTTGAACCGGGACATTACGTGCGTTGTACTCTCTACCAACGTTAGCCTGCGCCTCCATATGCTTGCAAGTCAGGAATAACTTATGACTACGACAGAACAACAAATTCTATTGGACGTTAAGGGTTTAAAGAAATATTTTCCCATCCAGCGCGGTTTCTTCCGAAAGGTCGTTGGCTATACACGCGCCGTCGATGGCGTGAGCTTCTCCATTCGCGAAGGCGAAACCTTGGGGCTGGTCGGAGAATCGGGTTGTGGCAAGACCACCACCGGACGGGTGATCCTACGTGCCTACGAACCGACCGCAGGCGAGGTCTGGTATCGCAAGGATGACGAATTGGTCAACCTTTTTGAAGTGCCGGAGAAGGAGATGAAGCCGTTCCGCCGTGAGATGCAGATTATCTTCCAGGATCCCTTCTCCTCGCTTAACCCTCGTATGACGGTCATGGACATCGTCAGCGAGCCGCTGCGCATCCATGGGCTTTCCAGCGGTTCTGAGCTTCAGTCGCGTGTGCGCGAGTTGTTGGAGGCTGTGGGGCTGAAGGCCCAGCACATGAACCGCTACCCTTACGCCTTCAGCGGCGGGCAACGGCAGCGTATCGGTATCGCCCGCGCGTTAGCGTTGCGGCCCCGGCTGATTGTATGTGACGAGCCGGTCTCCGCGCTCGATGTCTCCATTCAAGCGCAGGTGTTGAACATCTTGGAGGACTTGCAGAAGAGCTTCGACTTGACCTACCTCTTCATCGCCCACGATCTGGCGGTGGTAGAGCATATCAGCGACCGGGTCGCCGTGATGTACCTTGGCAGCCTGGTGGAACTCGCGGCTGCGGAGGGATTATACACGACACCCCTGCACCCTTACACCGAGGCCCTGCTCTCCGCCGTGCCACGCACCGACCCCGACCAGATTACGCAGCGCATCGTGTTGCCCGGCGATGTACCCGACCCCTCTAGCCCCCCATCCGGCTGCAAATTCCACCCCCGCTGCCGCTATGCCCGCGATATCTGTGTCAAGGAGATCCCCGTGTGGCGTGAGTTGCACGAGGATCACTGGGTCTCTTGCCATCTGGCTGAGGAACTGACCCTTTCCGGTATCGACTACGACTGAGTGATTCCCTCACGCACATCGTGAGGGAAACTTGTTCCTAAACGCGCGCCAATGTGCGCGTGATCACGTTTCTTCGCCGGTTAACCACAGGATGTAGTGGGCCAAGCTCGACCTTGATCTCAGCTATTCAGCGAAAAACCACGGGGGCATCCATATTCTAGTGGGTCGCGCAGGCGATGCAGGGATCGAAAGCCCGCACCACCCGACCGACCGCTCGCTCCAGTTCGAGGTCAACGCTGTCCGGCTTAACGTACCGTCTGGCAGCCACGCGCAGCGCCCGCTCGATGGCCAACAGATTGTGCACGGTGGGGATCACGAACTCTGCCTTGGCGATCAGGCCGTTCTCCACGACGTAATGGTGAATGAGTGGGCCCCTTGGGGCCTCGACCAGCCCGTAACCCTCGCCATCTCTTGGTTCATAGGGCACGTCCGTATCCTGGTAATCCAGCGGCTCGGAGAGGATCTCCAGCGATCGCTCGATGGCGTAGACCAATTCGATACCCCGAGCAAGGTCAAAGAGCATGATCGCATGAGCTGGCTGGCCAAAAGCGTCGTGGAACTTATGTAGATATCCATCAGCCTTGGGCGTACCCATCCGCTCGGCAAGATTCACACGGGCGAGGCTATTGGCGCGCATCACGTTCCCGCGGTAACTCGTCTGCACTGCATAACTATAGTCCGTCTCCTCCACCGTCAGATAGTCGCGGAACTCCTCCGGCGGGAAGATGGTGCAGGCCTCGTCACCGTCGCACCCCAGGACACGCACGACGTCGCCATAGTAGTTCGGCTTCTCGGGCCCGATCGATGAGATATAGCAGGCTGGCTCATCATCACCCCAGGTTCCCAAGCGCTCCCCCATCGCCAGCGATGCCTCCCAATAGTAGTCAAAGAGCTCCGAGGCCACAGGCAGTGCCCATTCAAGCTCCTCAACCATCTTTGCGGCCGCCTCCGCGGGAATGCCCGAGGTCACACCGCCCACCACAGCCTTGACGGGGTGAATGAACTGTCCACCGGCGAGCGTGATCAGGTGGGTGCCTACCTGGCGCACCTGGAGCGCTCGCGTGGCCATGCTTGGCTTCACGTCATCGCCAACGGCGCTTTCGTCGACCTCAAAGAGGCTGGCGACGCCGAGGCGATCGGGCATTGTGAAGATGAAGAGCGACGTCGCCTGATTCTGCAAAAGTTGGCCTAGCATCAGAAGCTCGCGAATCTCAAGTGCTAGCGGCGGGGGCGTCACCCCGTAAATGCTCTCGAGTGTCTTGACGGCGGCAACGTGGTGCGCCGTGGAGCAGACGCCACAGATCCTCGGCACGATCACCGGCATCTGATCCGCGGGACCGCCCTGCACCAGATACTCGAAGCCGCGGAACTCGGTAGCCTGGAAGCGCGCAAAGTCCACCTCGCCGTTATGCACCTCGATGACGACCTGCGCGTGTCCCTCGATGCGGCTCAACGGAAAGGTCAGCGTCGCCATCAAAACACCTTCTCTTTCGGTCTTGGCTGCTGCTCCCGGCCCGAGTAATCGGAGAACTGGAAGAGGAAGAGCGACAGCTGTGGCGAGCGCAGCGCCTTATCGACCTCCTCCTCGGGGATATCAGTCATCGAGTCGAAGACCCGTTTGATACTATCGAACCAGAATTGAGACTCCCGTTCGATAAAGACGTCGGAGGGGCCACGGCACCCCACACACGGGTGTCCAGCCCGCGGACAGGGGGCCCGGCAGCCGCCCCGTGTCGAGGTGCCCAGGCAGAGATAGCCCTGGTTGACCAAACAGATACCGGGGTCAACGTGCCCCTGTTGAAACCCCAACAGGTGCTTGGGGCGCATATCGCGCAGCTTCTTTCGCCCACACTCTTGGCATACGATCTTGCTCGCCTGGAAATCGGGATCGTCCAGCAACACAGCCATGAAGAGCTCCGGAGTCGGAGGGCAACCGGGCAAGTAGAGATCGACGTCGACGTAGGCATCAATAGGGTGACATTTGGGCAACAGGCGAGGCACGTGATGCCGTGTCTCCGACAGAAAGAGCTCGCGAACCTCATCGCGGTCGCCAAGGTTGGCGACCCCGCCGGAGATAGCACAGGTGCCGACCGCGACGACCTGCTTGGCACGGCTGGCCGCCCGCCGGATCCTGTAGAGATCCTCGTCGGTCCTGATCCCACCGCTCACCAGCAACAGATCGACCTCCGGCACGTCGTAGCTTGAAACCACCAGCGGCATATAGACTAACTTGAAGCGATCGACCCACTCATCGGCGTTAATGAGCGAGACCTCGCAACCCGCACATCCCGAAAGCTGTATGACGGCAAACCGCTTCATATCTTCCCCCCTGATCCGATCCACTCAGCCTAATCAGTTTAGCCCCGCTTGATGATTCTGCAAATCACCAATGCGTGTACTTCAGACCTGCTTTACAAACCGTTTTATCCCGGTATACTAGATCCCCGATTACGTTAAGAGCTGACAGAGACTGAACATCCTATGACCGAAGAAAAACAGGTAGTACTGAGCCAGCCCCGCACCACCGTGCAGATCACACTGCCCGACGGACGCACCTTCGAGGGCGACATTGGCACCGATCTGGAGACCTTTTTCAAAGCCGCGTATCCTGATCCTGAAGTACCGTTAATCGCGGCTCTGGTGGACGGCAACCTGCGAGAGCTGACCTATTCGGTGAAGCGAGACGCCGTCGTCGAGCCCATTGATCTGTCGCAATCCGATGGCGTGCGCATCTATCGGCGCTCGTTGACCTTCCTGATGGTCACAGCTGCGCATCGCATCTTTCCGAAAGCCGAGGTCTACGTCGATCATTCCTTGCCCTACGGTGGCTACTTCTGTGAGGTTCGCAACCGCGCACCCTTCACCGAGAACGAGCTGGAGATACTCAGTGAGGAGATGCAAAGCATGGTCGATCAGGACATGCGGATTGTGCGTGAAACCGAGATCCCTCTGGACGAGGCCCTCAGGATCTTCGAGGATCGCGCAGAGGTCGACAAAGTCGCGATCTTCGAGGGGCGTGACCGCAAGCGCAAGTCCTATCTGCGGCTCTACAGCCTCAACGGTCATCAGGACTACTTCCACGGTTATATGGTGCCTTCGGCCGGCTATCTCAAGTACTTCCGGCTACTTCGCTGGGAGGAGGGCTTCATCCTCCAGTTCCCGCGGCGCCATGAGCCCACGAGGCTCCAGAAGCCCGTTCGCTATCCTCAGCTCAAACGGGTCTTCCGCGAGTACGGCAAATGGTTGCGCCTGCTGGAGACTGAAAACGTCGGCGGGCTCAACCGCGCCATCCAACGCGGGCGTATCCGTGAGATCGTCCTGGTCTCCGAGGCTCTCCATGAACAGGTCGTCGCCAACATCGCGCAGCAGATCGCAGATCGACAGAACGAGCTCCGTCTGATTGCCGTCGCGGGCCCCTCCTCATCCGGCAAGACGACCTTCTCGAAGCGGCTGGCCGTCCAGCTGCTGGCGCACGGTATCCGGCCCTTCGCCTTGGAGCTCGACAATTACTTTGTGAATCGCGAGGACACACCCCGCGACGCCACGGGAGAGTACGACTTTGAGGCGCTGGAGGCGCTGGATCTCGCCTGCTTCAACGAGCAGCTGCAGGCCTTGATGGCGGGTGAAGAGGTCCAGATCCCACATTTCAACTTCTACACTGGAAAGCGCGAGCCGGGGCGCGCCGTCCAACTCGAACCCGAGCAGATCATCATCATCGAGGGCATCCACGGTCTCAACCCGGATCTCGTCTACTCCATCTCGGATGACCTTCTCTTCCGCATCTACGTCTCGGCCTTGACCCAGCTCAACCTGGATCGCCACAATCGCGTACCGACTACCGACACGCGCCTGATCCGGCGGATCGTCCGGGACGCCCGAACCCGGGGCTACTCCGCGATGGAGACGCTGCACCGGTGGGAGAGCGTCCGCCGCGGGGAGAAGGCCTATATCTTCCCCTACCAGGAGTATGCTGACGTGATGTTCAACTCCGCGCTGGTCTACGAGTTGGCGGTATTGAAGCCCCTCGCCGAGCCCTTGCTCCTGCAGGTGGATCCGGAGTCACGTCAATGGGTCGAGTCCAAGCGGTTGCTGAAGTTCCTGCAGTGGTTCATGCCGCTGGATCGCTCGCTGGTTCCCGAGAACTCCCTACTGCGTGAGTTCGTGGGCGGTCTGGCCCTCGAGGAAATCCACTGGGACTGAATCCCATGGAGTGTCCGGCGTGCGGAAAGCCCCTGGAGGGGGCCAGCGTCGTCTGTCCCCACTGCGGCACGACCCTGATTGAGGAGGACGCGTCCTCATCTGATCGACGGCGCCGTGTCTGGCTTCGCATCCTGATCGTCCTTTTGGGCATCAGCCTCTTCGCCGGCGTTGTGGCTGGCGCGGCCTACTACGGCATCTATGTGGGAGAGCGCGACCGTGAGGCGCGTCGGGATGCCGTGATCGAGGAACACTACCAGGCCGGCGTCACGGCGTTGAACGACGGGCGCTTTGAGCGGGCTGTCGCGGAGTTCAAGTACGTGCTCGAACTGGATCCCGATCATGTCCTGGCCAAACAGCAGCTTGCCGAGGCTCAGACCCGCCTTGAGGTCAAGCCCACGCCCACCTTGGAGGTCGCCCAATCATTGGCGGAGCAACTGCTCCAGCAAGCGCAGGCATCCCATGATCAGGAAGACTGGGTCGCTACGGCCCGAACACTGACGCAGTTGCGCGCGCTCGATCCTGACTACGAGCAAGAAGCGGTTGAGGAGATGCTCTTCGACAGCCTCTACAACGCCGGGATAGCCTATCTCGACCAGGAACAGCTTGAGGCCGGCATCTCTTACCTCGATCAGGCGATCGCGCTCCGCCCCCTTGACGCTAACGTCGTGAGCCGGCGAAGTCTCGCAGCCCGGTATCTGGATGCTCTCAATTATTGGGGCGTCGATTGGGAGCTTGCCATTGCGCGCTTTGAGGAGCTCTACGCCACGGCCCCCGATTACAAGGACGTCGCAGAGCGCCTGCGCCTCGCCCATGTTGAGTACGGTGACGTCTTTGCCGAGCGCGGTGAGATGTGCCCTGCCGAGATGCAGTACAGTCAAGCGTTGCGGATGTACGCTTCCGCCACCGTCGAGGATAAACGGGCCCAGGCCGCCCAGATCTGTCTCGTGGCCACGCCGGTGCCCGTCAGCGGCACAATGCCCGTGCTGACGCCGCGCCCCATCGCCGGATTCACCGTTGGGCGCCTGGCATACCCCATCTATGACGGAACTACCGGCAGTTACAGCCTAAACGCCCTCTACGCCGACGGTCGCATTATCCGCGTCGCCGCCCTTGGGGATCAGCCCTGGTGGGAGTGGGGCACGGGACGCCTGGCCTATCGCGACAAATCGACTGGCGCGCTGAGCATGATGCTGCCCGAAGAAGGTGTACCCCTTCAACTGCTGCCCGCGGGTCTTCAAGCATGGCCCACGCTATCGCCCGACAACCAGCGTTTTGCCTACGCTGAGCCCGACGCCGAGGGGACCTGGACCATCTTCGTCGCTAACGTCGACGGCTCTGGCGAGCCCCGGCAGCTTGGCACCGGATGGGCTCCGGCTTGGGGCCGCAGCGGCCTCCTCGCCTACACAGGATGCGACATCGACGGTCGGTGCGGCATCTTCCTGGACAACCCCGACGATGACCAGCCGGCCGGACGTCTTACGGCAAGCGGAAGCGACACCGCCGTAAGCTGGGCCCCCGGTGGCAATATGATGGCCTACATGGGCGACATCAACGGGAGCTGGGACATCCTCTTGCTCAGCCCGGAAGGTGGTGTCCAGGAGCTGGTGGTCAGCCCCGCAAATGAAGGACTGCCGGCCTGGTCGCCGGACGGCAACAGCTTGGCCTTCGTCAGCGACCGCGACGGTGATTGGGCTGTCTACGTGATGCAACTCGGATCCCGGCAGATCGAGCGCATCCTCGTCCTGGGATCAGCGCTCCCCAGTTGGGAGAACCAACGCCTCCACTGGGCCCCGTGACCCTGGGGCAAGCCCCCCACCCTTGTAGAGAGTAGCTGCGGCAGGACTTCTCACCGCCAAAGCCACATACCACCTCATTGACACCGAGCTCCACCCCGCCCGTCATCCCGAGCGGATCAACCGGAACACCGCCATCAAGCGAAGCCCAAGCGAGGGATCTGGGCGTCAGACAGCGAAGCACCCTCGGACGCGGCCATTGACCGAATATCGCTCCTCGCACGCGCGGTATCCCACTTGAGACTCGGTTCTAAACTCTGTTGGTGCGGATCGCGGGGCGGCGTTTGACAGAGGCG
>JBNGDU010000219.1:0-13249 GCA_049975025.1 Anaerolineae bacterium
GCCCCGTGTAGGCGCGTTGCAGCAGCCCCCCGCGATAGGCCGGCAGCAGCAGCGGGATCAGGTCGTGGATGGTGACGACCACCGGGCACGGCGACCACCACGGCGTTGTTCGACGGATTCGTGTCGGTGATCTCGTCCGAGAGATTCAGGGTCACCGTCATCACGGCCGACTGCGACGTCAGCGGCAGGTCGGCAATCCAGTAAAATCGCGCCTGCGGCTCACCGTCAAGCCCCATCGCGCCGACCGGGGACGTGAAAACGCCGCCGGCTTCAAGCTGCAGCGTCACCGTTGTCGCCTCGTCGGCAAAGCCGTCGCTCACCCCATCCGGGAAGATCGGGTCGACGTCGACTGAGAGATGATCCCCGGCGTAGAGCGGCCAGGGAAACAGGTCAATGCCCTCGCGGTCCAACTGCGGATCCAACACGGCCTCAGGTGTCGGCGTAGCTTCAGGCGTTGCCGTGAACGTCGGCGCGAGCGTGGGCTCCGCTCTGAGCGTCGGTGACGACGTCGCAGTGGGCCTGGCCGACCTCGGTGCCACCGTCGGTTGAGCCACAAGCCATGGCAACCCACATGCCATTGTGACGAAGAGGACCAGCGGTAGACCCAGACGGTACGGTGTGGCTTTCATACCCTGATTCTATCAGGGAACCGAATGCAAACAACAGCTGCTTTTGGCGTCCTCACCTATCGATTAGGCAACGGTCGGGCCCCGCCAGGTAGCTCCCTACCAGGCGCATCTCCTGCGCCCACAAGATCCGAAAACCGCTTGAGACTCGCTACAAGCCTTCAGCGAGGTTCTGATAGAACCGAATCGCCGTCTCTATGCCGCGATAGAATATGGGTATGTGAAACTTCTCATTCGGTCCATGCAGGCGGTCGTCTGGGAGCCCAAATCCCATCAGCACGGTCTCAATGCCCAGCTCCCGCTGGAACGTCGCGACCACCGGGATGGAGCCACCCGCCCGCACAAAAATGGGCTCGACACCGAAGGTCTCGGCGTAAGCTCGGTAGGCCGCCTGGACCGCGGGACTATTGCGATCAACGATAGCGCCGCTCCCGCCGTGCAGGTTCCGCACCTCAATCGTGACGGTCTCAGGCGCGATGGACTTGATGTATGCCGTGACGAGTCGGCGGATCTCCTCCGGCTTCTGGTCCGGCACCAGGCGCATCGAGATCTTGGCGTAGGCTTTGCTGGGCAGCACCGTCTTGGCACCGGGCTCGATGTATCCGCCCCAGATACCGTTGACATCCAGGGTCGGACGAGCGGAGGTACGCTCGACGATCGTGTAGTCCTCCTCGCCCCATGCCTGAGGCACACCCGCTTCCTCGAGCCACACCTCGCGATCGAACGGGATCTTGGCCAACTCCTCTCGTTCGTCCTCGGTCAGCTCGCGCACAGCCTCGTAGAACCCCGGAATCGTGATGTGGCCCGACCCGTCCTGAAGCTGCGCTATGATGCGGCAGAGCGCGTTGATGGGGTTCTCCACCGCACCACCATAGACCCCCGAGTGCAAATCGTGGTCGGGACCGGTCACCTCGACCTCCACGTAAGCGAGCCCCCGCAGGGCATAGACGATGCTCGGCTGATCCTTGCCGAGAATGTGCGTGTCCGAGACCACGGCCACATCGGCCGAAAGCATCTCGCGATGGCGCGCGACGAAGGGGTCGAAACTAGGACTGCCGATCTCCTCCTCTCCTTCGAAGATGCACTTGACGTTCACCGGTGGTTTCCCGACCGTTGCGTGGAAGGCCTCGGCGGCCTTGACGTGGACGAGGGCCTGACCCTTGTCGTCTGACGCCCCCCGTGCGTAGAGGTCGTCACCCCGGACGGTGGGCTCAAATGGCGGGGAGTCCCAGGCCTCCAGGGGGTCCGGAGGCTGGACATCGTAATGACCATAGACCAGAACCGTGGGCGCCTCCGATCCCGCGGCCAACCACTCCGCGTACACCATCGGGTGTCCCTCGGTCTCCATTACCTTCGTGCGGGGAAAACCGGCCTCCGACAAGCTATCACGGAGCCACTCGGCAGCCTCCAAGATATCGGATCGATGATCCGGTTGTGTGCTGATGCTGGGTATGCGTAGGAACTCCTTGAGTTGCGATAAAGATACCTGTCGATGTCGTCGTGCGTAATCAAGAGCGTTCAAGATCCAGTCCTCCTGCTGCTCTGCCCCCGCGCACAGTCGCTGACTGCCGTGGGTAGGGCAATACACAAAGGGGCGCTACAGATGGCACAATGCCCCGTCTAGGCTCCCCAAATCTACAGGGCTACGTCGAAAGGAGAGTCCACCCTCGTCCGGGCCCTACGCTGCCGGCACGATGCAGGCCGGCGAATCATTGGCAGGGCTGTTCACGAACCGGGAAACCGGATACGCCGTCATCTCCTCGGAAGGATAAGGCTTGAGAAGGTCGTCCAGGGCCCCCGAGCGTTGTTCAGCCGGATCGATCCACCGGTCGTAAGCTGACCTCGGTAGAATCACAGGCATCCGGTTGTGAATCGGGGCGATCAGATCGTTGGGCTGCGTGGTCAGTATCGTAAATGTGTAAAGCGGCGTATCATCCGGGCGCCAGACCTCCCAAAGCCCTGCAAAGGCAAAGGGCTCGCCTGAGGCCATGCGCACATACATCGGCGTCTTAGACCGGTTACCCGGCTCCTTGCGCCATTCGTAGAATCCGTCGGCGAGCACGAGACAACGCCGGCGGCGATAGGCAGCCCGGAACGACGGTTTACTGGCGGCGGTCTCCGACCGCGCGTTGATCATCCGGTTGCCGATCTGGGGATCGTCGGCCCAGAAGGGGACCAGTCCCCATTTGAAGAACCTCACCGTCTTCTCGCCGTCGTTCGGCACCACCGCCGACTGCTGGGTGGGTGCGATGTTGTAGCGATTCGGCACCGTCTCCGGAAAGTCGAAATCAGGAAACGCCTTGATCAGGTCGCCAAACTGAAGCCACAAGGTAAATCTTCCGCACATAATGTGCCATGTCCTTTCAAAACCTACCGTAGCCTGCGGTTCCCCTTCGCGCTACGGCGCGATCAAATGCGTGAGCTCTCTGGTCAACGGCCGCTCGTCCAACGGCGGGACCACGACCCCACCGAAACTATCGGCCCCCAGCCACTGCTTCCCGTCCACCGACACCCCATTGACCCAAACCTCCCAGTGGAGGTGAGACCCCGTCGAGAGCCCCGTGTTGCCCACCAACCCAAACGGCTGTCCACGGTCGACACGATCGCCTACCGCCACGTCGATTCTGGACAAGTGCCAGTAACCGGTCACCAGTCCCCAACCGTGATCGATGAGCACAGCGTTGCCCCGCGTTTGCAGCGTCTCAGCCATCAGGACGACGCCGTCCTCGGGCGCCAACACCGGTAGACCCGTCCAAGCCCGGTAGTCAACGCCACTGTGATACCCGCTGATCATGCCGCCGTAGGAGCGGCGGTCTCCGTAGTCCGCTGAAATCGAAACTGAATGCGGCAGCGGAAAGCTCAGGGGGAGATCCCACAGCCGCCGTCCGGACTGCATCGTCCGCCAGCGTGAGAGGTAGTCCTCCTCCGAGCTACGGAGCTCGAGGTCGAGTAGCGCGTGAAGGCTGGGCGGCGGATCAATGAATTGGAAGCCATAGTAGCCGGGCGCGACGTCCAGTGGGAAGCTTATCACGGTCTCCTTGCCGGCGAAGACCAACCTGAGCCGTGCTTCATAGGTGCCCGAATCCACAAGCGCTGAGATCCCCAGTAACGCGTAGAGCCTGCCGTCCTCCCCTCGATAGCAGGGGCTCACCCGATCGAAGTACTCAACCTCGCAGTAGGCAACCCGGTCGGTCTCCAGCACGAGGAAAGCTGTGCGACCGCGGACGATGGGTTGCGCTGACAATTCCACCGAAACCAAGGGATAAGTTAGACACCCGTCATGCCCTAAGGTGATCGATAGGCCTTGGCCCGGCGCTGGGTCCTCAGGCGTGGCTCGCCAGAGCGGGACCTCATATCGGGCCACCATCTCCGGTGAGATCTGGGCCCCGCCCGGGCCGGGAAGCGTGGCCCGGGCCAGACGCGGGGAGACGCGCAAGCTGTAAGCCACAGAGAATCCCCGGGGTGCCAGCAGCGCATTGGCCGCGGCGATGTGGCTCGGGGGCAGATCGTATCTAGCAAGCCAGCACCTGGCGTGCTCGTCTAGCAACCCTGGCTGCAGTTCCTCCTGTGCCCCGGCGGGCCGTATCAACAGGAGGGTGCCTAACACCGCCAACCCAAAGGAGAATAACCCAAGGCGTAGGAATCGCGTCATCGTCAAGTCCATGGAGAAGAGAGCCTGGTTCAAAGGAGCTTGTGTCTGCGCTCGTACTTCTGATCCTCCGTCCATCCGTAGGCCGCCCCCATAGCCGCGCCACCAACAATGCCCAGCGGCAGTAACAGCAGATTGCCATACAGGACGATGAGTACAAACCCAATAACCGCTCCGGCGATCAAACCTATCTTCAGCCATTTGCGCAGAAAGTATCCACGGGGCGAAAGGCCGTGCTCCTCAACAAAATGCTGGCCCATCTCGCGCAACTGCTCAGCCTGGTACTGACGTTGCGCCTTGGAATCCGGCAACTCTTGCAGTTCCTCCTCTAGGCGCGTCAAGGTATACTGGTAATCCTTGCAGACGTCGCATTCGTCGGAGAACTCACGCACGCGATTGGCGGTCCGGAGCAGCCGGTCAATCTGGTACTTCTTCCACTTCTTCTCCGAAAAGTCATCTCGGTGCTCGTCAATATCCTGCTCCAGCTTGCGGTACCAGATCTCATCCCTGTACATCAGACTCCCCTTACAATCGACTAACTACGACTTGTGTGATCAACCAGCCGAGGACTGGGTAAACGGCTACAACTCGGCCCCCTCGAATCTTCGCCATATCAGGTCTTCGAGCGTGACCCGGATCTCACCCCTCTCATCGATGAAACGCTCGGCGGCGTCGGGTGGAACTCGGATCAGGTCGAACGGCGCCGTGCGCTCGAGGTCTGCCAGAGACTCCCCAACGATCTCCACAAAGGGCGCCAGCGGGGTGTCCCACTTCGCGATGGCGAAATGCGCAGCGCGGTACCGCTTGACCAGCGTCTCAATCTTGTCGGGGCTGATGCGGCCCGCTTCTCCCCAGAACCTCGGACGCCGCCAGGGATCCAAGCTCACCACATCCGGCTTATACCGGTCGCCTATGTGGATCTCGACCTTCAGATCTGGATAATCGGGAAGATAGAGCGCCCACAGCAGAGCTTTCATCACCACGTGTTCGGTGCGCTCGTATTGGCGCTTGGCAAAGACCACCCGCTGCCCGTGCGCGCGCAGCGTCCACTTGCGACGTAGGGTCAACTCACCCATCGCTTGACCTTCCTGCCAGCACGTTGATTGTACTACGAACGCTCATTCTTACCATCGTTCAGGCAGCACAACCCCGCGCAGCGTGAGTCACGGGAGCGCATCATCGTAGAGCGCGTCCACATCCACGTCAGTGCCCCATATGCGCCGGCCCTCGAGGTCAATCCAACTCCCGGTCTCCACCAACGTCACGCGCGACTCAGGCACGCCGACCATTGTGATGTTCCGAGCCGTGATGGACGCAGGTCCGTACTCCGGCTTCTTGACGTACGCTGCCAGGGCCGCGATCCTCGGAGCCTCGATCGTAGAATCATCGATCACGGTCTGAGATAGATCTTTGCTGACGACGCCGAAAGCCGAGCTGCGCACCAGCAGGTCATATGCCGTCAGTTGGCTGGCTTCGCCCACTGAAACACCCTTGTCGCCCAACCGCTGCAGCGAAACCGACTCCAAATCCACGTGGGAACCGCTGACATCGACCCCGTCGGCGCCGATATCGTGAAATGCCGTCCGGATGACCTCGCCCTGACCGAAGTCCACATCGAGCGCATCGGACGCCGTGTCGGCGAACTCCGAGTCGACCAGCCTGAAGCTCGTGCGGATGACATTCAACGCGTCCTCAGCCTCGGTCCCGAGCAGGCGCACATGGCTGAAGGAGATCGGGCTCTCATAGAAGGTGATGCCCCCCGTCAGCGACCATCCGGGGACACTGAACCCGACCGTATCTCGGACGGTGACGTGGTCCCAGTAGGAGGGCGCACCGGCGTCCAGCACCAAAACACCGGGCCAAGATGCGTTCGCAGGCTCCAGGACGACCGGTGATGTCCGGGTGCCGGAGAACACCAGAGGCCCCCGGGCCAAAAGATAGGCATCATCCTCGAACCGGAGCGTCGTGCCGGGCTCCAGCCGCAGACCGTAGTCCTCCGGCAGGAGCAAGCTGCTGCTAAAAGTCCACGTCGCTGCCGGCAGGCTCAGGATGCGGTCCGCCTGCACGACGTGGAATTCGGGATATGCCTCCAGGAACGTGTCAAGTCCTGGCGCAGCCGGCATAGGGCCTGATGTCGGAAGCGGGTAGTCGGAGAGCACGGTCTGAGTCACCACATGGGGTGTCCCCCAGAGGGCCGTCTTGAGCTGCAGCGGAGGCATGGTGTCGCCGGTCACGTCCACGAGCGTCTCGTCCACGGGGATCTCTAGTCGGAGATAGTCCACAAATCTAGCGTCCATATCCAGCGCTCGCAGGACCACGCGATCGCTGGTCTCCGAGCTGGGGACCACCTGCCCAGCTTCGCCATCTCCGCCGCTAGAAGCGATCCATTCGCGCCTGACGGGCAGTTGGCGCTCCCCGACCTGAAGCTCCACCAACTCCACCGGGAAGTCCAGGATGTTGCCTATATCCAGCCGCAGCGTACCGGTCATGACCTCAGCAGGCAGATAAACGTAGGTCATCTGAATCGGGGTGAGCAACTCTCGAAGACCCGCTTGCCGCTGGGCCAGGACATCCCACGGCGACGTCAAAGCTCCCTGGCCCTCAAGGGCCCCTTCGGTGATCATTTGATCCCCGAACTCCCCTGACAGTGCCGTGGTCAGCTGCTCAAGCTCGCTCCCGTAGCGAGCTTGCAGATCGGAGTGGTAGTCGGACTGGCTGAAGGCCCATAGGGCCTCAACGTATGCTCGCCGCAGCTCCGGATCTTCATAGCGTTGCACCTGCGCCAGACCCGGCAGCGACATCGCATCGACCTCGCCACCTTTACCTAGAGGCTGCGTGTCAAAAGCAATAGGCTCCAAGAGCGTCGTGACCGGGTTGTAATAGAAGCGCAGGTTGTGCCAGCGCACGGCGTGCTGCGCGCCCCAGAGATCCACCAGTGCCCAAAACCGAGCCAGTTTCTCAACGTCGAAGACCTCGGAAGTCGCCAACTCCTGTCGCCACCAGGAACGCAATTTACCCACGGCGGCCTCGCGCTGCGCTGACAAGCCGGGATTGTCCGCGACGTTCCCGGAGTCGAACTCGTCGATGATGTAAAATCGCTGGACCCCCCGGGGTGTTGCAAGATCGTTCTCGTAGGCGGCCCAATATTCCCAGAGCAGATCCTCGTTGTAGCGAACGATCACCCCTTCCCGTCGCGCCTGCGACTCCACGAGCTCCTTGCTGAACCCCTCCTCGACGGCGTAGATCCCCATCGGTGCCCCGTTCTGCACGACGTGGACAAAACGGTATCTGACCGCCAGGATGTCCTCGTGGCGCACGTTCTCGAGGAAAAGCCACTCATTGAGATACGCGCGCGTGGATGGATCCTGCAGCGAGAAAACGCGCATACCAAAGATCGCACCGCCGTCGCGGATCTCGACCCTGTACGACCACTTATCGTGGGCAAAATGGTCTCCCCAATCCCCTTTGAGGCGTATCTCGGCTGACATCGGAGCCTGTTCGCCTAGGCGTATCGTTGCCGGCACGAAGTCGTCGCCACTGGTGACTAGAATCCAGTTCTCCAGAGCCTCCTTCCGCTTAGCCTGGATCTTGGCGAAGTCGTCAGGTGCGATGTCGAGATAAAGCGTCGGAAACGCTGCCCCGCCCTGTGGCACGGCATCCGGTGCTCGAGCGGTCGGGGTATGAGCGGGCCTCAGCGTTGGCGGTACCGGCGTTGGCGTGTGGGGTCGACCAGCCTCTGGCTCTGTGACTGGCTCGGGTACCCACAGCAGGCGGGTCAAGATGGCACCGGCGGCGAATGCCAGCAGAACCAACATCATCCAGCCCAATCGCCTGCCGGGCGTCGGAGATGTCTCCGTCACCACGACTCTCGATTCAGATCTCTCGTTCTTCACCATGTTGACGAATCCCAGCCTCCGATGTCAGGCAACTCACCCAAGATCGGGCGCTGCCAAGACACCCTGTACATACTTGGAAAAGCGATCAGCGCCAACGGGAAAGTGAGCCAGCGCATCGGCGAGGCGTCGAGCTGCACCAGGGTCGACGGAGGCCTTCAATTCGATGACGACGTACGGATCAAGGTGAGCCGCGCGCAGTAAGTTGGGGTGCGTCAAGGAACGCTGATCATAGGCCTGCAGGTCGGCATCGATGGTCAATCGCAGTACGCCGTCCGGGGTCTCATAATATGAACGCCGATAGTGGTTGATCAAGACGGGCATCGGGCAGCGATCCAGCCAGCAACACGCGGCGCCGGATATCCCAAGTCGAAGCGCCCTTGTCAAATCCCGCCAGGACGAGGCCAGGTCGAGATCAGCGGAAACCGCGTGAAGCTCCTTCCAACCCGCATGCCCGGCCTTGCGCTTGACCTCCAAGATACCGTTCGCTACCCGCGTCACGTCCTTGCCGTACCAACGCAGTCGAACCTTGGCGCGGTCGGCCACCCCGCTCAAGTTGTCGTTGAGGCCCATGTAGGTCAACGTGTCGAAGTAGATGTTGTTCACCTGACGGCTGGGATAAGCCACACGCCAATGCGCCGGGTGGACGCGCACCCAGGCCTCGATATCGGCCAGGTGGCGTGGCTCAAGCGCAACCTTCACCTCCAAACGGTGCGGGGTGATCACGCCGTTCCCGGTACCCTCCGGAGCAGAGCCCCTAGCCGTTCCCGCCTTTCGTGACGCTAAGCGCTCATTCATCGCTTAGCCACCATGCGTCAGTTCGGCCCGGTTCTACCGAGACTGTGATGCGGTCGTCCAGTCCCCATATCCGGGCGACGACTCGCAGATCGGCGGGGTTGTCGCAGGATTCTAAGGGAGAGGCGTCCGGTGGCACCGCAAGATAGGCCACCGCCGACTCGGCCCCCGTCCTCGCACGCAGGACAGTTCCTTGGTCCGGCACCAGCGCTGCATCTGTCTTGTCCGGCACGATCCAAGCCTCTTTGACAGCCTCGGAAGCACGCTCCTCACACTCGATCGCGACGATCTGCACCGGGAAGCGCACGGCGTTCTCTGCCCTCAACAAAATGCCCTGTTGAGCCTCCGCGAACTCGACGACCAGTGGGCGCTCCGGTGAGATAAGCTCCGCGACGCGTCTCCGGCGCTCTGCCAGGACCGATGAAGGCAGCGCAGACCCATCGAGCCCGGACATCAACGCCAAGTAAGCCGCATCAAGGAGCTCCTGATCTGACGGCTCGGTCATCTCGGTCGCACTCAACTGCGCCAGCCGCTGAGCGTACGCCCTCTGCACGAGAGGGTCGTCTTTGAATGCCAGGGGTAGCTGCTCCGATGGACCCGACGGGCGAGATAAGATCAGACCGGACACAATGGGCGTAAACCGGCCCACAACAGGATCGTAGGCTAGATACAGGTGGTGTCGGGTCAACTCGAAGTCGCCGCCCCACCAAGCCGAGGCCGCCCAGTAGGCACCCAATTGATCAGGGTCGAGGATCGAAGATGGCACCAGCTCCCCACGCCCAAGAGCGCGCAGCAAAGCTACAGCTTCAGCCCCGGCGCGCTCCAGGTCGGGCGACGAGGCCACTGTCTGAACCGTGGCCTCTCCCGTTATGTCTTCACTTCCCCAGACCTCGACGTCTGCAAAAGGAGCTCGGCTCTTGTAGACAAGATGATCCGCGCTTAGGGGCGACACGAGGTCGCTATAGGAGACGATAACGCTGCCGGCGCCGAAGTCTCCCCCCTTGAGCGCCTCAATCGAAGGCGCCGCCTCCACAAGATAGAGTCCCCAACGGCTTCCGTTGACGTGCAGGGAGACGAGATACGAAGGTTGTATTGCGGGAAGGCCCGCGGCGCCCAGGAAGCTGCTGTAATGAGACCCGAAGACCGCGTCGGCTCTGGCGGGAGCGAGAACGAGCGGGGCCATATCCAGGGCCTCCTCGTCGTCCCTCAGGGTCAGGCTGGCGCCTTCGCCGCGACACAGTGATAAGGTAAGGCCCTGAAAGGCATCGTCGAGCGTCACCTCTGCTAGCGCGCACTGGACTCGCGTCTCACGCAGCCCGTCCAACCCGGTTCTGCCCTGGGCAAAGAGCCGCTGATAGTCCTCAAACCCGATATCTATACGAAGATAGTCGATGTCGCGCCGGTACTCGATCGCCTGCGGCACCACCGCGAGGTGGGAAAGCCACACCCATGCGCGCTGCGCAGCAATCCTGGACCAATCCGCATCGGCCAGCAGGACCCCCAGCACAAAGGCCAAGACCACCGTTCCGATCCAGGGAACTATCTTAGTCAGACGAAAGGATCGTCCGCGCTCGTCTTGTCTCTTGACCCGCAATCAGCCTCCCAGCACCTGCTCCTGTTGCAGGAAACTAACCTCGGTCACAGGGAAGCTCGCCTTGAGATCATCCACAAGTTGGCTCAGCGTCTCCGGGTCCTTGACATCGACGAAGTAGGTAAGCTGCAGCGTGCCGTCACGGCTGTCAAGACGCCGGAAGTCGACGATGTCGGTGTGCTTGAGCAAGCAGGCGTTGACACGGCTGAAGAGAGCATCGCCCCGCTCGCCCAGAGCGTCGCCCTCAGGGATCCGCCCGCGCTCCTCGAGGAGAATATTCAGATAGAGGTTGTTGAACTGTCGCTTCTGGGAGAGCACCAAGCGCGCAGACATATAGCCCAGTAGCAGGAAGACGCCCACGACGGTGATCCAACGCTGCTCCGCGCCCATCCCAAGGCCAATCGCAATCGCGACAAAGAGGTACATCAACTCCTCAGGTTCCTTGATCGCCGTGCGGAACCGTACGATGGAGAGCGCGCCCACTAGGCCCAGGGATAAGGCAAGCGAGGTCTTCACGATGGAGATCACCAGTCCGGTCGTGATCGTGAGAACCGGCAGCAGCCGCGCTAACTTCCGACGGTTAGCCAGCGCCTCGCCGTAGTACGCGTAGAACCATGCCACCAACAAGCTCAGGACGAGGCCCAACAGCATATTCACCGCGAACATAGTCACCGATGCTGTGGGCAAGGCCAACCACTGATCCATAATCGCCTCTTCCCGTAGAGATATCGAACCCCAATGATGCGATCCCTGAGCACATGATTATAGCATACCGCATAGCATTGACACGGGGGCGCAAGAACCTACTCCACGTTGAGGCGAAGCGGCAAGAGAGTGCCACGAAACCTCAATCGTGCCTGCTTTCGCCCAACGCGAGATACGCCTTGTGCCGAGATTGGCACGACGCCTATCTAGTTATTACCCAAGAAGTGAAGCCACCCGGGCGCAGAGACTGAATGGCTGCGTCTCATTCCTTGGAGGAATTGACCCCCGAGTGCCGAAGCCTTGGTTGTCATTCCGGACCCAACCGCACAATGCACGGTGCGGGAACCGAATTCTGCAACACGGCATCGCCTCCGGAACCAGTTCCCGCGCTCGCTCCCTCTTGACGCTATCGCGATCGTGTGCGACAGCTCGCAGGAAAGAGACGGCACTGCCATCGGTAGCCCTGTTGGCCCGGATTTAGCGCTCCGGGTGTGACCAGATGAGCGGCGCCCAAACAGCGAGCATCGTAGGACTCGCAGGCCGACGGATCGACCACCCAACCGGTGATGTCATCGTTGCCCTGTGTGGGTCGCCGCACGAAGACCGCCCCGTCATCATCACCTAGGTACCGGAACGGTGTATCAAAGGTCACGCCGTCGGCCAGCACACCGAAGCTGTACGGCGTCACATCCTCTCCCTCCGCCACGAAATCCACGCCGACATCATCGCCAAAGGCCGCTGTCGGGCCGGGCGAGAGCAGCACGACGTTCTCTTCTCCTGTCCCTACGCGAAATCCCGGATCGGTCTCGACGTCAAGGGTGCCCGCACCCACGTAGAAAACCATCTGACCGTCTCGAGCGTCGAGGTCATCGGCGGGGAAGGCCGCAGCATTCGCCTCGCTTTCCGTGGCCACGATCAGAATGACGGTGCCGCAGGGCACCTCGGCCAGCGCCTCGATCTCGGGGAAGATGACGGAACCCTCCGACGTGCCCGCCTTCGTGTCATTGTCCGTCAACCGCCATCCGCGTAGATCCGTCAGTCCGGGGCAGCGCACGAGAAGCTCAACCCAGTCACCCTCCAGCGGTCGGTAGCCGAGGCTGGGATATCGTGTGCCGTCGTCGTTGATCCAAAGCTCGTTGATGACCACATCGTCGGCCCGGGTACCGTCGCACCCGACGCGGTCGGGCACGTTCGCATCCGTCGCTATCCCCCCAAGATCCTGATCAAAGACTGCAGAAAGCGACTGGGAGCTGGTCAAGGAGACCGTCAGGGCCGTTGAAGCGACCACGCCGTCCTGCGTTTGCCACCCCGCGAACCCATAGCCGGAAGCGGGTACGGCGATGACCTGGATCTCAGCCCCAATCGGGTACCGCCCCTTCCAAGCCCCCTCGCCCGGAAGCAAGCCTTCCGACACGCGGTGTCCGTCGACATAGACTCGTCCGCCTCGCTCTGGCGCCCTCGACAGCGTCAACGTGACCGTCGGCCCGGCCCAGATGTCGAGCATTTCGGTTGAGCGGGACTCCATCCACATCTCATATGTCGCCACCGCCTCGTGCCACGTGGGCACGCCGGGCCAGCGTGCCCGCTCATAGTCGAAGTCAGCCGCCAACGCCGCAGTCCCGTCGTCCAGATGTCGCTGCAGGTGGGACGGCGCCAGCGCCGTGTTCAGCACTTGAGCCAGACGGCGCTGGAACCTCTGACGAAACTCGGCGTTGCTGATCAGAGCCTGGAAGAGCACCGAGATATCGCTCTGTCCCGTTACCTCCTTGCCCCCGCCTTCCAAGATCCAGAACCAGCGACCTCCATCCGGCTGAACGGCGACCAACGTCTCAGCCGAGAACTCGAAGTACTGAAAGAGAATCGCCGCGTCGATGAAGTTCGCCACATCGATGCGCGCCGCCACGTGGTCGTAGTGGGCCACGGCGCCTAAGTCGTGGGACTCAACGAAATCCACGAGGGCCTCCCAAGCCTCGTCTGTCCCTTCCCGGGC
>JBNGDU010000220.1:0-13209 GCA_049975025.1 Anaerolineae bacterium
AAACGCCCCCGAGACGGGGGCTACGAGCATCCATATCCAAATGCGATCGCCCTACCAGGATGGGAGCGACCGGTTGACAAAACATGCCGTCATGTTACCATTGACACGATGCCCACCGCTGGTTGCGGTGGGCTTTCTGAGGTAAGTGCCGGATGCACCCCCTATGGCCCCAGAGACCAGGACGGGCTGCAGCCTGGTGGGAGTGTCGATTATGTCTGATGAAAATATCCCCGTAATCATTCTGTGTGGCGGCAAAGGCACCCGCATGGGTGATCGCACCATCCCCAAACCCCTGGTGGAGATCGGCGATCGCCCTGTGCTGTGGCATGTGATGAAGATCTACGCCGCGCAGGGTTTCCGGGATTTCATCTTGGCCTTAGGCTTCGGCGGCAACCAGATCAAGCGCTATTTCTTGGAGTATGACTGGCAGAGCCGGGATTTTACGTTGGAGCTAGGTGACGGCGGCATTCGGTACCTCACGCCTAACGACGTTGCCGGATGGCGTATTACGTTCGCGGAGACCGGGCTTGAGACGATGAAGGGGGCCCGTGTGCGCAAGGCAGCTCGATATGTGCAGACGGAGCGTTTTTTCGTGACCTACGCCGATGGCGTCGCCGATATCGATCTACACGCTCTTCTGGCTCACCATGTCGATCGGGGTCTTCTGGGGACCGTGACGGGTGTGCGTGCCTTCTCTCGCTTCGGCGTGATGGAGACGGATGATGAAGGCCGAATCATCGGCTTTCAGGAGAAACCTCTCGTTGAGACCTTGATCAACGGCGGTTTTATGGTCTTTGAGCGCGAGGTACTGAACTATCTTCAAGGGGGCGACGATCTGGATCTGGAACGAGAGCCTTTCCACCAGCTTGCAGAAGAGCGCCGGTTGGCCGTCTACCATCACAAGGGATTCTGGCGAGCTATGGATACCTTCAAAGAGGCGCAGGAGCTGAACGCTCTCTGGGAGAATCAGGCGCCCTGGAAAGTCTGGTAGCCATGCATCGCAGACATCCACTGGATTCGCCTGAGGTTTGTCGGAGAGCGCGACAATGGAGGCGTCGTTGATCGATTCGAGTTTTTGGCACGAACGACCTGTCTTGGTCACGGGCTGCACGGGTCTGTTAGGTTCGTGGCTTACGGCGGATCTAGTCGCAGCCGGTGCGATGGTCGTCGGATTGGTTCGCGATGATGTTCCACAGTCCCAGTTAGTGCGCTCCGGGACGATTGACAAGATCCGCGTCGCCCACGGCACTGTGACGGACTACGCAGAGATGGAGCGTGTCCTCAACGAATATGAGATCGAGACGGTCTTCCATTTGGCTGCCCAGACCATTGTGGGGATTGCCAACCGGGCGCCCCTGTCCACTTTTGAGACCAATATCAAGGGGACGTGGGTGACAATGGAGGCCGTGCGACGTTCACCGACCGTCCGCCGGGTGGTCGTTGCCTCGAGCGACAAGGCCTACGGCACGCCGTCGACACTTCCATACACGGAAAATATGGCCCTGCGGGGTGTGCATCCCTACGATGTCTCCAAGAGCGCGGCGGATCTTATCGCTCAAGCTTACGCAACCACCTACGGCTTGCCCATCGTGATCACCCGATGTGCGAACCTCTACGGCGGGGGGGATCTCAACTGGAATCGCCTGGTCCCAGGAACGATTCGCAGCGTCCTACAAGGTCAGCCTCCGATCATCCGCTCGGATGGCACGTTTGTCCGCGATTATCTCTACGTCCGCGATGCCGCACGTGCTTACATGATGCTGGCGCAGTCACTTGAGCGAGTCGAGCTATTCGGGGAAGCTTTCAACTGCGGCACGGACGCTCCGATGAGCGTGCTGGAGATGACACAGTTGATCCTGTCCCTCTCTCCTCACAGGGATCTGACACCGATCATACTCGATGAGGTGCGAAACGAGATCAAGGATCAGTACCTCGATAGCACGAAGCTCAAGGCGGAGATCGGCTGGGAGCCCGTCTATACGCGTGAGGATGCGCTCCGAGAAACGATGGCCTGGTATGATGAGTACCTGGGATCCCGGATCTAGGAGTCATGTCGATGCAATCCCGTGAACTTCCTAATCCTGTATTCGTCACCGGCGGAGCCGGTTTTATGGGACGTCGCCTGCTTTGGTTCCTCTTGGATGAGGGGTGCGATGTCGCTGCATTTGTCCTACCGGGAGAGGGTGACCTGCTCCCTGAGGCTGTTCGGATCTACGAGGGTGACATCACCGATGCCGAAGCGGTATCAGAGGCCGTGTTGGACGCAAGCCCCAAGAGCGTCTTCCATCTCGCAGCGGTCGGCTTAACGAGGCCTGGGTTGGCCATGACGCGCGCCTGCCGCGTCAATGTCGGAGGGCTTATCAACCTCCTTGAGGCGATTCGGACGCTGAGGCATGTGCGGCGCGTCGTCCTTGTGGGCAGCTCATACGCCTACGGCGCACGCCGTTCCGACGACGGATTGGATCCCTTCAACGCCTACAGCGCCTCCAAGGTCGCGGCTTGGGCCTTCGCTCGAGCGGCCTACAATGCCTGGGGGTTGCCTATTGCGTGGGTGCGCCCCTTCCAAGTCTACGGGCCGGGGCAGCAAGCATCCGCTCTGATCCCGGCTGCCATCGAGGCGGGGTTGCAGGGGGAGGACTTCCGTATGACCGGGGGGAAGCAACAGCGTGATTTCGTCTACGTTGATGACGTCGTGCGAGGGCTCATCGACGCGGGTAAGGCGCGGGGCGTAGAGGGACGGGTCCTGGACCTGGGGACCGGGCAGTTGCTCAGTGTCCGAGAGGTCGTTGAGAAGATATGGGATCTGACAGCGGCTGAGGGTCATATCCTTGCCGGCGCGTTGCCCTACAGGCCAGGAGAGGTGCCCGCCATCCCGGCCAATTTCAGACGCACGCGGCTGTTGATGGGGTGGACGGCGACCGTGTCACTGGATGAAGGGCTGCGAAGGACGGTTGATGTCGCGCGGGCGCATCACCATGAGCTCATGGATCAGCGAGACAATGGCCTCGCATGAGGTTGTTTTTCGGCCTTCCGGAGGAAGATGATGGCGGATGATGCGGCAATTTCGCGCCTGAGAGATGAGATACTTGCCAAGGTAGCTGAGTACTACGCGTTGGCACACCGGGGTGAGCCCTTCGTGCCTGGCGAGAGCTTTGTCAACTACGGTGGGCGTGTCTATGATGAGCAGGAGCTTCAAAGCGCAGTGGATGCGATTCTGGATTTCTGGCTCACCGATGGGCCGCGGGTAAGGACATTCTCCGCGCGATTAGGGGACTTCCTCGGCATTGATCGCATCCTGACCGTCAACTCCGGTTCCTCGGCGAACCTTGTGGCGATGACGACGCTGCGATCGCAGCGGCTTGCAAGGCCTTTGCGGGCGGGCGATGAGGTGATCACGCCGGCTGCGACTTTTCCAACGACGGTGGCGCCCATTGTTCAGAACCAACTGGTACCGGTCTTCGTTGATTGCAGACTAGGGACCTACAACATCGACGTAGATCTGTTGGAGGCTGCGCTCTCCGAAAAGACCCGCGCGGTCTTCGTGCCGCATATCCTCGGCAATCCGGTCGAGATGGACGCCGTGATGGCGTTTGCGGCGGACCATCATCTTTACGTCATCGAAGACACCTGTGATGCCCTTGGGAGCACGTTCAACGGTCGGCAGTGTGGCTCGTTTGGTCATCTCGCTACCTTCAGCTTTTATCCGGCGCACCATATCACAACCGGTGAAGGCGGGGCGGTGGGGATGCGAGACAAGCAACTCTATCGGATTGCCCACGCTGTTCGCGACTGGGGGCGCGATTGTTGGTGTGACCATCAGAGTGGCCCTGACGGGGCGTGTGGTCGTCGCTTCGACTGGGAGATTCCCGGACTCGATGAATCCTACGATCATCGCTACTACTTCACGGAGATCGGTTACAATCTGAAGATGACGGACGTTCAGGCCGCCATAGGGATTCCGCAGATGGACAAGCTCCCCGGTTTTGTCGAAGCTCGGAGACGTAATTTTGAGTTTCTCTACGAGGGACTGCAGCGGTACGCCGATGACCTGATGTTGCCTGTTTGGAGCCCCAAGGCTGATCCGGCCTGGTTCGCGTTCACCGTCGCGGTGCGGGAGTCCGCGCCCTTCGCGCGACGTGAGATCAACGACTATCTTCGCGAGCGGAAGGTCGAGACCCGTTATCTCTTCGCAGGCAACATCCTCCAGCAGCCGGGTTACCGTCATATACCCCATCGGGTCGCTACGCCCCTGACCGAAACTGACCGTGTATTGAAATCGGCGTTCTTCTTCGGCGTCTATCCGGGCATGGACGAGGCTCGTCTGAGCTACATCCTCGACGTCTTCGAGGATTTCTTCCGTGGACGGTGAGGGATAGATCCGCATCGAAGAGGAATGGAAACCGACGTGAAGAAGCTCTCTTTAGTGATCTGCGCTTACAACGAGAAGGACACGATTCTACCCGTTCTGGAGCGTGTCCAGGCTGCCCCCCTGCTCTCGGGCTGGGTTCGTGAGGTGGTCGTGGTCGACAACGCGTCGACCGACGGGACGCAGGAGCTACTGCGCACGGTCGACTATGAGAACACGCAGGTGATATTTCAGCCTCGCAACTTGGGCAAAGGCACCTCAATCCGGACCGCGATTCCGCACTGCACCGGGGACTACGTCTTTATCCAGGATGCAGATTTTGAGTACGATCCCAATGATTACCCTATCTTCCTAGAGCGGGTTGAACGGGATCGCCCGGCGGCTATCTTCGGCTCCCGCACGTTGGGCGGGCGTGCGATCTACAAGTACGTCACGAACTACTGGGGGGTACGCTTGCTCACCTGGGTGACGAACGTCCTCTACGGGGGTGATCTCACCGACGTCGCGACCGCCTCGAAGATGGTGCGCACCGACGTCCTGAAGCGACTTAGGTTGACCGGCTCCGGTTTCGATCTGGACTTCGAGCTGCCGAGCAAGCTGTTGAGGGCCGGTTATGAGATTGTCGAGGTCCCGATCAGTTACGTGCCGCGCACGGTAGAGCAAGGAAAGAAAATCCGTGCCTGGGATGGGCTATGGGCATTGCGGGTCATCATCCGCGATCGTTTCGTACCCCTCAGCCAGGTGGTTGAGGAAAGGGAGGTCCTATGAACATCGTTGTCACCGGTTCCATTGCTTTTGACTACCTGATGCATTTCCCAGGAGATTTTCTGGATCATATTAAGCCGGAACGCATCCAGAAACTCAGCTTGAGCTTTTTGGTCGACGATATGGTCAAGCGCTATGGAGGGTGTGCGCCGAATATCGCGTATAGCCTGGCGTTATTGGGGGAGCGTCCTATCATTATGGGGACAGCGGGTGAGGACTTCGAGCCCTACCGCGCCTGGTTGACGTCGCATGGGGTGGACACCTCGGAGGTCAGAGTTGTGCCGAATGTCTTCACCGCCTCTTTCTTCGCTACGACCGATGAAGAGCTCAATCAGATCGCAAGCTTCTACACCGGCGCGATGAGCTATGCGCGCGAACTGTCGTTCCGGGAGCTGGAATTTCCCGTCGATCTCACCATCATCTCCCCCAACGACCCGGAGGCTATGGACAAATACCCGGATGAGTGCAAGGCCCTGAGCATACCCTACATCTACGACCCAAGCCAGCAGGTGGTGCGGTCCAGCCCGGCGTCGCTTCGCAAAGGAGTTATGGGCGCTGATATCCTGGTTGTCAACGATTACGAGTACGAACTGCTCAAAGATCGCATCGGCATGAGCGACGCGGAGATACGGGAGGCCGTCAAGCGTGCGGTCGTCGTGACGTTGGGCGCCGAGGGCGCTTTTATCTGGGTTGGTGAGGAGATACGGATCCCTGCTGCGCCGGCAGAGCAGATCAAGGATCCAACCGGAGTCGGCGACGCTTTCCGCGCGGGTCTGATCAAGGGTCTGGCGCTGGATCTTCCCTGGGCCGCGGCGGGTAGGATCGGCAGTCTCGCGGCGACCTACGTTCTGGAGACAGAGGGGCCGCAGGCCCACAGCTTCACGCTTCGCGAGTTTGTGGAAAGGTATGTCGCGACCTTTGGCGAGGATGCGGCCTCCCGCGCCCTGAGTTCGGAGTTGGACGTTTAGCGCGATTGTGAGTCGCGGCTACTGGGATGGGAACAGTGGCTGGGATGCTGTGCGTGTAGCGCCGGGCGACCGGAGCTTGTAGGATCGCGCAGATGCGCTATGCTGTAGGAAGCGTCAATGAGCAGCGTAGGGTGGCACTGACGAGTGTTATCGAGCAGACCAAAGATAGATATCATTTCAACAAACCTGACAAGACAAGGAGTGGTGAATGAAATACCATGTCAAAGATCTCGATCTGGCTCAGTCGGGACGGCTACGAATGGAGTGGGCCGCCCGAGAGATGCCTGTGCTGCGCCAGATTCGCGATCGCTTTGAAAAGGAACGGCCCCTTGAGGGGGTCCGCTTGTCCGCCTGCCTCCATGTGACCACCGAGACGGGTAACCTGGCCCGGTCCCTGGTTGCGGGTGGGGCGGATTTAGTCCTGGTCGCGAGCAACCCGCTCAGCACGCAGGACGATGTGGCTGCTGCGCTCGTGAGCTATGATGAGATCCCGGTCTTTGCCATCAAGGGCGAGGACAATGAGACCTACTATGAGCACATTCACGCTGCCATCGATCACAAGCCACACTTGACGATGGACGACGGAGCGGACCTGGTCAGCACGCTGCATCGGGACCGACAGGAGATGCTCGGCAACGTCGTGGCGGGCACGGAGGAGACGACAACGGGTGTGATCCGCCTGCGTGCGATGGCTGCCGAAGGGGCACTGAACTATCCGATCATCGCCGTGAACGATGCAATGACCAAGCACCTCTTTGACAATCGCTATGGCACCGGACAATCCACGATCGATGGCATCGTTCGCGCCACGAACGTTCTGTTGGCCGGCAAGACCGTCGTGGTAGCCGGCTATGGGTGGTGCAGTCGTGGCATTTCGATGCGCGCCAAGGGGATGGGGGCCAACGTGGTTGTCACCGAGGTTGATCCGCTGAAGGCGTTGGAAGCCGTGATGGACGGCTTCCGAGTTATGCCTATGCTGGAGGCCGCCCCGATCGGCGATATCTTCGTGACGTCCACGGGGGATATCAACGTCGTCGATCGACATCACTTCGAGGTCATGAAGGATGGCGCCATTGTCTGTAACTCAGGCCACTTCAACGTCGAGGTGAATCTCCCGGCTCTGTCGGAGATGGCCAAAGGTGAGCCCCGTGTCATTCGCCCGTACGTCAAGGAGTACACGCTTCCCGATGGGCGGCGTATCAACGTCCTCGCCGATGGGCGTCTCGTGAACCTGGGCGCTGCTGAGGGACATCCCAGCGCGGTGATGGATATGTCATTTGCCAACCAGGCTTTGAGCGCAGAATACATGCTCAGCCATGCGAAGGAGCTTGAGCACAAGGTGTACGCTGTGCCGGACGCGATCGACGAGGTCATCGCTGAGTTGAAGCTCAAAGCGATGGGTGTGGAGATCGATGAACTTACCGAGGAGCAGAAGGCCTACCTGGCGTCCTGGCAGGAGGGTACGTAAACTTTCTTTCTTTGGGATGGATTGAGGTTTGATAACGACCATGTTGTGTGCGCACGCAGATCGAACGCGTTGCATGTTTGCCGGTCACACGGCGGCGGCTGACCGCGGTGCGTGTGCTGCTGTGAGAAAATCCCCTGGTGTGGGTCATTGCCGGGGGATCTGTTTTGTTCGTGAGTTTGCAGGTATGCTGGTGAGTGCGATGAGCAGGGAGGCGGCTTGATGAACGAGCAGGCTTCAAGCTGGGGCGATATCCTGGGACAGCGCAACGGTCGGCGTTTCGTCGGACGTAAACGGCTGATAGAGAGATTCCGGCTTAACTACCTCTACCCCGTCCCGGAATCCATGCTCTTCGTCCTTAGGGGCGCGCCGGGCATGGGCAAGAGCGCGCTGATGTCCCACTATCGTGGCATAGCTAGAGAGCACGGTATGGCGACGGCCTCGGTGGGCCGGTGGGATATCGAGGTTGATTCGCATCTCATCACGATGCCGGCGATCGGGGCGATGAAGGCCTTAGCTGACCGGCTGGCGGTGTCCGGCATTCCATTGACGACGTTTAGCGAGCTCTACCGGGATTATCTGAGGACGCTTGAGAGGTTAGTCGGTGACCCGGACGCGCCGGCGCGGGCCTTGGACCTATTTGGTGGTGTGATGGATCGGGATCCCTGGGCCGCTCAGTCCTGGGAGTCCTATCTCACAAGGGAATATCCCATACGCCGCTTGAGACTGATTCATGATCCGCTCGCCACCTTGACCGAGCGTTTCCTCCAGGATCTAAACGCCTGGGCCACCGTGCGCCGCATCGTGCTTTGCTTCGACGACTGGCAGGCGCTGGGGGAGGATGTCGATGCCTGGTTGTTGAACGTGCTGACATCCGGTGAGCTGAGCACCAACATCTGGGTGATGATCGCCGGACAGGGCTCTCTACGGCCTGAGTGGGAGGAGCTCTCAGCGATCACGACAGCCTTTGACCTGGAGCCGCTGTCGACGGCGGAGCGGCGAGCGTTCCTGCGACATCGACAGGTGGAGAGCAGTGAGCATGCTGATGCCATTGGTGATGTGGCAACTGGCAATCCCCTTTGGATGGAACTGCTGGCCGGCGTGCCGCGCCGTCGCTTTATCGATACCGCGGCTCATCCTCTTGACGTCTATCTGTCAGCCCTCGATGCCGAGCGTCGCCTTGCCTTGCTGCAAAGCACGGCTGCCCGTTGGATCGATGAGGACGTGGTCAGGGTATTGCTGGGATCGGAACAAGGCAGCTCTTTCTTCTCCTGGCTGATAGCTTCTCCGCTGGTGATACGCGTGGGCGATGCGTGGCGTTTCCGACCCGCCATCCAGGAGCACATGACCACAGCCGCTCAGCGCGAGATCGGTGTCACCTGGGATTCAGCTCAACGACGGCTCTATGATTTCTACAAGGCCCGAGTGGAGCGCTGGGGCTCAGTGCCTGACTACCTCGATGCGGATTGGTGGCGTCAATCCCGCGAGGCCCTCTATCACCACCTGATCGTGGGCGATGAGGTCGAGGCGACGAATGCCGCGATGCATAGCTTCCTCCAGGGTTTGCGTGAATGGCACCCGTGGGCTGACCAGGTCGTTGAGACTTGGCAGGAGGTAGCGGCTTCAGTGTGGTCCCGACATCGGGTCGTGGGCTTGTCTCATAGGCTTGCCGAATTCTGGTCCGCGTTGCTTGATGAGGATTGGGCTGCGGCCCTGGAGAGGTGCCACGCTATGGAGGAGGATGAACTCTGGTTTGAGGAGGTTCGGCAGGCTTTGAAGACCTGCCGGCAGCTGATCGAGGCGCGGTTAGCGTTGCCGCCGGAGCCGGAAAGCCCGTCCGTTGTGGAAGAGATCGAGACCATGGAAGCTTCCCAGAACAATGGTCGCCTGATGGACGACGTCGTGGGGGCTCAGGAAGACGAACGGGTCGGACCTGCCTTACAAGCACCGCAGCCGAAATCTACACCTCCGGCTGTTAAGGCACAAGCAGGTTCGTCAGCTGCCGCCCATACCCGTCAGATCCGAGACTCAGCACGTGATGAAGCCGGTGAGGAGGTTGAGAAGGCCCGTGAGGGCGTCGAGATCGGGGTTATGGTGGATACGGAAGAATCATCGCCTGACGAGGAGCCCGATGCCTCTTTCGCCTCTGAGGCTCCGGCGTCCAAAGTCTCGAGGGACACATCCGCGTCGGTGGAGCTCTGTCTTCGCGGGAACGATCGTCTCCAGCAGGGAGCCTTTGAAGCTGCCATTCGATTCTACGACGAGGCCATTGAACTCAATCCGGACTACGTGGCGGCCTACTACAATCGGGGCGTAGCCCACGAGCGAATCGGCGCGTTGAGTTACGCCACTGCCGATTACACGCGGGTGATCGAGCTTGATCCTGACAACGCCCTGGCTTACAGACAGCGCGGCCTCGCGTACGTTCGCCAGGGTGATCCGGAGCGCGCCGTTGCTGACTACACCACTGCATTGGAGCACGAGCCTGATCATGCGGCGATTTACCATGACCGGGCAAATGCGTACTATCGCACGAACGCCTATGGTCGCGCCATCGCGGACTACAATGAAGCGATTCGCCGTCGTCCGGACTACGTCGAGGCTTACCTGAATCGTGGACTGGCCTACATGGCGCTCGGCGATGCCCCCAGGGCGCTCAAAGACTACAATCAGGCGATCGCTCTCGACTCAGGTCGCGCTGAGGTCTATAACCACAGGGGTCAGGCTTATGCTCAATTGGAGCGGTATGATCAGGCCTTGGCCGACTTCGAGCGCGCGCTGGAGGTCAATCCTCAATACGCTGTCGCGAACAACAACCGCGGGCTGGTCTATGCCAAGATCGAGGCCCAAGATAAGGCCATCGAGGCATATCAACAAGCGATGGCAGCCGAGCCGGATTGGGGGACGCCCTATTACAACGCCGCTTGTGTCGCGGCCTTGGCCGGGGACGTCGAGCGGGCTTGTGTGTGGCTGGGACGAGCGGTTGCGCTGCGCGAGGCATATCGGGCTATGGCTCTGCGCGATCCTGACTTTAACCCTGTCCGGGAGCGCGCGTGTTTCAAATCCCTCACAGAAAAGGGCACTTCTCAGGAAAGCTGACGCGCTTATCGGTATGAAGCTTCGTCGGGCATCTTGAACCTCGCTCGGATTTCTACGAAGTCGCCGCCGCTTTCAAGGAGAAGTCGTCTCTCCGATGTGTAGAGCCCGACGTGAAGTCGGCAGTCTGGACATGTTCCGTCGGGTACTTCAAGGAAGAATCGATCTCGAAGCCGGGTGCCGGGTGACCAAGCACTGGTAGGATAGCCATCGGCGCCCGCGATGTGATCGTGCTGGTCCACGAGGGCGCCGTCGGGACCTAGGAGGTGAACGAAGACGGTGTAATCTTCGGTCAGCGATCCGGTTGTCCTCCACCACAGGTCGACTTCCCAGGTCGTCTCCTGCCGGCTGATCCCGTATCCCCAGAGCTCAATGGGTGCCTGAAACCGGATGTGGAGTTCGTTCGGTGGCTCGGCGAGACGCGCCAGCTCCCCACAGGACGAGAGGTCGAAGAGGAGCAGGCCTACGTTGTTGAACGTCGAAGCGACCGGCAAGCGACGGCACGACTCAACGAGGACGCTTTGGGTGAGTTTGGTAGGATCGGCTAGATGCTCCTGCCAGAGCACGAGCCAAAGTCGCGAGTACCCCTGCGTTTCCCGCTCTAACGTCGCAAGCGCACGAAGATCGATAGCCCGTTCCGTGTCCAGCGTCTGCGCGCCCAGGGGCAGGCCAAAGAGCTTTGCGGGACCCTTGTAGTAGTAGTCTATCGCTGAGACCGCATAACCACCCACCACAACGATGGCGTCGTCCTCGCCGTCGTGGTCTTCGATGTACCGGCTTACACTCCGGAAATCGGGTCGTGGATGCCACTCGTCTCGGATGGCCAGGGCCCATGTGCCCTGAGCCTGGCGGGCAATCGCGGGCGTGGTCATCGTCAGCCATGCGCCTAGGAGTAGGGCGCCGATGAGTTGCAAGGCGCGCCGCCCTCTGGTGAGCTGCGAAGGAGGCGACACTAACGTCTCCCATCCCGCTCCACATCCGACGACCAAGGCCAGCCCCCATGACGGAAGGAGATAACGCTCGCTCCACTTTGACTTGATCGAGGTCAATAGAAACAGGGCGATCACAGGTACGGTAAGCGTGATCATCAGCCACAGCGCACTGCGCACGCGGCGTTGGAAGAGGACACCCAGAACCGCGCTTGTGAAGGATACGACCGCGATCGCAACAAAGAGGATGGACCATGGCGGAGCCAGATACTGTCCCACACCGAAGGTCATCGGTAACCAACGTAGGGCCTTGCTGGGAATGGCGGAAACTGCAGTGGCATCCGCTCTCGCGCGCCAAAGGGCCCATAAGACAATCGGGGAGGAACTACCAGCCAGGACCAAGTTCGCCCGCCACCAAGCGGGGTGCTTGAGCTGGCGAAAGACATTTAGCTTGATGCCCTGCCTGTTAATGCGCTGCAACAGCAGGCTGAGCGTGCCCCAAAGCCCCACCGCAAGCCAGATCAGCGCCGTGTAGAGGTGGGACATCAGCATGAGGAGACCCAGCGCTACGTATCCTACGGCTCCGCGGCGCGTTACAATAACGCGCCAGCCCGCCCAGGCGAAGGCCGCAGCCAGCGGGATCGCCAGGGCGTACATGCGCACTTCCTGACTGTAGTAGACGAATATCGGCAGCGTGGCGTAGGCCAGAAGTGCTCCTATGCCGGATCTTGCGCGTCCCAACACGGCGCGTCCTAAGAGCAGGACGAAGGGGGCGGCGGTGGTCCCCAGAAGCACCGAGAGATAGCGAGCAGCGAACTCGCCGCTCCCGGCCACGCGAACCCAGAGCGTAAGCAGGAGCCCGTAGAGCGGCAGGGCGTTGTCCTCCCGAAACAGCCCCCCCAGCGCGCGCGAGAGATCCTGCTGAGCGTGATAGAGCATAAAGGTCTCGTCATACCATAGGGAGCTCGCGTTCAGGTCCCACAGGCGGAGGCCGAAAGCCAGCAATATGACCGGCACGGCTGCTATGGTGAGAGACCTACTGCGTTGTCTGAGTTGCTCGTTCACGGCTTCATTATACCGTGTTCGTTCACATCTATCGAGGACGGAAATTGTCAGAAAATCCTATATAATAACAAAGTGATTGCGTTTGGATCTCTGAGCGGGATGAATGGTGGGTCATTATGGACGGTAAATCGAAACTGGTCGTTCGCGGGGGGACATTGGTCACGGATGACGCGATGTTTCCCACGGATATACTCATCGTCGGGGAGCAGATTGCGGCCCTGGGCCAAGATCTCGCGGTACCGGACGACGCCGAGGTCTTGGATGCCAGCGGGCAGCTCGTGCTCCCGGGGATCATCGATGCACACACGCACATCCGCCTTGATACGGGTATCTATCGGACAGCGGATAATTGGTTTGAGGGTAGCCGGGCGGCGGCCTTTGGTGGCATCACCACGGTGGTCGACTTCGCCACCCAATTCGAAGGTCAGAGCTTCGAGGAGGCCCTGACGGCACGGCTGAACGAAGCTACCTCATCGGTTATTGACTACGCGTTTCACATGATGGTCACGGATGTCCCCCCGGGTCGCGAGGACGAGTTGGGACAGCTGCCCGACT
>JBNGDU010000221.1:0-13189 GCA_049975025.1 Anaerolineae bacterium
AGCACATTGATGCGAAGGCGCCAAAACTGCACCTCTGGGAAGCAGTTTCACCGACGATCATATTGTTATTTCCTCGAAATCGGAACGCGCCCCTGAAGCCATCGGGAATTGACTCGTGCGCGAATTCGGGGAGAATTGGTTGTGTTGCTAATACACTGCCTGAAGGGAGGTCAACGGCACCATGGCTGGAGATTCGATTGGCGCTTTGACGTCGAGCGATGTCATCAAGCGTCACCCGGACAATCCGATCTTGACCTATCGAGAGGTACCTTATCCGGCCGCTTTGGTCTTCAACGCCGGTGTCACGAGATATCAGGGGCGCTACGTGATGGTCTTCCGGAATGACTATGGGGATTTTGAGGCCCAGACGCTTCACGCAACCAATCTGGGACTGGCCTTTAGCGATGACGGGGTCCATTGGGAGGTGACGTCGAAGCCGTGCTTTGAGGAGGCGACGAGACGTCTGGCAGCGTTGCTGAGGCCAGGTGATTTCGTGCGGGCTTACGATCCCCGTCTGACGGTGTTGGAGGGTCGTTGTTTCATGACCTTTGCCATCGATACGCGCCACGGAGTGCGGGGAGGCATCGCTGTCACCGAGGATTTTGACCGCTGGGAGATTCTTCACACAACACTGCCGGACAACCGAAATCTGGCGCTCTTTCCAGAGCGCCTGGGTAACGGATACGTGCGGCTAGAGCGTCCCATGCCTATGTACAGTCGGGGCTGGCAGGAGCGCTTTGACGTCTGGCTGTCGGCTTCTCCGGATCTTCGTCTCTGGGGAGATTCCAAGCTGCTATTAGCTGTCGAGGACGTGCCTTACGCCAACCGCAAGATAGGGCCTGCCGCGCCTCCCGTCAAGACGGATCGAGGCTGGCTGACAACCTTCCATGCTGTGGACTTCGATCCGAAACGCGGCAAGAATGGTTGGGAACCAACCTGGCAGAAGCGCTACACCGCCGGACTGATGTTGTTGGACCTAGAGGCCCCAACCAAGATCATCGGCTTCTACGAGGAGCCATTGATGGCACCTGAGGCGCCCTATGAGACTGAGGGCGGCTTTAGAAACAACGTGATCTTTCCTGGCGGGATGGTTCTTGAGGAGTCCGGGGAGGTCAAGTTCTACTACGGTGCGGCGGATACGGTGATGTGTCTGGCGACGGCCGGGGTTGACGACCTGCTCGCGTTGTGTAAGCCTGTGTCTTGACGGATGCTGCGTTGCTTCGGTCTAGCGCTGCTTATCTCTACGCTGACGTTCCGCCATCGGCGGACCGCACTTGTCTGACAAGTCCCAATGGATCCGGAATCGGGGTTGCGAATGGACGTAGGCTGACGTATACTAGAGACGTGTTGTCTTCTCTCGCGAGGGCATATGACGACGGCCTCTGACGAACCCACAGAACACATCGCATCTTCACCCGCCGGTCAGCGATCAGGCACAGGCTTCAACACCGATGGGACGGAGTCTCTCCTGAAGCCGCGGACAGTCTGGTCCTATGGATTGCGCGGACAGTCGATGGCTGCCCCGATTTCGCTGGGCGATATCTGCTTTCTCATCTACCAGGAGTCGAGCGCCGATGCTTACGGTGGTGTGTTGCTGGCTCTTGACGTTAGGGATGGGCGACTGCGTTGGGAGCGGCGGTTTGACAACAGCGTGATGACTGGCTTGACGCGCCTATCCGATACCGCTGCGCTTGTCTCGCTGATGGGGAAGCGCGAGGGCGACGAGGGCTCACTTCTGGCGGTGGACATGGGAGGGGGTATTCTCTGGCAGCGGATGGTTGAGGCGCAGCAGATCTCTGCCCCCGCTGTATCCGAAGACCGTGCGATGATGACGGTGGACAAGCGCCGGCTATTTATCGTAGACGCCGGGACCGGTGCTGATATCGCCGATGTTCGATTACCGGTTGAGGCCTCATCTTGGGCGCCTGGCTGCGGGCACGGGAAGGTCGTTGTGCCGTGTCAAACGTCGACTTTGCTTGCGATGGACGCTTCTGGCGATTCCCTTTGGCGCTTTGATCTCGATGGTATGCTTTCCAGCGTGTGGTTGGATCGGACGCCGTTGGTTCTGAGTAGCAGTGTCATCGGAGTTCTCAACTCCGGCACGGTGCTGGCCTTGGACCTGGAAGATGGACGTCTGATGTGGGAAACGCGCGTTGGTCCCCGGGGTAAGCAGTTGACTCCCCCCGTTACGGACGGGAAGCGCATTTTCGTAGGTGCCCGAGATGGCGTCTATGCGCTTGACGCGGTCACCGGCGCGCCGGAGTGGATCTTCCGCACGGGCTCCTATGCGACAGCTTCTCCGGTGGTGGCCGGCGACCTGCTTTTCGCCGCAGGACGCGACCGACATCTCTATGCTCTGGATCGGCGTACAGGGCACGTGCAATGGGGATATCCGATCTCTCAGGAGATCAAATCACCAGCGCTCATCGTCGACGATGATGCCGAGGGACCCTACGCTGTGATTGTCGATTGCACGGGCGGTGTTTTTGCGCTCACCTATCCGCTGCCGGCGGAGGATCACGAGGCCGCCGGTCGATGGCGGAAGGCTGCATTGGCGTGGGGACGTGTGGGGAACCACTGGAAAGCTGCGACCAGTTGGGTGAAGTATGCTCGATGGCTGGCAGAGCAGGGGGGATCTCAGGAAGAGCAGGCAGAAGCCTGGGCCGCAGCAGAGCGGCGTTACAGCTTGGTGGGTGCGTCTCAGGAAGTGCTGAGCTGTCGGCGGCAGTATGCTCGCTGTCTGGATTTGCCGCTCATCACGTTGCGGGTTCAGCATCCCGGACTCGTCCACGGTGCCTGGTCGCGACTGCGGTTCGTTGTGCGGAATGCCGGCTACGGACTTGCGCGGGATCTGATGATAAGGGCCGATGGTGACCAGTTTGGGGGACAGGTGGCTCGGACCCATCATTTGGCCTCGCTCCCGGCAGGCCAAAGCGTGGAACTGGAGCTAGATGTCAAGCCGCTTGACGTTGGAGAGAGCGTGCCGCTGCGTGTCCACACGCAATATCGAGACGACAAAGAGGGTCATCACAGTCGAGACGAGACGCTCTATCTTCCGGTGGCCCAGGAAGCGGCCGCACGATCGCCTGGGATGATGAGCATCCTCTCAGACATGAAGATGATAGCGGGGCTGGTGGGGGCTCGGGCCGACACCTCGGCTGTTGATCTGGAGATACGCATTGGCCGAGGCGGTGAGACTTACTACGACGTCGAGCTCACATTGAATCGAGAGCAGGTATTCTCGGGGGGAAGACTTCCTCGGACGGCGCTCGATTTCCATCCGGGCGCTGACACTTCAGTCGAGGGGCGACGGCTCTTTGATCTGTTGATGGCAGACCCGGCCGTGCGTGAGGGATGGCACGTCGCGCGGGGACGGGCGGAATCCAACGGTGTCGAAAGACGGGTGCGATTGCGGATTGATGAGGACACCGCTGAGCTCCACGTTCTGCCCTGGGAGTTGATGTCCGAGAATGGTACTATCTTGGCGGCCGATCTGTCAACGCCCTTTTCTCGTTACCTGCCGGTCAAGGCCCCGTGGGGCACGCATGTCGCCGCCCGACCGCTTCGAGTACTGGCCGTCATCGCCAATCCCCAGGATCTGACTGACCGCTATGGTCTGTCCCCTTTGAACGTCCAGATGGAGAAATACATCCTTGCCAAGGCCTTCGGGCAGATAGATCCAGAACGTATCCGGCTCGAGTTTCTCAAACCGCCGATTACGCTGGAACATCTCAGCCGTGCGATGCTGCAGGGCTATCATTGGCTTCACTTCGTTGGCCACGGACGATACAATCCGCGACATCAGCGGATCGATCTGCTGATGGAGGACAGCCACGGCGGCACGCGCGCGGTCAGCGAGCGCTTGTTCTGCCAGATGCTTGCGCATCAAGGTGCGCAACCGCAGCTTATTTTCCTCGCGGTGTGCCAAAGCGCGCTTGGCGTCAACGATCGGACGCTGTTGGGACTCGGCCCCGAGCTGATTCGCCTTGGTGTTCCTGCGGTTGTAGCCATGCGAGGTCGGGTGCATCTGCGGACGGCTCAGAAGGTCATCGAGGTCTTCTACCGGGGCCTCGTCAGTCACGGCGTGGTAGATCGGGCTTTGAACCAAGCGCGCAGCGCTGTCCTGAACGCCGAACTCCCCGATCTGGAAAGCCCTGTGCTCTTCATGCGCCTCCTTTCGGGACAGCTCTGGCGCTCGCCATAGGGCCCTGCCGCTTTGATGCTGATGACAGCCTCTGCGTGGATTCTGGTAGAATAGGATCCTATGAGCATACCTACCCGCGCTCAATTGACTGAGCCGCCTATTTGGGCGCCCCTCGATCCGCCATTCCTGACGAAAGAGCAAATGGTGGAGGTCGACCGCGCCATGGTAGAGGATTACGGCATCACGCTGATCCAGATGATGGAGAACGCCGGTCGTCACCTTGCTGAGCTTGGACGCGTGCGCTTCCTGAACGGTGACGCCGGTGGAAGGCGGGCTTTCGTCCTGGCGGGTTCCGGGGGCAATGGCGGCGGTGCCCTGGTCTGCGCCCGTCACCTGGCTAACTGGGGCGCGGACGTCGCGGTGTTCCTCTCCAAACGCCCGGTCGACTTTGATGGTGTTCCGGCTCACCAACTGAGGATCATTGAACACCTCGGCCTACCGGTCGGCGGCGTAGAGGATCTGCCTGATGATGCTGAGATAGATCTGATCCTCGATGGGCTCATAGGTTACAGTCTCCGAGGCGCGCCTCGAGGCCCGGCAGCTGAGATGATCTGTTGGGCGAATCGTCAGAAAGCTCCTATCCTGGCGTTAGATACGCCCTCGGGCCTTGACACGACGACGGGGGAAGCGCGTCCACCTACCGTTTGCGCCGCAGCAACTCTGACGCTGGCGTTGCCCAAAGTGGGGTTTAGTATGCCGGAGGCGGCTTCTCACATCGGCGAACTCTATCTTGCCGATATCAGTGTGCCTCCGGGTCTCTATGATGCTTTGAACTTGGGCGTCGATGTGCGGAGGCTTTTCGCGCACCATCCGATTGTGCGCTTGCGCTGACCCTCATCGAAGACCTCTTGGGCCACCTTGCGTTACAATTGCCATATGATAGAATGCGTCGCGTCCGAACTCTGTCAAGGTCGACGCTTTGCCTGGCTTGTTGGTCGCTTGGTCAAGCATCGATAATCTGGTAAGGTCACGCGTGTGCGTGGTTATGTCCTTGCCTCGTTTGCAAACACAGACGTGTCGTTGTGTGAGGTGTCATACGATGACGCGTCGTCGTGCGCAGCGTCCACACAGAAGTTGCTCTGAGGCGAGGCACGAAGTTGCCCTCAGCACAGAGATTATACACCGGAGGTTTTAATGAGCGACGAGAATCAACCAAATGAGGTCGTGGAATCGCGGCTCGCACCGGAGATCATGCCGGCCGAGGAGGATGGGACGAACTCGCCCCAGGCGGAGTCGTCCGCTGGTGATTCCAAAGCGGCTCTGGGGGTTGATGGTGAATCCGAGACGTCTACGTCGGAATCACACGCACCGGTAGCATCTCCGCCTAAGGCGAGTGCTTCGGCGGCTGAAGAGGGTGTCTCTGCCGGTGCAGAGGATGTCTCTGCCGGTGCAGAGGGGGCTCCCCCTGACGTCGAGGAGGTCTCGCCTGAGGCCACGCCGATGGAAAATCCCCAGACCGAGGTTAGTGGGGTGTCCGTCGGTGCGGAGATTCCCGCTGCGGCCGGGGTCAGTGGTGGTGATGTCTTGGCGGTGGAGAGCCCCCCCGACGATGACGGGACGGGAGAGGCGGTCGCTACCGAGACTGTGACTTCGCCTTCTGTGGTAAGCATCGCGGATATCGAGGAATCGAAGAAAGCGCCGCGGGGGACGGGCAGAGTCGGGGAGGTGATGGGGAACCTAGGCGCTCTGGTCGAGGGGCGTGGATGGATCGTCGTGGCCGCCGTTGCGGTCTTACTCCTGGTTTTCCTCTTCCTGCCGCCGATCTCTTTAGCCCAGCGGATCAGCGCTGGGGGCGGGTACACGGCGCTTGATAGTGAGACCCCTTCCTTGGCGCATCCTGATGGCTTGGAAGTGGCCAGGGCCTCTGATGCCGCGGAGCGACTCCGCCTGAAGTTGGATTCGATACCGCGTGCGGAGTTTGTTGCCGGCGATGTCCCGGAGGAGTTGGCTTCTGCTGTGGGGTCTGTGCCAAGTTACCTGGTTCCCAAAAGCCCTTTCTATACGATCGACCTCAAATCTCCGGAAGATGCATCCGGCACTATGACCGTCGTCATTCCCAATGAGGCTGAGCCCTGGGATACGCTGGACCTCTACACTTGGGATGGTGAGGCCTGGGAGTGGTTGCCCACGAAGCTGGACCGAGGCCGGGAGGTGCTCGTTTCGGACGTGGATATGCTTCCGGAGTCGGTGATCGTGATGCAGAGCCAGAAGTCGGATCAACGCGTCGCCGCCGAGGTGGAGCAGTGGCCGGCTGAGAACGCAGGTGTCACCTTGCACGAGGTCGATTTCTCGGGCATGTTGATCGGAACTATGGGCGGCACTGCAGGTAACGCCAGCGAGCTGCCCTTGGCTGACGAGGGTGGCCAGGCCGAGCTCGTGCCGATTGTGCGAAACTGGATCCCTGAGCGAGAGCCTAACTGGGCCCTGGTCAGCGATATGTTGGCGATGGATGCGGACCGGCAGGCCCATGTCTCCAATCTAGTGGGTTTGGCCCAGAGCGGGGGATATCCGGGATTGGTCGTCGACTACCGTTCTGTCCAGATCGAGGACCGCGAGCGCTATGCCGCATTTGTCGGCGATCTTGCCGAGGCCTTCCAAGATGCCGACCTGTGGCTGGCGGTGACCGTTGACACGCCGCAGCCTAGCGCGGACGTCGAGTGGGACACGGGTGGCTATGATTGGGCTGCGCTGGGCGCTGCCGTTGATCAACTGCGCATCACGATGCCAATCGATCCCTCGGCCTATGCTCCTGGTGGGCAGGCCGAACAGTTGATCAAATGGGCCGTCGCGCACGTCGATCGGCATAAGCTGATGCCGGTCTACTCCACGTTGAGCACCGATGGCGAGGAACTCGTCGCTTTTGAGAAGGTCCTAAGCTCTGTGGGTCAGCTTGACGTGACGCCGACCGTGACCGAGAGTGTGACCCCCGGCTCCACCTTGACCTTCACACTGGGGGACGTGGCCTCGGTTGAGACCGATCCGGAGACGGAGGCCACGCAGATCGCCACGGACGACGCTGTCTACTGGCTCGGCACCCCTCAATGGTTGCGCACGCGGATGGATTTGGCCGCGCGATACCGGCTTGGCGGCGTCGTCCTTCGGGATCTTTTCCACTCGGGCAATCTCGCCGGGCTGTTGCCCAGCGTTGACACCTATATCGCCGCCGGCTTCGGTCAAGCCGAAGGTGGGGCCGGTACCTATGCAATGCCGGAGGTGGTGTGGCAGGTCACGGGTCCTACGGGAGATAGATCGGAAGCTGAATCTCAGTTGACACAGCCACGCTTTGCTTGGACAGCGCCTACGGTCACCGGAACCTACCGTATTGCGGCTGCCGTTTCCGGCGTGGACAAAGGCGCGATGGAGATCCTCGTAAGCGAACCGGCGCCGGTGGTCACGGACACCCTGTCCGAAGACGAAGGGGAGACCGAGGTTACCTCAGTTGATCCTGACGAGGATGACAGCGATGCTGAGAGTGCGGAAGACGCCGCCCTGAAGGCAGGGTTTGTGTCCGACGTCACCGTCCCGGACAACACGCGCTTCGAGAAGGGTGAGGCCTTCACGAAGACATGGCGGATGCGCAATGCCGGAGATGCAGACTGGCCTGAGGATACGGTTTTCGTTTTCTCCAGTGGCGCTGAGCTCGCAGAATCCACCGAGATTGAGGTGGGCGCTGTGGAGAGCGGCGAGGACGTCGACATCAGCGTCGACATGGTCGCACCCGATGAAGACGGCACGTACAAGAGCTTCTGGGCGCTGAAGGTCGATGAAAAGACGATCGAAGGCGGTGATGTCTACGTGCAGATTGTGGTGGGGGAGCCTCCGGCGGAGGCCCCGCCGGCCGATCCTGAGACACCTGCGGCGGCCCCGCAGCCGGTGGCACCGGTCTCCGCCGGCTCGTTCGAGCTGGGGGGGCATATCCGGGATGCTGGCTTGCCCTACAAGGACAAGATGCACTACGCCGGGATGAACTGGGCGAAAGTCCAGGTTCACTACGGTGAAGACGCCGGATGGCTCATCAACGTCGCCCATGCGAACGGCTTCAAGATCCAGTTGAGCGCCATCGGTGGCGCGGACATGGTCACGGAACCTGGCTTTGAGGACAAGTTCGCGGCTTGGGTCGCCGGTTTGGCGGCCGCAGGCGCGGATGCGATTGAGGTTTGGAATGAGCCGAACATCGACCGGGAGTGGAAGATCGGTCATATCAGCGCTGCATCCTACACGAACTTGCTCTGCAAGTCCTACAGCGCGATCAAGGGCGCTAATGCAGGCACAGCCGTGATCAGTGCGGCTCCGGCCCCAACCGGTTACTTTGGCGGTTGTAGCCCGAACGGATGCGATGACCAGCCGTGGCTAGAGGGACTGTACAATGCCGGTGCGGCGAACTGCATGGACTTCATCGGCGCTCACCACAACTCTGGGGCGACCTCCCCGTCGGCGCGCAGTGGGCACCCGGCCAATCCGGCCAGCACGCACCACTCCTGGTTCTTCCTGCCGCAGACCGAGCTTTACTACAACATCTTCAGGGGCACGCGGCAGCTTTTCTACACAGAAATGGGATATGCGTCACAGGAAGGTGTCCCCACCTTCTCCAACGACTTCGCTTGGGGGCGGGGGACCAACAATGCGCAACAGGCCGCCTGGTTGGCTGAAGCGGTACAGCTTAGCATCAACACCGGCATGGTGCGCTGTATTATCGTTTGGAACATCGACTTCGTCAGGTATGGCTACGATCCCCAGGACGGCTATGCCATCATCCGACCGGGTGGTAGCTGTCCCGCGTGTGACTCCTTGCACACCGTGCTGGGCACGCGCTAACCACTTCATTAGTATCTGATACCATAGTGCCCGCCGTGTAGTAATCCGCGGCGGGCACGCTTCATGGGCCGCCACCACCTTCCGTGAAGCTGAGCAAATCCCAGGAGCGCAAAAGGCGGTCGACGTGAGCTAAGGTAGCTCGTTCGTAGCTTCGCGTCGGGTGCGCTTTCTCGCGTTTCGCTCACTCGTTCCTCGTTGCCGTTCCCCATTGACTTCCAGCTTACTTCAATTAAACTGATCTCTGTATGTTCTACGATCAAGTAAAGATTCATGTCGCAGGTGGAGAGGGCGGCGATGGCGCCGTCGCGTTCCGCCGTGAGAAATACGTGCCTTTCGGCGGTCCCTCGGGCGGCGATGGCGGTCGAGGTGGAGATGTGGTCATCTTCGTGAACCCTCATCTCAACACCCTCTTTCACTTCGCACACCAGAAGCACTTCACGGCGGAGGATGGTCAGAACGGTCGCAACAAGACGATGCATGGTGCGGCGGGCGAGGATCTCAAGATCCCGGTGCCGCCCGGCACCTTGGTTCTCGACGACGAGACCGGTGTGGTCTTGGCGGACCTTACCGACGAGGGACAGGAGACCGTGGTTGCTGCCGGTGGACGTGGCGGTCGCGGCAATGCTCGTTTCGCTACCTCGACGAACCAGGCGCCCCGCGTCGCGGAGCACGGCGACCCTGGAGAGGAGCGCTGGCTGCGCTTGGAGTTGAAGTTGCTGGCGGATGTCGGCCTCGTCGGGAAGCCGAACGCCGGTAAGTCGACGCTGCTCTCCGTCACTACGGCGGCGACACCCGAGATCGCGGCGTATCCCTTCACGACACTTCAGCCCAACCTTGGGGTGGTTGCACTGAGCCCTAAGGATACCTTCGTTATCGCGGATCTGCCGGGCTTGATCGAGGGCGCTAGCGAGGGAAAGGGCCTGGGGCACGAGTTTCTGCGACACATTGAACGGACGCGCGTCATCATCCATCTCATCGATGGCTCAGCGCTGGACCCGATTGAGGATTTTGAGGCGATCAACGCGGAGCTCGAGGCCTTTGGTCATGGGCTGATGGATAAGCCGCAGTTGGTCGTGATTAACAAGGTCGACGTTCCCGGTGTTCGCGACCTTATGCCGGAGTTCGAGGCTGCTTTTGCCGAACGCGGCTATGACGAGGTGATGGCGATCTCCGCATTGACCCACGAGAACACCCGCGAACTCATGGGCCGCGTCTATCAGATGGTCCAAGAGGCACCGGAACCGGAGCTGGAGCGCCCCACGCCCGTTGTGATTCGCCCGGATCTAGAGGCTGAGGACTTCACCATCTTTCGAGCGGGCCCGGGCATCTGGCGGGTGCGCGGCGATAAGATCGAGCGGGCGGTTAGCCGCACGCGGACGGAATACCACGAAGCACTACTGCGACTTCACAGCTATCTGGAGCGCGAGGGCGTGATTGAGGCTCTGCGCGCGGCTGGGGTGCAAGAGGGCGACACCGTGCGAATTGCGGATTTCGAATTCGACTGGGTCGAGACCGAGTACTGATCCTCTGAATCGCCCCATGTCTAGACCTGTCAGGTGTCAGGCGACTGCGTAACTTGGTGGGTCTTCGGGGGCTTGAGAGCTCGACCGCTTGCCCATCGGGAGGTCGTCGGTGGTTCGTTCCAGGACAGCCTTTGTCATCCTGCTTCTGATCATTGAGTTCTTGGATGAGCTTGTCTATGGCGCTCGCGAAGCCGCCTGGCCTCTGCTGCGATCCGACCTTCAGCTGACGTATGCCCAGGTCGGCATGCTTCTGGGGCTTCCCGGTATTGCCTCCACTTTGATCGAGCCCCTGTTGGGGGTGCTGGGTGACCTAGGGAAGCGGCGGGCGCTTATCCTGGGCGGGGGATTGGTCTTCGCCCTTGCTCTCTTTGTCTCCGCCATAAGCCGGACCTACGGTTGGCTGTTGATGGGTTTCGTCGCCCTGAGCCCGGCCTCCGGGGCCTTTGTCAGCCTTTCGCAGGCGACCCTGATGGATCTCGCCCCCACGTCCCGGGCGCAGAACATGGCCCGTTGGACCCTTGCCGGTTCCTTGGGCGTCGTCCTGGGTCCACTGGCCCTGACGCTCGCTCTGGCGCTGGGCGGTAGCTGGCGAATCACGCTCGCCGGCGGGGCCGCACTGGCGATGATGATCGTCCTGGCCTCTACCCGCTTTCCGTTCGGCCGCGTTCGTGACGAGACGTCACCGCAGGTTGATTTCGGGCAGGGGCTAAAGGATGTGGTGCGGGCCCTCAGCCGAGGTGAGGTGCTCCGGTGGCTCACGCTGCTTCGCTTTGCCGACCTGATGTTGGATGTTTTCCTGGGGTATCTGGCTCTCTATCTTGTCGATGCCGCCAACATCGATCCGGCGCAGGCCTCAGCGGCGGCGGCAGTCTGGACCGGCTTCGGGCTTCTCGGTGACTTTCTGCTTATCCCCCTGCTTCGGCACGTGTCCGGCTTGCGATACCTGCGGTTCAGCGCCGTAGCGGAGCTCGCACTCTTGCTCGCCTTTCTGTTGACCGTTCCCTTTCCGGGCAAGCTCTTACTGCTTGCCCTGCTCGGCCTCCTGAATGCGGGCTGGTACTCGATTCTAAAGGCGCAGTTGTACGCGACGATGCCCGGACGCAGTGGGTCGGTGCTTGCTGTGGACAATCTCTTCGGCTTGGTGGGCGCCTTAATACCCTGGGGCCTAGGCGTGGTTGCCGGTCGCTGGGGACTTGAGCCCGCAATGTGGGTGTTGGCTCTCGGCCCCCTCGCACTCTTGATCGGCCTTCCTCGCCGCTCGTCCCCGTCCTTCTCTAGCTTTTCCGCTGAAAACGGCTAGAATTGCGCATAGATAATAGCGTGGAGGCGACATGGCAAAATCAAAGCGCAGCAAAACGACAGAGAAATCCTCTAGCCGGCGTTCATCGGGCTCGGGGAAGGCGAAACCAAGCAAGACCTATAGTAAGACATCCTCACAGCGCACCAAGTCCAGCAAGACATCGCGGAAACGTGATAGCCGTGGGGCGGGGTCGCGAAAGAAAGCGGGCTCGGCCTCGCGCAGCTCGCTCGGTTCTGCGTTTTCCCGCGGCGTTGAAGGCGGCAGCCGCAATTGGTTGCCAGTTGCGGCTGTGATCGGGGTTGTCGCGATCGTGGCCTTGGTACTGATCCTGTCACTGAGAGGCAGGCAGACCGACACGGAGGCTTCGGATCCTGCTTTGAACACCGGTGCCAATAGTGAATCTAGCGAAAGGACAAATGAACATATGCCAGAGAATCCTGCAGAGCGAGCCGGTATGTACAGCTCGCCACCATCCATGCAAATCGATCCAGAACAAACCTATGTGGCCACGATCGAGACCGAGAAAGGCGATATCGTGGTAGAACTCTTTGCTGAAAGAGCGCCGAAGACGGTCAACAACTTCATCTTTCTGTCCCGCGAGGGTTTCTATGATGACACCACTTTCCACCGTGTGATTCCGGGCTTTATGGCCCAGGCGGGGGATCCCACGGGCACGGGACGGGGGGGACCCGGTTACCAGTTCGCCGACGAGTTCCATCCCGAGCTGCGCCACGACGGGCCCGGCGTGCTCTCGATGGCCAATGCGGGGTCTAACACCAACGGCAGCCAGTTTTTCATCACCTTTGACGCCACACCGTGGCTGGACGGCAAGCACGCCGTCTTCGGCAAAGTCATCAAGGGTATGGACGTCCTGATGAATGTCTCCGCTAGGGATCCACAGACTGCCAGCGAGCCCGGCGACAGGATCGAGACGATCAGCATCGAGGAGAAGTAGCTCTCAGGAGCGATAGGTTGGCTCCTCGAGCTCACTTCGGTCCCGCGCCGGCGGGGCTGCTGGATGCGCAAGCTGTTGGTACGTGATGCTCGAGGACACGATTGTCGTAAAGGAGGGACTATGAGCACGCTACGCCGGAAGGATTCGATGCCGACCAAGAGCGCTATCAAGTTGCTGGTGGTGCTCGTGAACGAAAAGCGGCTGGTTCTTAAAACTTACGGCGCCACGGGAGGAATGCCCTCTACACATGCGGCCGTGAGTTCGGCTTTCGCTATGGGAAACGGTATGCTCTTCGGTTTCACCTCGCCGCATTTCGCGATGGCGGTGATGTTCCTGGTCGCCGTTGTCCACGATGCCGTAAAGGTGCGTACGGCCATAGCCGACAACACCAA
>JBNGDU010000222.1:0-13121 GCA_049975025.1 Anaerolineae bacterium
GTGAAAGTTCCACACGTCAAAACAATCCTTGTTCTGACATGCACCCAGAAGGTCGTCGGTGAACTCTCGATCGAAGGGGCCACCCTGGTCGATGAACCAATCAGCCGCCAGGCCGCCCACGACGAATTTGGCCTCCGGATTCGCAGCTTTGACCACCGGATACAACTGGGCCAGAAGCGCGCCGTACTCGTCCCCGCGGTGCCCCCAGGGGGCTGCCCCCTGCACCCAGTAGGTCGTTATATCGGGTTCGTTGTACAATTCAAAGTACTGGACAGTTGCCGAGATTGGTGCATCTAGATATCCGTCACCGTCGTAGCGTTCCACCAAAGCGGTCACGAACTCAGCCAACTCATCAAAGTCGTAAACGGGGCCCATATTGTGCTTCGCGGCCCACTCCGGCTGCCCACGAATGGTGACGAGCAATTCGATACCCTCGTCGGCTGCTCTCTGTATCGTGGCATCGACCCCACCCCACCAAAAGTTATCGGGCGTCGTATTCTCCGGCTCCACCCATCTCCAGGCAAGAGGATAGCGGATCCATTTAGCCCCTGCTTCAGCGTGAAGATTGAGGCCTCGATCGGCGGTAAGACCACCATAGTATTGCACGCCGATGTGGTTCTCAACCGGCGTCTTAGAAGCGAGCAAAGGTAGGAACGTCGAGTACGAGTAGACGGCGCTGCTCTGTAACGACATCCGAGCATCGACGCTCGGTTCTGCAGGCAGACGAGGGTCCAGGTTCGAAGCACGGACCCCTACGCCATGAAGCCCTAGGACCAAGAGTCCTCCGAGCACAGCCAACAGCAAAAGGACTGGAAGCCACAGACGACGCAGCATAACATACCTCCATTGAAAAGAATCGCTAAGATATGCGAAGTATCAGAGGCGCATAGATGCGCAACACCTCAGGTTGAACTGCCAACACCCACAGATGGTCGCCGGCTCCTAGAGCCAGACTCCGAGGCCGAACGTCCGTTGCGGGCACAGGATGGTAAGCAATCTCATTGGTGGTGGGCATGAGATACCCGATTTGACCGGCCAATTCTTGAGCAAACCACAAGTTGTTGCCGCTATCCACGATCAACCCGTTCGGCAGGCTACGCGCCGGCGACAAGTTGTAGGGGATCGGCAACGGTAGGGTCTCGTAATTAGCTTTCGTCACGCGGTTCCCAATGCGCTCAGTGGCCCACACGGACCCAGCCTTGTCCACAGCCAATCGAAAGGGGTGATCCGGGACATTGCCTGATGGCGCCTTGATCCGCACCCAGCTGTCGTTCGGGGGATCAGCGTAAGTGATCGCATCGCCAGCCGTCTCCGCATAGTAAATAGCCGGCTTGCTATTCCGTACAACCACGACGATACCGTATGGACGTCCAGTCGTGAAATATGATGGTTCGTATTCCGTGATATCATAATCGAACGCCCCAACGACAAGATGCCCGATCTTGTCCCCCTTCATCTCCGTGAACCAGACGCTCCCATCTGGTGCGACGTCCAGGTCCGCAGGATAGCTGTCCTCGGTTGGGACATCGTACTCCTCGTAGGCACCGGTCGTGCGATCCAGCTTCCCGATCTTGTTCCTCCCGGGTTCGGTAAACCATACGTTGACGCCGTCGATGGCCATATTGAGCGGGTAGCTTCCTGAAGGCACCGGGTACTCCAAGAGATCGTAGTCGTTGGTGTCCGTGTAGACCAGGCAGCCCACAAGATCCGCGCCAGGCTCAGTGAACCAGACTTCGTCTACACCCCCCTCGGATACGACGTCCACATCCCAAGCTCTGGTGCCAACCGTCGGCACAGCGTAGCTGAAAGCAAACTGCTTTGCGCTGGTGTCAAAAAGATAGAGATAGGCGTCCTGCGCCTCGGCCTCCTCAATCTGCCCCGGCGCAGCGGCGACGCGTGGAGAAGCGACCCAACCACTAGCGCCCACCAACCCCAGCAGCACGAGCGCCATCAGACCAACAACTGAAAGCCGTCTGAGACAGTGTGACATCTTCAGCCTCCTAAGGTCTCTCCTGAGTTCTGCCTTACTATCTTTCGCTCAACGACGCCATAGTTTCCCTGTGCCACGCCGCGCTTCAGAATCAGATCGCTGTAGGTCGAGTTTGGGAATCAGACAGACGTGCTGGAAGCGGTAGATTGACACACCGCCGCATTGTACCATGGGCGTGGATCAAGTCCAACGCGGCCAAAAACGTCACGGAATCCACGGTCACGAAGGTCCAATGACTGCATGGTCCTATGAACGAGGCTCCGCCCCCTATCGTGGCTCAGCGCGCCGGTGCTCTATGCCATGCGCTCGCGCAATGACCACATCCGAGACCAGACCCAGGAAGAGCCCGTGCTCCACAATGCCGGCACGGGCGCTCAGCGCGCGGCTGACCATCTCGAGGTCCTCAATCGGACCGAAGTCGCAGTCGAGGATAAGGTTACCCTGGTCCGTCTTGAACTGCGATCCGTCCTCATTCCGACGCAGCGTGACCCGAGCGCCAAGATGGGACAGATAGGCTTCCTGGGAGCGCCATCCGAAGGGCACGACCTCCACGGGGACCGCCCATTGGGTACCCAGCCTCGGCGAGAGCTTCGTCTCGTCGACCACAATGATCTCACGATGAGTGGCCTGGGCCACGATCTTCTCTCGGAGCAAGGCTCCGCCGCCTCCCTTGATGACATTGCCGTCCGGGTCAACCTCGTCGGCACCATCGATGGTGAGATCGAGCTCAGGATGCACATCCATTGTAGTCAGCGGAATATCCAGCGCGCGCGCGTCCTGTTCGACCGCCCGTGATGTGGGCACGCCAACGACGTTCGTCAGGGCGCCGGTTCGCAGCAGTTCCGCGATCTTGCGCAGAGCATGGATCGCTGTGGAGCCATGGCCAAGGCCCACGACCATCCCCGATGCCACAAACCGCACCGCGTACTCTCCAGCAGCCCGCTTCAGCGCCTCCTGATCCGTCGTCATCCGTCGCTCCCCCTTACGCTGCTAAGTATCCAGTGGCGTGCCTCAGCAACTGCCCGCCGTACCTGCGGAACTCTGAACACCAGAAGTATAACCAAGATCGCGGGATAGTGCCAGGCTTCCCAGAGGCGCTTCTTCAGCCACAGTACGTGCCACACGTCGAGGACCGCCGCAACGTAGACAAGACGCTGCACCCAGATCCAGGAACGCCCCATCTGGGCCCTGAGCCCGGGCCAGGACGTCACCCCCAGCACCAGGAGAAGCAGGAAAGCACTCATCCCCACAAGCACAAAGGGCTGGGAGAAGATGCCGATCCGCAGCAAGTCCAGATCAAGCCGATAGTCCCAAGCGACGAAGGTCAGGAAATGCAAGGTGGTGTACGCCAGGGACCAGAGCCCAAAGGGCCGGCGCGCGCGGCGCAGGCGAGGCCAACCAAGCATCAGAGCGAGCGGGGTGCAGGTCAGGGTCAAAAGAAGGAATGCGATGGCCAATCGACCCGTCTGGACTGTGATCTCCTTCACGGGGTCGAAGATGAAGCGACCGGTCGCCAAGAGCCAGCCCAGGCGCGCCAACAGCACGACCGCGCCCAGGTTGACGGCGAGTCGCAGCCAGTTGCGTCGCAGCCAACTGCGCATCCTCGATCTCCCCCCTTCCGACTCACTGCCGGACATCAATAGTACCACTTCCTGTCGTCAAGATCATCGTAGAGGTCCGCGACCTCCTCAGCATATCCGTTCAAGAAGAGCGTCTCACGACGGCGTCCCTCACCGATCACGCGCTCCGTAGCCTGGGACCAACGCGGATGCGGCACCTCCGGGTTCACGTTCGCCCAGAAGCCATACTCCGCCGGACCTGCCGCCGCCCAGAAGTTCTCGGGCATCTCCTCGACCAGATCGATCTTCACGATCGACTTGATGCTCTTGAACCCGTACTTCCACGGCACCACCAGCCGCACCGGCGCGCCGTTCTGTGGGGGCAACCCCTTGCCGTAGAGCCCGGTCGCCAGCAAAGTCAAATCATGCATCGCCTCATCCAGCCGCAGGCCCTCGACATAGGGCCAGGGGAAGGGCTGATCCGTGCCGGGCATCTGATCCGGCTCGTAGGCAGTTTGGAATCGAACGTACTGCGCATTTCCCATGGGTTCGACCTCCGAGAGAAGCTTCGCGAGGGGGAAACCCATCCACGGGACGACCATCGACCATGCCTCGACACACCGCAGCCGGTAGATGCGCTCCTCCATGTCAAAGGCGCGCAGGTCATCCAGGTCAAAAGTCCGCGGATTATGGACCAGCCCACCCACCTCCACCTGCCAAGGAGAGGTGGGATAATCCGCGGCCAATTCGTCGACGCGCTCCTTGCTCAGCGTGAACTCATAGTAGTTGCAGAAGCCGGTGACAGCTTCGTAGGGCGTCACCTGGTAACCCAATTCGTCGGACTCGGCGCTCGGGGTCGTCGGTACGCCCGAGTCTCCGATCACCTCCGGCTCGCCGGCGTCAGGCGGCGACGTCGCTATCATGTCGGGGTCGGAATCAGACGTGGGTTCCGGCGTTGAAGGCCGACCGCACGCCGCGAGCAATGCAGCCCCGGCAGCCAACCCGGCAGCCTCTTTCATAAAGCGCCGTCGCGACATGTAAATGTGCTCAGGTGTGATTTGGGACGATCTTATCTTCTTCATCGTACACTCCCTCCTGGATCAACCAACGTTATCATAGGATGCTAATCAAGGGTAAAGACCGCGATCAGAGGATCGTGATCGGAGAGACGCTGCGGAGACGCGTCGTCCGGCGCCGGTGGTGGATAATCAGCATTGATATGCAGCGCCTCGACTGCCACGAGATCCTCATAGAGAGACGGGGTTATAAGGATGTGGTCCAACGTCTCCGATACGCCCTGGAAGATGTAAGTATAGGGCAACGGGGGATCGACAGACTCGTAGACGTGGCGCAGGCCCGCCTCCCGAAGCGTATCGATCGGAGGGGAGTCGTAGAAGGAGTTCAGGTCGCCTAGTACCACGACCTGAGCGTCTGGTGAGCGTGCGAGCAGCTCACCAACAAGCGCGGCGTTCCACGCTGCCTGCGCCGTGCGCCGTGGCTCCGTGGCCAGCTCGCCACCCGACATCGAAGTGAAATGGTTGTTGAGCACGTGAATCCTCCGTTCGACGCCGGCAAGCCGCAGGGTCACCGTGATCATCAACGGAGGGCGGCTGGTCAGGCCGTCGGGCGCATCATACTGACCGACGCCCTCTAGAGTCGCCACGTCGCCGCGCACCAGATAGCCAACGTCGATCCCACGTGAGTCAAAGCCCTCGACGAGAGCCGGCACATAGCCGTATGCAGACAGCTCAGGCGCCTCCACGATATCCTCAAGAATCCCGATGTTCTCCACCTCCTGGAGCCCCAGGATCGTGGGCGCCGCCATCGCCTTGATCGTCGCGGCAGCCTTGGCAACCCGCAAGCGATACGTAGCCGGATCTGGGCGCTCCGGACTCGACGGATGCGGTAGAAGTGGATCAAAGAAGTTCTCCACATTGAACGTCGCAACGCTGAAATCATTCGGACCGACCGGGGCGAAGGCGGGTAGCGTGAGGGCGTCACTGAGCACCGTCGGCGTGACGATGGGCTGGATCTTGAAGTTCTCGTAGGTAAAGGCCAGTGGGCCGAGGAGATCGTCAATGCGATCCCCGCTTTTCAGAACGTAGGGCAACGTTGCTTGCGTGACATGCTCCTGCGATGAGCCGTCGTCGGCGAAGATCAACATGCCCGCAGGTTCCCCTTTCCGGACACGTTCGATATCCCAAGATGGCCGGACTAAGGCCGTCTCCCCATACTGACTCGTCGGCGCCACCGCCACCACCGGGTCACTCACCTGGACGAGCATACCCTCTATCGCTTCATAATAGGCGCCGGCTTCGGTCTCATCCCGAGGGGGATCCAGCTCCACGGGAGCCGGCAACGCGTAGTCATGGCCCTGTACCAGAACGCCCTCGGTTTGTTGCACGGCCAGCAGCGTCTGCCCGGAGCGCTCACGCACCACGCCAGAGACGTTGACGAAATCGCCAATGGCGACTGTTGGTGAGAGCACCAAATTGCTCGTCCACACAAACAGTCCTTCCGACGTCGAGGAATCGTCATCCGATTCCAGAGACTGCATCCAGAACCCCTCGTGCTCGGGGAAGGCGCCCGTCACCACGCCCTCGGTCCTCAGCGCGCTGCGCACGAATGGCGAGCGCCCACCCTCGCCCTGGATCGCCCAGATGGGTACGCCGGTGCCCACGAAGGTGGGCGCGGACTCGGCTGTGACGGGATTCGGCCATTGATCGGCCGTCGCGGTAGCGTAGGTCGTGAAGTTACCTTCGGAGACGCCCGGTTTGAGTTGCGCCACGAAAGTGACAACCGCCGTGCCTCCCAACGGGGAGAGCTCACCGACGTCCCATAGGAGCTCTTGGTCCCCTTCCGGGCGGGCGGCTTCCATCGACGCCACGACGTCGACGTACCGGGAAGACGGCTGCGCGGAGACCCGCACGCCGCGCAACGTCCCCTCCGTGTAGTTGTGCACCGTCAACGTGGTGGTCAACAGGCCACTCAGACCAACGTTGTTCTGGGCAGTGACGTCCAGCATCAATTCCGGCGGGTAGATGCGCTCGAAATCCTCCGAAGTGCGAGGTTTGAGCTGCCACTTTCCGTCGTAAAGCTCGCTGATCCCGGTGATCCGGTAGCGCTGCTCCGTATCCAGGAACTCAGGGTTGATCCGCGAGTCCTTGTCAACGTAGACTAAAACGGCGTCACCTCCGTCGCCGAGGAGATCGATCTCATAGCTATACTCGAATTCCTCCAGACGGGTGATCGTGCCCTCAACCCGGATGAGCTCACCAAGGATGCCCTCGTCGCCTGTCGCCTCGGAGGCGGAGATCATCTGGGGTTGAGGGGGCGCGTTGTCGCGATCCAGGATCCGGACATCGTCAGGGTAGGTCGCGGGAACGATCTCCACAGAGTCCCGATAGACGTCGACCTCGCCGGTGACACGGACACGATCGCCGATACGCACGGTGACGATGCCATGACCGTTGGGACAATAGACCTGAATGCCGCCGGTCTCATCCTGCAGGTAGAACTTAGTTCCGGTACTGCCTGCGAAAAATCCGCCCGTGTACATCGTGGCGATCCCCTCGATCGTCACGACACTGCCCTCAAGGGTGCGCGCGACCTCAATCGGGATGGCACCACCGGCGACGGACAGCTCGGCAAAGGCGCCGTAGTCCCTCAGCGGCCAGTCCGGCGCTGCGACGTAGTATCCCTTCAGAACCACCTCACCGTAGCGCCACGGACTGCGCATGGTCAGTTCGGCGCGGGAGTTCGCTCCGTCAGGGAGCGTGGGTATCTCCCAGGCCACGGCCCCCTCCGGCACCCCTGGCGCATCCGCCGGCAACTGCATCTCACTCTCAGAGACATCTACGCCGTCCACCATCAGCGAGGCAAGGTCGGTACCCTCGGGCAGCGGCACCACGACCCGCACATCGGTCAGATCCTGGGCGGTGCGATTCTCCACCAAGATTTCCAAGGGGAAGCGCGTGCCCGGCGTCACGGTCAGGGCTGTGGAAGCTGAGATCTGCAGCGCGTGCTCCGGCATCGGCGTCATCTCGCTTCCGCTGTTCTGAGGGAACGGAACCGGCCTGATGACGAAGTCCTCAGCGCCATCGTCGGTGTCCAGAAGGTGCCCTCCCACACCGCCGGGCAGCCGCTCAAGGCTACCGCCCTCCACAGGCGCGGGCGCCGGCGCCTCATCCACGAAGCCAATGGGAGCTTTTCCCCAGGCCATCGCATCCACGTCTTCCCCATCGGCATTGCGAAGCACCAAGCCTCCCCAGCGCTCAAAGAGCGGCACGTCGTAGGTGGCGTCGGGCAACATGCCGATATCCTCGCCCTCACGCACGAGAAGGTAGTGACCGTACCCCGGTATATGCGTCTCACGGCTCCAGCGATAGACGCGCCGGGGATCCTGGGTCTCAGTCATCTGGTACCAGATCGACCAACCACGCAAATCCACCACTTCGCGGCCCGCGTTATAGAGCTCGATGAACTCGAAGTTGTTGTTGCCCGGAACGCCCGGCGTAAACTCGCTGAACAACAGCTGTCCGGGATGCCCGACGACGACTGTGGGCGTCGGGGTAGAGAGCACCTCCCGCGTGGCTGTCGCCGTCGGTGGCGTCGGCGCTGGGGACGGCGTACAACTCGCCAGGACCAAAGCTAAGATGATGGCATGAAAGACGACGTTTCTCGATCGGATCACTCAGTAATCTCCCTGTACAAGATGGCGATTCGGACACCATTATAGCGGGAATGGCGACAGAGACGCGAACAGGGCCATAACGCCGTCGCCATGGGCGGCGACCGGCGCTCCCACCCTTCACCGGCATAGACACGCTCAATTTCTCTATTAGTATACATATTATCTACTATATTTCCACCTCTCGCGCCACTCTAAGAACCGATACTATGCTCTTGAATCGTACCCCGGTTGGCATACAATGGGCAAGGTCGCGAGCCATTCTGCACTCGCGCCCGCTAAGGGCTGGAAGTCAAGCGACTCGTTTCTTAGGGTTGATTTTGGCGCCCGCTTTCAGCCTGATCAGTTTAGGCTATCTGATTCTCATTCCTAGGCGAACAAGGAGAGCTATCCAATGCAATATACGCAATTCGGCAACGTCCAAGTCAGTCGACTTATCCTAGGCGGCAATCCATTCAGCGGTTTCTCGCATCAGAACCCGGAGCGCGACAGGGAGATGGTGAGCTACTACACCACGGCGCGGATCAAGGAGACGATGCGTGAGGCCGAGTCGCTGGGCATCAACACCTTCCTGGGACGCGCGGACCGGCACATCCGCCGCACCCTGTTGGAATATTGGAACGAGGGCGGCGAGATCCAGTGGTTTGCTCAAACGGCACCGGAGTTCAGCAGCTTGTCCAGCAACATCGCACAGGCCATCGGCACCGGCGCATCCGCCGTCTACATCCATGGTGGACACATGGACTACCTCTACGCCCAAGATCAACTGGATATCGCCAAAGAGGCTGTCCAACAGATCCGGGACGCGGGCGTCGCCGTCGGCGTCGCCGGGCACAATCCCAAGGTGCACGCGTGGGCCAACGAGAACCTTGAGCTCGACTTCCACATGTGTTCCTATTACAATCCAACCTCGCGGGATGAGAACGCGGAACACGTCCACGGTGCTCGTGAGGTCTTCGATCCCCAGGATCGCGACGCCATGGTGGCGATGATTCAGGAACTCCGCGCGCCCGCTATCCATTACAAGGTCTTCGCCGCGGGACGAACGGATCCCAAGGAGGCCTTCGACTTCGTAGCCCGACACCTCCGGCCCCAGGACGCCGTCTGCATCGGCGTTTACACCAAGGACAAGCCGGATATGCTGGCGGAGGACGTCCAACTCCTTGAGCAAGCACTGCAGGGATAAGATCTTATGCCAACCTCACCCATGCCCATCAAAATCGCGTATATCGGCGGTGGCAGTCGTTACTGGGCCCAGATGGTGATGACCGATCTCGCACTCTGTCCTCACCTCACAGGCGAGATCGCCCTCTACGACATCAACTATGAGGCAGCCCAGCGGAACGTCGAGCGAGCCAAGGAGATCTACGGGCATCCCACTGCCAAGACTACTTTTGACGTCAACGCCTATCGGACCTCCGCGGAGGTCTTCGAGGACGCCGATTTCGTCATCCTGTCGATTCTCCCCGGCCCCATGCAGATGTTCGCCAACGACCTGGACATCCCCAGGAAGTACGGCGTTCTGCAGACCGTGGGCGACACCACCGGCCCCGGCGGCATCAGCCGCGCGCTGCGCACGGTGCCGATCTACGTCGACTACGCGCATCAGATCCTGGATCTCTGTCCTGAGGCCTGGGTCATCAACTACACCAACCCTATGACGCTCTGTACCGCCGCGCTCTACGCAGCCGAACCGGAGATCAAAGCCTTTGGGTGCTGCCATGAGGTGTTCGGCACCCAGCGGATGCTGGCAGATCTCGTCCACCGGTACAAGGACGTGCCCACCCCATCACGAGAGGAGATCAAGACCGACGTAGCCGGGGTCAACCACTTCACCTTTGCGACCCGCACTACCTGGAAGGGGGAGGACCTCACCCCACTGATGGAGCGCCAGATGTCAGAGCCGGGTTTCTGGGACGATCGCACCGAATGGTCGGAGCGAGCCAAGGCCGCGGGCAAGTGGTTCGAGTCGCAGAAGCTCATCGCCTTCAACTTCCTGCGCCGCTTCGGAGCCCTGGGCGCCGCCGGGGACCGGCATCTCGCCGAGTTCGTGCCGTGGTACCTTACCTCCGAGGAGAACCTTCACCGCTACGGCGTCATCCTCACACCTTCGAGCTGCCGGCTGGGCACCTGGGAGCCGCCGCAGAACGCCCCCAGCGTCGCTGCCGGGGCCGAAGGCATCAAGCCGGCAGCCGAGGACGACGCGAAGCTCGTCTACTCCGGTGAGGAAGGCGTGCAGCAGATGCTGGCCTTGCTCGGGTTCGAGCCGCTGGACACCAACGTCAACCTGCCCAATCGGGGTCAACTGCCGGACCTGCCGCTGGGCGCCATCGTCGAGACCAACGCCCAGTTCCGACACGACAGCCTCTCGCCTATCGTCCCCACCCCGATGCCACCGGGCATCTCGGCGCTGGTGCAGCGCGTGGTCGACGTCCAGCAGTTGACGCTCAGCGCAGCGCTGCAGAAGGACAAGGACCTGGCCTTCCAGGCCGTCTTGCACGATCCGCTCTGCCAGATCCCGCCGGACCGAGCGTGGGCCATGTTCAACGAGCTACTGGCAACCAACAAGGCGATGCTGCCGGGTTGGGAGATACGGAGCGAGTAAGCGAGTGAGTGGAGACCATGACCAACCGAGACGACAGACTCACCCTATGGCAGCAGATCGGCTATGGCCCGGCGCCTTCCCCCTAGAGCCTATCTGAAGGCCATCTAGGCCTACTCCATATGAAGGAATGCACCGTGGAATTCCGAGAAATCGAGGAAACGCTCCCTGACGCAATCGCGGCCCACGACTTCTCAGGCGTGATCCGGATCCGTCACGGCGACAGCGTGATCTACGAAGGGGCTTCCGGCTATGCCGACCGCAGCAACCGCATCAAGAACACGCTGGATACGCGATTTGGCATCGCCTCCGGCACCAAGTTCTTCACGGCGCTGGCCATCGGCAAGCTGATCGAGAACGGGAAACTGACGCTCGATACCCGGCTTGCAGACGTGGTCGATCTCGGATTCCCCCAGTACGCGCCCGAGATCACCATCCAGCACCTACTCACCCACACCTCAGGCATCCCAGACTACTATGATGAGGAAGCCGTGGAGGACTATGACAACTTCACCGTCGCGGTGCCTTGGTCCGAGTTGCGCGGGCCGCGGGACTACCTCGCCGTCTTCCCCGAGGGCCCGATGAAGTTCACACCGGGAGAGCGGTTTTCGTATTCCAATGGCGGCTACATCGCGCTGGGCATCGTCATCGAGGAGCTAAGTGGTCGTGCCTACCGCGACTTCGTCACCGAAGAGATCCTCCGCGCCTATGGCATGGCGCGCTCCGGCTTCTTCGCCTTCAACAAGCTGCCCGGTGAGACCGCCTTCGGCTACGTCGAGGAGGATGAGGGCGGCTGGCACACCAACATCTACAACCTGCCCGTCATCGGTGCGTCCGATGGCGGTATGTACACCACCGTCGAAGACATGACTCGCCTATGGGACGCGTTCTGGGCCAACCAGATCCTGTCGCCCGCGATGGTGACTCTCTTCACCAAGCCCTATTCACATGCTGCCTCCGAGGGCGAGCACATCTACTACGGTCACGGGGTCTGGATCTACGACGACGGCGCCGGTGTGCGCGAGGACTACATCGAGGGGTGCGACGCCGGCGTCTCCTTCCGCTCGGGCCGCAACCGAGCACGTGACCTGGAGATCACCGTTATCTCCAACACCACCGGCGGCGCGTGGCCGATTTTGCGGGCGATCGACGTATGCACCAGACAGCACAACCCGAACGATCAGATGGCATGACTCATTCTACGCCGTCGCGGTTGAAGATGCCCACGTCAGCGACCGGAAGGACACCCCTCGATGAGGCAAAATGGTGTTCGACAGATCCACTCAGATAGCTTCGCAAACCTTGGTCACCATCGCCGCGCGGGGGCTGCCGCGCGGCGACACTCACTCATCCGGCCCGTGCTCTAGGAAGTCGGGCCAGTAGGTCGACGCGTACGTTTTTCGCCACCTCTGAGTGGTCCGTGCCAGCCGCGGCGGCAAATCCAAGCCGCTCAAGACATCCAATATCCCGTCACTCTCTCTTCGGCGTAGCGGAAGAACTCCTTGACCGCGGCTACGTCCATGCCGTCGAAGATGCTGTTGCAGCTGGCCAGCATGTAGCCACCTGCGCCACCGGAAGCACCCTGTGCCAGGCAACGGTCAACTTCGGCACGCACGACGTCGAGGTCGTCCCGACAGAGCACCCGCACGTCGACGTTCCCGATCAGCGCGAGGTCTCGCCCGAAGTCCCGCTTGACCTGACCCAGATCCACACCCGCGATCGGATCCAGACCGTGGATGCCGGCGAATCCAGCCTCGACTGCGGTCGAGAGCAGCGGCACGATATTGCCATCGCTGTGCCAAATCACCGGTGCGTCGAGCGCCGCAACGATGCGCCGGTGGTAGGGAAGGACGAAGTCGCGCCACATCGAAGTTGAGATCATCGGGCCCCGGCTGTGACCCGCGTCGTCTCCCAGGACAAGGACATCCGCTCCCAGACGCAGGGCCTCTTTGTACATCGCGATGCACCAGGCGGTCCGTGCGTCCAACAGCCGGTGCGCAAACTCAGGGTCGTCGAAGAGTCGGGTGAAGAAGCGCTCGAAGCCCATCGCCATGTAGCCGGCGGTGAAGGGACCGATATGGGTGCCGAAGATCAGACAGTGATCGGGATAGCGCTCGCGGACCTGCCGGACGTGATCCTCATCGTATCGCAGCTTGGCGTGATCCAGAGGGGGACTGTAGCGATCCAGATCCGTTGTGGTATCGACGATGCCGTCCACGTAGACACCGTCCCGCCAGACGCGGCCCCACTCATCGACGCCCGTCCGCCAAGCCCGGCTTC
>JBNGDU010000223.1:0-7586 GCA_049975025.1 Anaerolineae bacterium
GACGCGCCGTAAGTTGTTCCGGCGAGCCAACGAAGCGTGGATGAAGTCCATGGTGTATGCCTACCGCGACCGTCGCAACAAGAAGCGGGACATGCGCCGCTTGTGGATCATCCGCATCAATGCTGCCGCCCGAGCAAACGATACGACGTACAGTCGCTTAATCCATGACCTGAAGCAGGCCGATATCGCGCTGGATCGCAAGATGCTAGCCGATCTGGCTGTGAACGACCCGGATACCTTCAGCAGAGTTGTGGAGGCGGCCCAAGCTTAAGGCAGCCAAGCGCTACGACTTAGCACGGCGAAAGGGCGTCCCAAACTGGGACGCCCTTTTTGAGTCTGTGGTTGGTTGGTGAGATGCGCTCTTTGGATCTAGCCTCTCGGGAACACGTCTTACGACGTGCGCTTCGTCAGCAGTTTGAAGAGGCTTGTGATAATGCCCAAGACGAGCGCGAAGACCACGGCTGCGCGCATATCGACGAGGACCTTGACGTCCTCTCCCTCGATCTGGTTTGCGGCGATGAAGAGGGCCATCGCGTCTTGCATCTTGACGTTTTCGGCAGCGACGATGCCGATGCCGCCATCCGTGAGGGTCACATTTTCGCCTTGGGCGATGCCGATGCCGCCGTCCTTGACGTCGATGAACTTGGCCTCCGCCCGCCCTATGCCGCCCTGATCCACAAAGACCTTTTCGGCCTTGACGGTCTGGGCGCTGCTTTGTTGAATGTTGACGGTCTCTGCGGTGATCTCTTCCGGCGCAGCCTGCTCCGCGGTCTCTGAGGACGCGGTGAGTTTCTCTGTCTCTGCGGTTTCTGATTCCGGCGTCTCGATTTGGGATTCTGGTACCTCTGCCACAGTTGCCTCCTTACGTGACGTGAGTTGAGCTTGCTCTACTCTTTCCGATGTCTGAAGTCGGTTACATAACAAGTTTAGCACGGATCTTTAGCTTTCAAAATAAGCCTACGGGGATCTGGCATGTATTTAGTACCGGTGACGGGAGCTCCGTCATACGACTCGCAGTCATTCGTCACTACATTAGGTCAAAATAGGCGCTATTATTAAAGGCAGATGAGGTAAAGATGGTACGTATTCCATCGCACCTCTCCTCCTTTCCTTGGCTGGTGGCCCCCCGGATCCCCCCTCACCGGGGGGCCAAGTCATGGAGGAGCCCGATGATAAGTCGCTCGCCAGAGCGCATTTCTTCATCCTCTTTGGACCCCTTTTGCATTTGGTTATGCCTCATTTGTGTTCTACTTAAGCTGGCGTTGTCCGGCGCACTCCGTATGGTATAATTTCATATGATGTTTATTCTATTTGGGGAGATTTGAATGCTGGGTGGGGTTCTAAAGAAGATATTCGGCGATTCTAACGATCGGACGATCGCTCGCTTACAGAAGACGGCGGAGCTTATCAACGCGCTAGAGCCGGATCTCCGGTCGCTATCGGATGAGGCGCTGCGAGCGAAGACCGCGGAGTTCAGGAATCGCTTGCGGTCGGGCGAGTCCCTCGACGACCTCCTGCCGGAGGCCTTTGCGGTCGTCCGGGAGGCGGGTCGTCGCACCATCGGGATGCGACACTACGATGTACAGCTCATCGGCGGCATGATTCTGCATCAGGGTAAGGTGACGGAGATGCGGACCGGCGAGGGCAAGACGCTGGTGGCCACACTCCCTCTGTACCTTAATGCGTTGACGGGAGAGGGTGTGCATCTCATCACGCCCAACGACTATCTCGCCAAGTTTGGGCTTCAGTGGATGGGGCCGATCTACGCCGCGTTGGGCGTAAGCGCCAGCGTCATCCAATCCGGCTCCGGACGACCCGACGAGGCCTCCTTCCTCTACGATCCGGACTACGTGACCGACGACGATCGCTACCAGTACCTCCGCCCGATCACGCGCAAGGAAGCATATCAGGCTGAGATCACCTACGGGACTAACAACGAGTTCGGTTTTGACTATCTCCGCGACAATATGGTGAATGATCTCAGCCGGTGTACTCAACGCGAACTCCATTACGCCATCGTCGACGAGGTGGACAGCATCTTGATCGATGAGGCGCGCACGCCGTTGATCATCTCAGGCCCCGCCGAGGAGTCCTCGGAGCTCTATCAGCGATTCGCTCGGTTGGTGCCAAGGCTGGAGCACGACGTCGATTATGAGGTGGATGAGCGCTCGCAGATCACGATGTTGACGGAAGAGGGCGTGGCAAAAGTGGAGTCGATGGTCGATATCCCGGAGGGTGAGAGCATTTACGATCCCGAACACGCCAATATGCTGCCCTACCTCGATAACGCTCTCCGTGCCAAAGAGTTCTTCAAACTTGATAAGGAGTATGTCATCCGCGACGGCGAGATCATCATCGTGGATGAGTTCACCGGGCGGTTGATGTTCGGACGCCGGTACTCTGAGGGCCTTCACCAGGCGATCGAGGCCAAAGAAGGCGTTACCGTGCGCCGAGAGTCCCTGACGTACGCCACGATTACCTTCCAGAATTTCTTCCGGATGTACGACAAGCTCGCCGGTATGACCGGCACGGCGGCCACCGAGGAGGAGGAGCTCCGCAGGATCTACGATCTGAGTGTGGTTGTGCTGCCCACGAACGTGGAGTATCGCGCTACGTTCGGCGATCTTGAGGAGCACGAAGTGCATCCCGAGGAGGCCGGCGTGGCCTTCGGTGGCGTCCTGAGCGAGGTCGATAGCTACCCGGTGACGGTTTATGACGGCTCGGATGACGAGCGCTACTACCGCCGCTTGGACATGCCCGACCAGATTTACAAAAGCCAGCAGGCCAAGTTCAAAGCTGTCATCGAGGAGATCGAGGCTACCCATAAGGCAGGCAGACCGGTGCTGGTCGGCACCACGGCGATCGAGACCTCCGAACATCTGTCCCGACTCCTGAGGCGGCGCAGCATTCCGCACAACGTCCTTAACGCGAAGTACCACGAAAAAGAGGCGCTGATCATCGCGCAGGCCGGCGAGCCCGGCTCCGTGACCATTGCCACCAACATGGCGGGCCGGGGCGTCGACATCCTACTGGGCGGCAACCCCGAGGGGATGGCACGCGATCAGCTGCGCAGGGAGGGCATCGACCTGACCTCGATCAGACCCCACGATTGGGAGCGCGCCTTGAAGCTCGCGCGGGGCGGCGGTGATCCGACGGAGCTCTACGACGAGCGGTGGGCCGAGGTGCTGCGGGATAAGGTCCGACAGTGTCGTGAGGACCGGCAGCGAGTCTACGACGAAGGTGGACTTCACGTCATCGGCACCGAGCGGCACGAGGCGCGACGCATCGACAATCAGTTGCGAGGTCGTGCCGGTCGGCAGGGCGACCCCGGTTCCAGCCGGTTCTTCATCTCCCTGGAGGACGAGCTCATGCGCCGGTTCGGCGGCGAGCGTCTGCAGCCGTGGATGGATCGCGCCGGTCTGGAGGAGGGCGCGCTGGAATCCGGCATCCTGAGCAGGGCGATTGAGTCCATCCAGGAGCGGGTCGAGGGCTACAACTTCGACATTCGCAAGCACGTGCTGGAATATGACAACGTCGTCAACAAGCAGCGTGAGGTCGTCTACGCGGAACGCCGGAAGATCCTCAGTCGGGATGACCTGCACGACGATCTGATGGATATGTTTGAGACCGAGGTGAGGCAGACCGTCAATGCTCACCCCGGTGAGGATCCGGTCGACATGGAGGCGCTGCTGGCTGAACTCCGCCGATTCGTGCCCATCCCTCGCAGTTTTGACGTCGAGGATATGGCGGAATTCGAGACCGAGGACCTGATCGAGCAGTGCGTCTCGTGGGGCGAGGATCAGTACTGGAAGCTGAACAAGAGGATCGGCGAGGAGGTCTATCGTTCGATACGCCAGGCGGAGACGCCGGTACGCACGATTCTCGATGGGTCGGATGCTTTCTACGAAGCTGTCCGGGAGAGGTTGCTCCAGACTGCGAACGAGGCGGACTTCGAGCCCTGGCACGACATGCCGTTGCGTCGCTTGCCTGAGGAGCTCGAGACCAAGGTCCGGGACGCCGTGATTGACAGCCAGCGCACCTTCAGGGATCGGCGCCTGATGTTGCGCCAAATCGACGATCACTGGGTCCGTCACCTCACCAGTCTCGATATGTTGCGCGAGGGCATCGGCTTGCGGGCGGTGGGCCAACAGAATCCCCTGGTCTCCTATCAGAAAGAGGCCTTTGAGATGTATCAAGGCATGTTGGGCTCGATCCAGAGTCAGATCGTGCGCAGACTGCTTCGCGTTCCGCAACTGCAGGTAACCCGGAGACGAGCTCCGGTGTCGGTGCAAGCGCCGCAGCAGCGTCAACTGACCTTCCAGACGAGCGGCGGTTCGGCGGGTGAGTCTGCACCGGAACCGGCTCGGGCGCAGCGCGACCTCGGTCGCAATGATCCGTGCTGGTGCGGGAGCGGCAAGAAATACAAGGACTGCCACTGGCGTTCCGACCGCCTCAAGTCAGTGCCGACCGCGGGGCGAGGTGCGCGAGCTAGATCTCGAGGGTCGTAACACATCCGGCTTTAGCGATGCGTGCCGGCGGTCGGTGCCCACTAGATAGGGATCATGGATAGAGACGGCCGACAACCCGCGGCGCTCGGCTCGTCACAATCCGAGGGAGATGCTCTATCGATCCTCAATCAGGCTCTGTCTATGGTCTCTCAAGCTGGTGAACTACGCATCGTGCGAAATCAAGTCCTCGATCTGATGGCCACGGGCGTCTAGTTTCGGGGTTGGCGCCCCTTCCGTCTTTGGCTGGTGTGCCATTCGTTGGAAGAAGACATCGTATGCGTGAAACACGTGAAGCATGTGATGTGCAGACATGCGAGGTGATCTCGACGTCAGCGGGAGATCCCCTGCGAGCGTGGGCTCGCAGCCTGCCCAAGGTCGAGCTTCATCGGCACCTGGAAGGGTCTTTGCGGCTTAACACCCTGACCGACATCGCTCGAGACTACGATATCGACTCCCCAGCCTACGATTCGGAGTCTCTGCGGCCCTATGTCCAAGTAACCACTGATTGGCCGGATTTCCCCCGGTTCTTAGAGAAGTTCAAGGTTCTGCGGCGCTTTTACACCTCGAAACAGATTCTCCAGCGCATCACGCGCGAAGCTATCAGCGACGCGGCGCGGGATCACGTCATCCACCTGGAACTGAGATTCAACCCATTGGCCCTGGCGCAAGCGCAGGAGTTCGCCTACCAGGATGTCGTCGCCTGGGTAGTGGAGGCGGCTGAGGAAGCTCAGAAGACGACGGGCACGCGCACCGTATTGCTCCTCCAGATTCCACGAAACGAACCGCTGAATGTGGCTCACGAGATCGTCGACTTGGCCATCGCCCATCAGGGTGAGTTCGTGCGGGGGATCGACCTGGCGGGAGATGAGGTGCACTATCCGCCGGAGCGGTTCATCGAGCCTTTCGCGCGCGCGCGCGAGGCCGGGCTCAACATCACCGCCCACGCCGGAGAGGCTGTGGGGCCTGAGAGCGTACGGGCTACGATGCTGGCCCTTCATCCTCAGCGAATTGGGCACGGTATACGCTCTGTTGAGAACTCTGAGGTGGTACAAATGCTGCGTGAGCGAGATATCGCGTTGGAGATCTGTCCCACGAGCAACCTGCACACCGGGGCCGTGCGCGTGCTGGCGGAGCATCCGCTTATCGATCTCTTCAGCCTCGGTCTGAATGTCACACTCAACACGGACGATCCCAGCGTGAGCGCGACGACGCTCAGCGACGAGTACGTCTTGGCGGTTCGGGAGATCGGGATCGACCTGCCCAGGATCTACCGGATGTTGCGCTATGCTGTGGAGGCTACGTTTATCTCCCCGAGCGAGAAGCGCCAACTGAGGTCGTGCGTGCAGACCGCATTAGCGGCCTATCCGGACGCTCAGGAGGCCTTCGACGGCGCTTTAGCAGCCCGCTAGACTTTGGCTTCCATTCTGGTCAGCCAGCCGGTTGATCGTCGGGGATCTCGTTCACGTCCATAGGGGTGTTGGCTAAGAGAGACCAGATCGCCGCCAGCGCCGCTTTCGCCCCGATGACCAACGCGTCTTCGTCGATGTCGTAATCCGGCGTGTGCAGCAAGCTGGGAATGCCGCGCGCCCGGTTGGCGGTGCCGAGCCAGATCAGCGCCCCCGGAATCCGCGCAGTGTAGAGTGCGAGATCCTCATGAGCGAAGGGATAGGGCGCTTTGAACTCCAAAACACGGTCCTCGCCCAACACCTCCTTGAGCTGGGGGAGTATGGCTTCCACCAATTGGGAATCGTTGTGCAACGGCGGGTTGCTGAAGGTGTGGTTCAGATCGTAGCTGGCTCCCATCTCTGAGACCACGGCATCCAGCCGCTCCCGAATCTGAGCGTGGACGTGCGGGCGACGATCGAAATCCGCTATGCTGACCAGCCCCAGCAGATGAGCTTTCTGTGGTTGGCCTTCGTCGAGAGGCCAACAACTTACAAAGACCGCCTGCCGGAGATCACTGTCCAGGAACATCCTGTCCAGGACTTCATCGAACTCCGTCGTGGTCGTCGGCGCTTTGGCGGTGCTCATGGCCTCGAGAACACACTTGGCGCGCCGGATGAGGGCGGAGAGATTGCCGGCGGGCGCGTAGAACCGCACCTTGAACTCGTCCATCCCCGCAAGGCAGAGGCCGCTCCTGATCCCTAAGGTGCCTGCGGGAAGGGGGAAGGCGTGGATGGCCAGCAGCGCTCTGGGGCGCGGAGCCGCCAGGACCCCGTCCTCGATCATGGCGCGTGCGCCGTCTAGAGACTCCTCCGCCGGCTGAAAGATGAACTTGATGGCCCCCGGCAACCGGACGCCGGACTTGAGCAGCGCCTCGGCGATGCCCATCGCTATCGCCATGTGGGCGTCGTGGCCACAGGCGTGTTTGGTGCCCAAGGGCAGCGCGCGGTAGGGTTTGTCCAACTCATCCTGGATAGGGAGGGCATCCATATCCGCTCGGTAGGCGATGGTCTCTCCTGATTGAGCGTCGCCCAAGACGCCGACGACGCCATGTCCCCCGACGTGCGTTGTGGTCTCCAGCCCCAACCGGCGCAGGTGGTCCGCGACCAACGCTGCCGTCCGTTCCTCCTCGCCGGAAAGCTCCGGATGCATGTGGAGATCCCGTCGCCAAGCGACGAGCCGGTCCCGCATGCCCTCGACGTACGAGAGGGCCTTGGTCAGCTCGGCTTCATGATCCATGGATCGCGATCCTCATTCGAACTTAGCATGAGTTCATCGATTGTATCGCGGAATCATGCGGTGTCCACGTTCGCCCCCGGGGCCCGAAACGCAAAAGTGCCCCACGTTGTCGTGGGGCACCTCCTCAGCGTAGCGCTACTTTACCCTTTGTCAGTCGGCTCGAATCCTCTGTGGTAGCTATGCCGTGATAGACTTCTCACGCAGCCGACTACACCTCGTTCTCCGCTGGGAGTTCGATCTTCATCAGTGCACTGTCCAGCGAATCTACGATATCGAAGAGCGTATCCAAGCGCATCATCTCGTAGAAGACCCGGATTGGATTCCCGGGGGGACAGACCAATGTGACGGTGCCTCCCTTCTCCTGAGCACGCTTCAGAAGGTGGAGTAATGGATAGT
>JBNGDU010000223.1:7686-13014 GCA_049975025.1 Anaerolineae bacterium
GTGACGGTGCCTCCCTTCTCCTGAGCACGCTTCAGAAGGTGGAGTAATGGATAGTCCCCGTCGGCATCGACGATCCTGACCGCGGTGAGGTCGACAATGAAATGCGCGGCTCCCTCATCCAGTAGTTGGTTGAACTCCTTCATCAGAAGAGGCGCGTTGAAAACGTCCATGCGCTCCTTGAGCGTGACGATGATGGTGTCCCCGAATTTCTCAACGTCTGCAATGACCTGCATATCTTGCTCCAGGAAGAAAGAAGCGCGTCTCCCGTAAGTCCGAAGAACTGGATAGCCGATCAACAGCATATGTGTTCTCCATGGGTGTGTCAGGAGCAGCAATCAGGCTACGGTGACTCTTTGACGGTAGTCTTTTCGATAGAGAAGGCTTCTGCGATATCAAGCAATGGATGGCGACGACAGGATGGACTTATGTCTAGGCGTGAGCCCCTGGGCGTTGAAGCGTGGCCCTACGTACGACGGCCTCGGTGTGTCTCCCTTCATCCAACCCCTTTTATCCAATGCTAACACAGGAACGGAAAACCGTCGTTAAAGCTACGTTGCAGGTTGGTTACCGAGGCTGAAGGACGAGAAGCCTCTTGACCAGAGCGCCCCTGGCGGTCGGGTGGGCGTGAAGTTTCCGCATCGTGCCACGTCCAACCCTAAAGGTTCAGCGGTCATGCCTAAACGGGATCGAGCGTGAGTCGAAGGTTTTCGCGACATCCCGAACCTTTAGGGTTGGCTGCGCGAAGGTTTTGCGGAAACCCGACGCGCATTTCTGACGTTCAACTTGCTTGACGATGCTCGTGGCCCAACCTATAATGATCTTGTAGGGGTTGCCGGGAGTGACCGTGTCGAGACCGACGTCAGGTCCTGGAGGTCCTAAGCGTGGTAGGTCGCGTGCTGGTTGTTGAGGATCGGGCTGACCATCGCGAGCGCATCAGAGAGAGGCTCACAGAAGAGGGCCTGTCGGTAACCGGGGCCCTCGTCGGTTAGGACGATTCCGGAAGGGCCCGGATGACCGCGGTACGCTTCTCTCAGAGTTCGCAGGGCGCTGGGCGATGACGCCCTTAGTACTCTTTACCCTGGCCTGGGCCGGCGGCATCCTGCTGACCCAGGCTTCTGATTTCCACGCCGTCTGGCTGCTCCTTCCCATCCCACCCACCCTGACACTCCTAGTGGGATGGGGCGATCGCCGTGGAGCCCGGCGCGCGGCAGCCATGCTCCTCGGCCTCACGCTGGGCGGTCTGCGCTTCGCGCTGGCGGAACCTACCATCACGCCCAGCCACGCCGCGTTCTACCGCGATCGCGGGGTCGCCAAGGTGCGAGGCGTCGTCGTCGCGGAGCCTGACGAACGCGTCGGCGACACGAGGCTCCGGGTCGAGGTGGAACAGGTCACGCTTGCGGATGGCGACCCACGGGCCGTCGAGGGGCGCCTCCTGGTCTATGGACCGGTCTACAGCGGCGTCCGGTACGGGGATCTGGTCACAGCCACCGGCGAGCTGGAGACGCCGCCGGTCTTCGAGGACTTCTCCTACCGCGACTACCTGGCGCGCCAGGGCATCTTCGCGATGATGCGCGACGCGGAGATCGGCGTGCTCGCCTCCCATCGGGGCAATCCCGCCTTCGAGCGCCTGCTGGCGTTCAAGTCGCGGGCCCACAGGGTCGTGCTCTCTCTCCTGCCGGAGCCGCAGGCGTCGCTTCTCGCCGGCATCCTGCTGGGCATCGAACAGGGCATTCCGCAGGAGCTTGTCGACGCCTTTGCGGCGACCGGCACCAGCCACATCGTCGCCATCTCGGGATTCAACCTGACCCTGGTCGCGGGCGTCTTCGCCGGCTTCGCCCGCCGCTACTTCCACCGACGCGGCGAGATGATCCTGGCGCTCGTCGGGCTGTGGGCCTATGTCCTTCTGGTAGGAGCTTCGGCGGCGGTGCTGCGCGCCGGCGTGATGTCCTCCCTCCTGTTGCTCGCCCGCCGCGAGGGGCGCCCGGTCCACGGTCCGACGTCGTTGGCGGCGGCGGTGCTGCTGCTGTCCCTGTGGCAGCCGGGGATGCTATGGGATGTCGGCTTCCAGTTGAGCTTTGCCGCCACCCTGGGGATGATGCTCTACGTCCCGCCCTTGACGAAGGGGATCGATCGCCTGCTGAGGCGCCTCTTGGACGCCGAACGCGCCCAGCGCGTCTTGGGCGCCCTGAACGAAGGGTTCATCGTGACCCTTGCGGTCCAGATCGCGACGTTCGGCATTATGCTGGGGCAGTTCCAGCAGCTCTCGTTGGTCTCACAACTTGCCAACTTCCTGATCCTGCCCGTCCAGCCCTACATCATGGGATTCGGCGGGGCTGCGCTGCTCGCCGGTCTCCTCCTGCTGCCGGTGGGCCGGGTGGTGGCGGCTTTTGCCTGGGTTTTCCTCACCTGGACGATCCTCGTGGTGGAATGGGCGGCGGCCCTGCCGGCGGCGGCGATCGAACTGGGTGCCATGGCGCTCAGCTTTGTGTGGGGGTACTATCTCCTCTTGGCGGTCGCCACCTGGTGGTTCAGCCAGGAACGAGAGGCCCGCGCGCGCATCCGGTGTGCGGTGCGCGACATGCCCAGCCGTCTGCTCGCCGGACTCCGACCCGAGCATCGTCGCTGGGCCGTCGCGACAGGCGCCGCCGCCTTCGTGCTCCTGGTGACCTTCGGCGTCACCCGCTCGGACGGTCGGCTGCACGTCTTCTTCCTGGACGCCGGAGACGGCGATGCGGTCTTCGTCCAGACCCCGTCGCGCTACCAGGTGCTTATCGACGGAGGGCCCGATCCGCCGCGCACCTTGGCGGCGCTGGCCCGGGTGATGCCCTGGTGGGACCGCAGCCTGGACCTCGTGATCCTGACCTCGCCCGATGAGGAGCGCATCAGCGGCCTGATCCCCGTGCTCGAGCGCTATGAGGTCACGACCGTCGCCGCGGGCCCGGAGACTGCCGAGGGCACGCGCTACGAGACCTGGCAGGCGCTGGTGAGCTCTCGCCCGGACGCGCCCCACGAGCTGTTGGGCGGCGACGTCTTGCCGCTGGATCAGGGGATCTCCCTGCGGGTGCTGTGGCCCCCTCGGGGCCGGATCGGGCCGGTGGCGTTGCAGCTGGAGCATGGCGACGTCAGGGTGCTCTTGATGGGCGATGCGACGGCGACCGTGGAGGCGGCGTTGGTGGACCGGTACGGCGAGGCGTTGCGAAGCCAGGTGCTCCAGGTCGCGCGCCACGGCGAGAAGACGTCGACCTCCGCCGCGCTCTTGCAGGCGGTGACGCCTCACTGCGCGGTCGTGGGGCTGGATGGGGGCGAAGCCCCCTCGCCCTTCGTGACGGCGCGGCTGATGTCCACGCCGCTCTATCACACGGGCGACGACGGGACGGTTGAGGTCGTCTCGGACGGCAGACGCGTGAAGGTGCGCACCCGCCGCTGACGCTGCAGCCCTGTGGACTGAAGTCCAGAGGAGAGGCTGGCGCCGACCGTCGACCTGCGTCGACGTGCGGGACGTCAACGGGAACTGGACGATCCGGCAGGCAAGCCAGGCGGGCTGAGATTCCTGGACTGAAGTCCATTCCAGAGGCTGTCGCCGGCCGTCGACCTGCGTCGACGGGGGGACGTCAACGGGAACTGGACGATCCGGCAGGCGAGCCAGGCCGGTTGATATTCCTGGACTGAAGTCCACCATTCCAACGGCTGCCGCCGACCGTCGACCTGCGTCGACAGTGCTGCGTCCGCCCATTGGTAGCTCTTTTTTCCTCTGCGTCCTCCGCGTTCTTTGCGGTAAGACCCGTCACCTCGGCAGCACCGCGATGACCACCGGCACCGGGATCAGCGACTCCACCTGGGCCCCGCCGACGGCGGCGTCCTGCAGCCAGAACCCCGAGGACGTCCCGCCGTCCAGGTTGACCGCGACGTCCACCCCCAGGTCCGACCCCGCCAGCCAGATCGCCAGCTCGTGGAGGCTCAGGTAGCCCCGCGGCGCGATCGTCAGCAGCACCCGGCCCTCGACGTCCTGCGCCACCACCGTGCGGCGTGACGCCCGACCGTCGTCGGCGTCCGCCGGGAAGCCCATCACCCCGCCGGGCTTCACCAGAACCGGGAAGGACTGCACCGCCTCGCGCAGCCCCTCGGTCGGATCGTAGGGCCAGGTCCGCAGCCAGCGCACGGAGACGCTCTCGTCGTAGCCCACCGCCAGCATCCCGGCGTAGTCCCCTAAGGGCGTGCCGTGGACCTCCCCGTTGGTGATCGTGAGCCCGGTCACCTCCTGCTCCGCTGTGAAGTAGCCGCCGTTGACCACCAACAGCGCGTCGGTCTGCCGGGCCCAGGCCCCGACCGGGGCCGGCGCGCCCGGCGCGTAGAAGACGCGCAGCCGCACTTGGGCCGGGTCCAGCCGCGCGATGGTCAGCCGCTCGGTCAGCTCGCCGGCCTGCACGTTGACGCTGCGCACCTCGATGCCCGGGTGGGTCGGCTGCCATCCCGTGTCGGGCGGCAGGGGCGTCCGCGTGGGCAAGGGCGTGGGCGAGGGGCACAGCGTCGGCGTCGCGCTCGGTCCCGGGGTGGGCCGCGGCGTCGGCGTCGGCAGCGCGGGCGCGAAGGCGCACGCCAGCGCCAGCCCCAGCAGGAGCAGGGCGGCGTATACATACGTCGGGTCTGCGGCGCGGCGGTCGGTGCGCATGGCCCCTATTCTACCGCAGAACGGCGGTTGGGGCGCGAAGACCTTTGAGCTTTGTCTTGCCACGGATGGGGCTGGGGTAGCGCCGCTTGTCCGCTGACGAAGGCCTGGCGGAACCGGAGAAAAGCTCAAAGGTCTGGGGCGTGCGACCTAGCTGACAAGAATGCCCTTTTCCGTCGGCGTTGTTGTATCGCCACTGTAAAATATTTTACAGTCTGATCCAAGCACCTTCGCGGTCATTCTCCCTTATCCGTCGCATCTGGTGGGGTGCACGCCCCGGCGCGGGGTTGTTGGTGCGCCCCACCTCGACCCTTTATACTCTCTTGGACATTTTCTGTTTTCTGTCCTGAGCCCTGCCCCCAGCGGGGAGCGCGGACGTCCCGTCCGCCTTAGACCCTCTTGGGTATTTCCTCTTTTCTGTTCCCACAGCCAAGGCATTGGACGAGCAGATCCGCACCAATATGGTCTCAATACCCTCTCGGGCATTTCCTCTTTCTGTCCTTGTTCGCCAAGGGCGCGCAAGAGAGCCCATGGATGAGTCCTAATACCCTCTCGGGCATTTCCTCTTTTCTGTCCCGCAGCCGCGATCCACCCGCCGCCCGCCGCCACCGGATCCGTCTTAATACCCTCTCGGGCATTTCCTCTTTTCTGTCGGATCGGGG
>JBNGDU010000224.1:0-12998 GCA_049975025.1 Anaerolineae bacterium
GGTGTAAGTATCGTAGCCGGGCAGACTGTAGGCCCAGTGCAGGTTTGTGTCGACCGGCAGCAAGTGCTTCTTCCCAAACAGCTCGTTTGCCCACTTGACCGTAGTCTCTTCTGGATATCCACCGTTCAGAGAGCTCTGCACCTCGAAGGTGCGGCCGGGCCAGGTGGCGCCACGCTCGTCCGCGTAGCCCCAAATCGTCGTCTTCAGAGCCCGTCCGGACTTGGGGTCAATCAGCCCGGTCATGTGGCTGCTCGTCTCGCGGATCGCCACGCTGTACTGCCCCTTGGGGTTCGGCGAGAACTTGAAACTCGGCGCCAGCGCGTTCGGCGCGTACACGTGGAACTTGGGTTGTAGGGCCGGGTCACTGAGTCCAGGGGCAGCGCTGGCCGCCAGGGCCCGTCGCACCGCGCTCGCCCTGCCGCCTCTGATGGCAGGCAGGAAAAGCCCGGCGCCTGCGGCTGCAGTTAGTTTGAGAAAGTCACGTCTGCTAATCATGTTTGACCTCCGTTGTCTCGGTCTTCCCGTTTCTATGAGCGATTCTCTGTTCAAGAGACATCACTTCAAATCCATCAACCGTACAGTTATGCTCCACAATATCCTCCTCATCACTATCACTAAGCTCAACTCGTCTTGCCTTTCATCAGGCTGCGTAGCACGGACACCAAATCCTCCGGCCCATTCGCCTTGTCGACAAAGCCATCGGCCCCCGCGTCCAATGCGGCCTGTTCGGACTCCGATCGCGAACTGAGGACGATCACATTGCCCGGCAGATCCAGGGCGCGGAGAGCGCTCAGCAACTCGTTCCCGGGCCGGTCGCCTAGCTCCCATTCAAGCAGTATCAAGTCGGGCTGAAGCGCCCGGGCTTGAGCCAACAGGGGTTCTCTTCCTGAGACCGCACCGACGATGCTCAGCCCTGGCTCCTCGTCGATGAACATGCGCAGAGCCTGCCGCACCTGGGGATGGCCATCGGCCAGAAGCACTCGCATTCCGCCTCTCCTTTTGAAGCATGGAGCTCCAGAGCTAGGCTAGTCAAGCGGGGGGTATGAAATCCCCTCACGCTACTTGCAGTCTTCAGCTCAGTATAGGTCGAACGCTTGACGCCTCCGATCACCCTTACCGTCAGGTTTAGCTTAAGACAGCGACGCCAAGACCGCAACGGGCAAAGGTATAGATCGCAGGTCTAGTTCTTCCCTAGACAAGAGGATAGGTCTCAACGGCTTCGCAAGGATGGCCCCCTCAACCCATTCCTGGCGCGGGCAAACCAAAGCCCATCCTCTTTCCAACCTACGCCATCAGGAGAGATTTCGAAGCTCTGATATACTAAAAGAGTGGACAGGCTAGCCGCCACCCGTCTGCGCTCGACGGTGAGTAAGGTTTAGGGCTGCCTGTAGGCTGGTATTGCATCCAGACAGGCAATGAGATAAGCGAGCCCGTATCAGCGATAAGGTCCTGGGTCGCGTGGAAATCCGGGACGTCGCAGCACCTAGAGGAGGAGGATCACCAAGTGGCGTACGAGCCAGCGGAATTGGGCAGAGAAGCTCAGGAGAGACAAGAGACACGAATGCCGGATCACACCGGCTCTGAAGAGCACCTCCGGAATGCTATGACCAGAACGTCGGCGGATCCGATCGAGCACAGCCTGGTGGAGAGCCACGACATCGTTTCAGCCGTACTCGATACAGTGGGGGCATTGGTCGTCGTACTTGACAGGCAAGGGCGAATCATCCGCTTCAACCGAGCATGTGAGCGAACCACTGGTTACTTGGCTGAAGAGGTGAACGGCAGGCACGTCTGGGACCTGTTCCTAACCCCCGAGGAGATTGCGCCGGTCAGAGCTGTCTTCAAGCAGCTCAGAGATGGGGAGTTTCCCAAGGAATACGAGAACTTCTGGTTGACAAGAGAGGGCGACCGTCGCCTGATTGTCTGGTCGAACACCTCGCTTCTCGACGCAGAAGGTGAAGTGGCATACGTGGTTGGCACTGGTATTGACGTCACGGAGCGCCTGCAGGCAGAACAGGAGATCGAGAGGCTGGCAAGGTTCCCCAGCGAGAATCCTAGCCCCGTACTCCGCATTGCACAGAACGGCTGTCTGCTGTATGCCAACCCGGCGAGCCTGTCCCTGCTAAACCACTGGGATTGTCAGGTGGGCCAACCCTTGCCTGAGGAGTGGCACGGTCTCGTTTCTGATGTTCTTAGCACTGGATTGCCCAAAGATGCTGAGCTGGAGGTGGGGGACCGGACCCTCGTCTTGACCTTTACACCCGTAGTCGATCAAGGCTACGTGAATGCATACGGCCTCGACATCACCGATCGTAAGCAGGCAGAGAAAACCTTGATGCAGAGTGAAGAGCGGTACGCGTTGGCCGAAAGAGCGGCCGACATCGGCACCTGGGATTGGGATATTCGGACCGGTGACCTTCACTGGTCCGATCAGATCGAACCCATGTTTGGCTTTGGTCCCGGACATTTCGGGGCGACCTACGAGGCATTTCTGCAGTGCGTGCATCCCGAAGACCGCCCGAACGTCGTCAAGGCGGTTCACGCCGCCGTCACAGAAGGGACGGATTATGCCATCGACCATCGCATCGTGTGGCCTGACGGCACCGTCCGCTGGGTGTCAGAGACCGGGGATGTGATCCGCGATGAGACCGGAAGAGCCGTCCGTATGCTGGGTGTTGTGCGAGACGTCACCCAGCGCAAGCAAGCGCAGAAGCAGATCCAGCAGCAAAACGAGTTCCTGACCTCGATACTTGAATCCGTAACACATCCCCTGTACGTCGTTAATGCTGCCGATCGCACAGTGCGGATGGCGAATAGTGCCGCCCATGCCGGTAACCTGCCGGAGGGTGCGACCTGCTATGGCCTATTCCACGATCGGAGCACGCCCTGTTCAGAGGACGACCACGCTTGCCCCCTTGAGGAGATCAAGAGAAGCAAGAGAGCTGCCACGGTAGAACACGTTCACCACGCTGCCGATGGGACCATGAGGACCCTTGAGGTCCGCGGGTATCCCCTGTTCGACGACGAGGGCGAGGTGACCGCCATCATTGAGTACTGCCTCGATATCACCGAACGTAAGGAGATGGAGGAGGCGCTGCGGGCAGCCAAAGACGCCGCAGAAGAAGCGACTCGCGAGGAACACCGACGACGCCGGGAGGCAGATAAGCGCCGTCAGATCGCCGAGAGCCTCACCGATGTTCTAGCGGCCCTGAATTCCAACCAGCCCGTAGACCAGGTTCTGGACTACATTGCTGGGCAGGCCATCGAATTGCTGGACACGCAGGCCGTGGCTATTTACCAGCTGCACGGTACTCCGCAGGCCTTCGACATCAAGGCCCAGCGCTGTGTGCCGAACGTTGCTGTCAGCGGTGCGCAGTTGCCGGCGGGCACTGAGACCCTCAATCAGGCGGTGGCCCAGCGCGAGCCGGTGGCCATCCCAGACCTGACCGCGGCTCCTACAGGACCGGCGCCGGACGCGGGGCAAGCGATCTCCGATGGGTGTGCCGCGGCACCGTTCCAGGCCCTGTTCGCCGTGCCCATCGTCGTGGATGATGAAGCATACGGTGGCGCAGTCTTCTACTACACGCAGCCACATTCCTTCTCCGATGAGGACATCGAGCTTGGTGTCATCTTCAGCAATCAGATCGCGCGCGCCGTCGGGAACGCCCGATTGAGGGAGCAGATCCAGGAAGCCGCCGCAACCGCCGAGCGGCATCGTCTGGCTCGCGATCTGCACGATTCGGTGACCCAGGCCCTCTTCTCAGCCAGTCTCGTGGCCGAGACCCTGCCGCGGCTGTGGCAGCGCGATCCTCAGGGGGTAAGAGAAGGTCTTGACCAATTGCTCGTTTTCACGCGTGGTGCTCTGGCAGAGATGCGTACCCTGTTGCTTGAGTTGCGTCCCGCAGCCCTGCTGGAAACGGGGTTGGATGATCTACTTTTGCAGCTGTCTCAGGCGGTTACCAGCCGGGCACAGCTCCCTGTGACGACCGACGTCGAACCGAGTCCCAAGCTGCCGCCAGACGTTCAAGTCACCTTCTATCGCGTTGCCCAGGAGGCCTTGAACAACGCGGTCAAGCACGCGGAGGCCAGTGAGCTGACAGTCGGTCTGCAGGTCCTGCCACAGGTGTCCGGTCGGCAGAGGGACGCTTGGCAGGGCCAACTGGCGCTGCGCGTGAGCGATAACGGTCAGGGCTTCGAGGCGGAGCAGACCCCGGCAGCCCGCCTCGGATTGGGCATCATGCGCGAGCGGGCAGAGGCGATCGGCGCAAGTCTTAGCGTTGAGAGCCAAGTCGATCAGGGGACAGACGTTATTCTCGTCTGGGAAAGCAGCGCGCTGTGATGCACAGCCGATAGGAGGGCCCGAACACGTGTCGAGGGAGCAAAGGAGGTCATGATGACTGAAACCCGTCCAATCCACGTTCTGATTGTCGACGACCACGCCATGCTGCGCAAAGGGTTGAGGTTCTTCCTGAGGGGCTTTGACGACCTTGACCTTGTGGGCGAGGCCACCGCCGCGCGGGAAGCGATCGATCTGTGCGCCGATACTGAACCGGATGTGGTCCTGATGGATATGGTCTTGCCCGACATGGACGGGGCCGAGGCCACTCAGATCATCCGCGAACGCCAGCCCAACATACAGGTCATCGCGTTGACGAGCTTTCAGGAGGAAGACCTGATCCAGAGGGCCCTGCAGGCCGGCGCCATAGGCTACCTGCTGAAGAACGTGATGGCGGATGAGCTGGCTGAGGCTATCCGAGCTGCCTATTCGGGCCATTCGACGCTAGCGCCAGAGGCAACCGAGGTGCTGATCCGGTCCACGCGCGAGCGGGCCTGCCGACCCGACTACAATCTAACCGAGCGGGAACACGAGGTGTTGGGTCTGATTGTTGAAGGACTTACCAACGCGGAGATCGCAGACCGGCTCGTGGTCAGCGTTGCCACGGTCAAGTTCCACGTGAGTAACGTCCTCTCCAAGCTGGGTGTGGACACCCGCACGGAGGCCGTGAGCCTGGCCTGGCAAAAGGATCTGATCTCATCGTGATCAAGCTGGCGGTTAAGACTGCGAACTCGGCACCATTGTCCACCTAAGCCGGAAGCGATGCACCGCCTAAACCGACGGATGTGACCGGACTGTAGGAAGACCTCGTCGCTCGCTCTGAATACCTGGACCATATCTTAAGTCTCTCTTGTCAGCTGGTGGTGGACCGCCAAGTTCGGCATCTTCATTGCGGAGCGGGCCGGGCTTTCGCTCGATGAAGCTCAGCAACAGCTCGATGATGTGGCCGATGAAGGGCTCATCCTAACAGACTCAAGAGACAAAGTGACCGATCAGGCCACCATGAGGCAGCAAAAGCGCGGTACCATTGTGGCCCGAACTGTACGACGACCCCAAAGGAGGTGACTATGATAAGTCCAGAAAACGTGGGGATGTCTTCGGAACGCCTGGCGCGCATCCGACCGGTCGTCGAGCAACACATCGGTGATGACAAGATAGTTGGTGCGGTCCTGCTTGTGGCTCGACGTGGAGAGGTGGTTGACCAGGAATGTGTGGGGCTGATGGATCGCGAGAGACGAAAACCGATGCAGCCCGACACGATCTTCCGCATCTACTCGATGGCCAAGCCGATCACCAGCGTTGCGATGATGGTGCTCTATGAGCGAGGGTACTTCCAGCTATTCGATCCGGTCTCCAAGTTCATTCCCGCCTTCAATGACCTCAAGGTCTGCGCGGGCGGGAGCGCCTCCGATCCCGAACTGGTCGACCTCGAGCGACCGGTCACGATCCGCGATTTACTGACGCATACCTCGGGTTTGACCTACCACTTCTGGGAGTACGGCGCTGTGGAGAAAATGTACCGTGAAACAAGACTGTGGTCGAACGTGCCGCTGGCGGAGCTGGTCGCGGATCTGCTGCAGCTACCCCTGGCGTTTCAGCCCGGCACGGCTTGGCGGTACAGCGTCTCCTACGACGTGTTGGCCTATCTGGTTGAGACGATGAGCGGTCAAGACTACGATGTCTTTCTCCACCGGAATCTCTTCGAACCGTTGGGTATGCTCGACACCGGTTTCTTCGTGCCGGAGAGCAAGCTCGAACGTTTTGCCGCCATGTACGGGTCTAGCGACCTTATGGAACCCGAGATGACATTCTCGGAGTGGTATCGCGGTGCAGCGGAGGGGATCAACAGACCTCTCGCCGATGCCGAAGAGAGCCTGGAGTCGGGTCCCCATCACATCCTGCGGGGAGGCCACGGCCTCGTATCAACCGCTCCAGACTATCTGCGCTTCTGCCGGATGCTTCTCAACCAGGGCGAGATGAACGGAACGCGCATTCTGAGCCGCAAGACGGTCGAGCTTATGACGGTCAATCACTTGGCATCTGGGCTGCTGCCTTTCGAGATGGCAGGTTGGCCTTTCCAAGGCTATGGCTACGGGCTGGGTGTCGACGTGCTCATGGATATCGCTCAGGCGCAGACGCTCGGGTCGAACGGCGTCTACAGCTGGGCGGGCATTGCCGGCACCCGATTCTGGGTTGATCCGCAGGAGAAGCTCATAGGCATCCTGATGATCCAGTTCCAACCCGGTGGCTATCATCCGGTCGCGAATCACTTCAGGGTCGCGGCTTACCAGTCGATCGCGGATTGAACGCCTCAGGCCGGGGCCTCGTCGCGCCCACAGGATCAGTCGGCTTTAGCGGATCAGGAGTCAAAAACCAAGCGAGCGCGGCTTCCGGGACGACATTGAGGAACGATCGAATCCCGGCCCACTACAAGAGTGAGGCCGGGAACATACTAAGGACGGTTGGGGATCAGCTCGACGCACTGTCGAGCGTCGGCTCCCAGGCTGTGGACTGCTTGTGCAAGTACGGCGCGTTTCCTGTTTTAGGAGGAACGAAGCAGCGGTAGCGTGAACTGGTGTCTGTCGAGTCGCTCGGGAACGAGAGGACAACACACGCAAGCGACACCCAAAGACTGGAATCGGTTTCACAGTCCCCAGACTTCGCTCAGGTCGTCAATTGACGGGTCATCATACCGCGATAGGGTCGCCAGCCACTCAGGCATCTCCTCTTTGATGGTCTCTTTGAGGGAGTCCAGATCCTCTTTGCTCACCACACCTCGCTCATGCAGAAACCTATAGAACTTCTTCAGGCTTGCCGCGTTGGCCCTTATCGATGACTCACTCGCCCACATCGCCTTCCTGATGAACCAATAACCAAGGAACGCACCGGCCTTGCGCGCGCCGTCCTGTGGCTCCACGGCCTCGTCATACAGCAAATAGTGGTTGATGTAGAAATCTACATTCCGGACGTGTTTTCTGACCGTTCTGTCCGACAGCCCCGATTGTCGCAGCCAATCCGAGAACTCATCGAGCAGCTCTGCGTTCGCTGCCCTGATCCTCTCGCACTCAGCCTCGTATTCCTCATATCCTTTCATCGCTGCTACCTCCGAACTCCCTCCAGGACCCTCCACGCACCCACAACCTGTTTGTAGTCGGCACTTCACTGCCGCGCTATGGCGCCGGGTTAACGGCAGGAGCCGCCAGACCACAGAGCGTATACCTACTTCGCCCAACTGTCAACCGGCAACCGGTAACTGGTTTTCCTACGCCCACTCGCAGAGCGACGCGACATACGCCGCCGACCCATCGCGCAGCCAGCCGTCGAGCTGTGCCTGCTCCTTGAGCTGTTGGCCCCGCATCCGAGGCACGACCGCGTAGCGGCAGGCCATCTCCGGCAGCGCCGTCATGTCGCCCCAGAGCTTCTCAAACTGCGCCACGGGGAAGATGTCTTCCTGACCGTGCCCCCAGCGCTTCTTCACGTCCTTGAGCGTCACGTAGGTCGGCATGCGCGCGCCCAGCGCCCGGACTGCGGCGGAGACGCGATCCCCGTTCCACAGGTCGTCTCGCACCAGGCCAAAGACCTCAAGCACCTCGTCGATGTCGATCCACATGGTGTTGCTGTTGTAATACGAGAGCCGGAACTCGTCCTCCTCATGAGGCAGCGCCATACCCTCAATCAGCCGCAGCGTGCCGTCGACGCGAGCCAGCCCGCCGCCGCGATCCTCCACCCGCCGCGTGATCACCTCCACGGTCATCGCGGCGCCCGAGTCCAAGTGGGCGCCCAGCATCAGGGGCGAGACGTCGGCGCCCACGGTGTCGATGTTGTGCATCATCAGGACGTCCAGTTGGGGGCGCTCCGCCAACATCTGGGCGAGCACGCCGTTCTTAAGCATGTTGGGAATCTCGAACCAGTGGCCCACGGGATGCAGACACTGCATCGGCACGTTGTCCCGATAGTCGGAGCCCTCGCCCATCTGCTGAGCCCAGTTGATCAGCGCCGCATGTAGGCTCTCCAACACCTTCTGCGCCTGTTCGTCCAACCGCTGCTGCGGCATCTCCTCCCACGCGAAGCGCAGGTCGCGCGCCATTGGGATCAAACGCAGGCCCACGGCCCTGCCGGGCGACAGAATCAAGGGCCCTTCGTAACCGTAGTCTCCACTCCGATCCAGATAGTCCTGGATGGGGCCGTGCGTGAGGTAGCTGGTGGTGATGACATGGGGCACGAGAGCGCCCGCCATCCGGCTGACGCGCCGGCTCTTCGCCACGTGGACCTCGATGAACGAACGATGAGCGCCATCCAGCTTGCAGAAGGGGTGGAGCGCCTTCACCACGCCGGCGCCGTGCGTCCAGCGGCTGCCCACGCCGGCCGCGAGGGTAACGACCGCCACCCGGCCCTCTTGCAGCGCACGGCGTCCCAGTGCCTCGTACCTGGCCTGGCGATCCGCGGACAGGGCGTTCGCCCCCTCACCACTGGTCAGATCCAGCACGTCACCGGGATGCACGTCGCGAATCTCGGTGCTCGCCGACAACCGGTTCTGCGCCAAACCAATACGCCCGCTCCGGAGATCTGACCGAATCTGCTCGTGCTGGATGCGATCGAAGCCTAGGTCGTCGAGCAGCGCGTCGAGCGATTGGCCCCCGGCGGTCTCACGGGTCGCGTGCGGCATCAACTGATCAAAGAGTGTCTGCACCATACCTGAGAGCCCTGGGTCGTTGCGGCAAGCCGTGCCAAAGGCGTCGAGCTCTGAACGCCGCATCGGCGAGAGCTCGTGACGCCCGCGGCGCACCAGTTCCGGCACCACCAGCGTGTAGTAGCCCTTGGGCATCAACGCGCCACCACCGTCACCATCCAGCAACTCTGCGTAGGTGCCACGCTCGTTGATCGAGAAGTCGTAGACAACGGGATCCATCGCGAAGGGCAGCGCGTTCTGCAGCTCCCGCTTGGACGCCAGCATAAACGCATGCAGCCGCTCTTGAGCCTCATCCCGGCACGCCGGGTCGAAGATGAAGCCCATGCCACCGCCGGACATCCCGCCCAGCATCCAAAAGCCCCAGAAGTCACCGCCGAAGGCCTCACGGACGCGTTCGATGAGCGTCACCGTGTAGAGGTTGTTGGCCCAGGGGATGATCGTCTCGATCGGGCCGAAGAAGTTACGTGTGGTCGCGTCACCGATGTCACGGATCTGGCCCTTCCTCAGCAGATCCACGATCTCGTCGAAGATGCGCATCGCCTCCTTGCGGCCCTGCCATTCGGCGTCAGAACGCAGCAGATACTTCTCGGTCACCATCTCCAGGATCGGCCCGACGTCCTGGGCCATGCCGCCGTGAACCAGCACGAGGCTCTCCTGGAGTTGTTCGCGGGTTGTCTCACTGACCTCGTCTAGTTCGAGAATATGGTGGCTGGGCAGTAGACGTCCACGGCTGATCCCGTACTCGGGATCCCCCGGCCCAGCCAGCTCGCCGGTGATCAGCTTCATGCCCGGCCAGACGCCACCGGAGTCCTGCCATCCACCGCCCGAGCCCGCCAACCACTCGCCCAGGATCGCCCGAGCGGCGACGAGACGGCGCTCCTGCTCCTCCAGCAAGCCGGTCATGGCCTTCGCCTGCCCCGTCGCCCGCATACACGCGGCGATAAGACAGGCCAGGAGACTTGTCGAGACGGCGAGGCGCGAGCCTTTCGGGATACCGTTAACCCGGCTCACCAACTCGATGCCCTTGCCCGGCCCAACCAGCCGCGCGAGCACGTCGGAGAGCAGCTCGCCCGATCCCTCAATGCCTGGCGGGATAATGCCCGAGGCGATGACGGCAGCCTTGAGCAGTCCTAGATAGTCGCGGGCGTAGTCGAAGACTTCGGACAGGTCCTGAATCTCGGCCGTCTGCCCGAGATCAACGCTGGCCAATCGCAGTACCGGACGATCGATCACCCGGAAGAAGGCCTCCACCGGGGGACGAGGCTCGGGATCTCGACCATGGACCGCCAGGTCGATCGAGACATTGAGCACGCGAGCGCCCTCTGGGAAATCCATGCCCAGGAAGAAGATATCGCTCCACCCACTGTGGCTGAGGTCCATGCGGACGGGCGTCGCCTCGTGCAAGATCGGCGACAGGCCATGCGGCGTCGCCGCTACCAGCTCCCTCCGCACGCGCAGCGGATAGTCGGCGGGATGACCGACACGGAACATCCACTGGTTACCGCGCACGGAGCGCACGCTGCGCCGCACCTGATCCGCCAGGGTTTGGAAGCCTAGGCTGTGGTAGGCGGCTGCCAGAGCGCTCGAGATGCCCTCGCTGATACCATCCCGGCGCTGCACCGCCAGGAACGCGTTGATCGCCTCCTCGAACCGGCGTTGCAGCAAGTGCTCATAGCCATGATAGGGTATCAGACCCCGTGCCGCCATGCCCGGCTTCTGGGGAAGGTGGAAGCGATGAATGGCGTAGAGGAAAAAAAGAGCGCGCACGCGCTCGTAGAGGTTGTCGCTCGCGTGGCGAAAGCTCTCCAGCGCCCGGCACTCGCTGAGGAGCGCCTCCAGCGAGGCGGCCTCGCAGAAGGCATCCAACGACTGGTTGCGAACCTCAGGGTCGTCGGACGTGATGATCTCGACCAATCTGCTCTGCATGCTAGCCTCCATAGGACGCCTGGCCCAGCTCGCGCGTGGCCAGAAGCTCAACCAACCGGGTGAGCACGTCATCGCGATCCTTGCCGCTTAGCGCCAGAGCCAACTGAGCGGTCAGAAGCCCGTACTTGACGCCCACGTCATATCGCTGGGCGCGCTCCTCCAACGCCAGGTACTTCTCGCGTCCCGCAAGCTCATCGAGCGCGGCGGAGAGTGTGACGTTGCCGCCTTCCTCCTCAACCTCGGCAACGCGGTCTCCCAGGATCTCCATCACCGTCGGCGTGAGAACGTGCATACCGAAGAAGCAGAGGTAGTGACCGGCTCGCAGGCCGGGCACGATGAGACTGAGTTCGGCCTCGGTCGGCGTGGGCTTCTCGACAACCGTCTCAACCTCGTAGAGGTCTTTGCGCCCGGGCACGCGCCGCCCACCAACTGTTCCGTAGTAAGGCAGCAGCGTCTCGCGGGTGGCCTGCACGGCGGAAACCGCGCAGGACTCGGCGACCGCCGCATCCACCAGTTGACGCGCACAGGTCCGCTCGTCGCGACTGACGTAGAGATGATCCCCCACAAGATGCAGAAATGGCTCGTCGCCAACGAAATCCGCGGCGCGGAAAATCGCGTGTCCGTACCCCAGCGGGCGCTCCTGCGGGATGAAGTGCAGCTTCCCGCGATGCTGGCCAACGACCTCAGCATAGGGCACCTCATCGCCCGGCACAACCACCGCCGCGACCTCCTCCACGCCCGCACTCAGCGCCTCCTCGACCAGGATGCCCAGCACGGACTTCTCGGCGCCATCCCGATCGATCAACGTCTGAAGCGGAAGGGTGCGCTGATTCCTGCCCGCAGCCGTGATCACCGCCTTTGAAATCTCCATCTCATTGAGCTCCTCTCTTCTTCTGGAATAGCAAACGCTGCCAAAGATGACTCAAGTCCCCGACATCGGGGATGAACGTGTCGACAAACTTGAAGCCCCGCTGCTCGAAGAAGGCCTTGAGCGACGGGACATCATAGGCCCGGATGCTCAGCAGCTCAATGCGCTCGCCGCGCTCCAGCTTAGCGTCCTCACCAGCACACGAGAACACGAGCGGGTCTGTTGCCTCGAAGTAGAAGGTGATGCACATCGAGTTGAGATCGTCGTCACAGCCCTCATCGCTTACCATCTTACCATCCGATCGTGAGAGTCCTAGTTGCCTCAAGAGATCATCGAAGAAGCGACCCAAGTTCTGAGGTAGGTCGGCGAAGCGCGAGCGGAGACGCACGTTCTCCTCGTCCGACCCGTACATGGGGACAACATCCAGATAGAGATGATCACCTGGACACAGCAGATCCTGCAGAACGTCCGCAATCCACACCTGATCGAAGTTGCCCAGGGTGCCCCCCATCATGGCGAAGACCCGCACATCGTATCCGGCGACGAGCTCCGAAAGATCATCGCGAAAACTCTGTTGCCCGAAATCGCCAAGCACAAAGGTCTGATCGAATCTCTGGCCCGCCAGATTCTCGGCGGCGAGCTCCAGCATCGCCTGTGAGGAGTCCACACCCACGTAGTCCACCTGATAGCCGTCGCTGTTCATCGCCCGAAGCAACGGCTTCTCAGGTCCGGCGTTGCCACACCCCAAGCTGATGAGTACGATGCTCTGCTCCTCAGACCAGAAAGGCTGCCTCTCGAAGAACCGGTATTCATCGCGCCAGTTAATCTTCGCCAAGTCGCGATCCCGGTAGCTGTAAAAGGAGGTGGCTCCGTCCACGATGTAAAAGAGATTCTGAGGCACCCGCTTGGTCCTCAGGAACTCCGCAACGTACCTCTGCTCCAAAGTCTCTCGATCACAGAACACCATCTGTTGTCGCATCACACCATCCGTGTTAAGTCCAGACTGAGACTGCATGTTGTCCACAATCAAAGCTTGCCTATCAGGAACTGCGCAAGTCACCGTTTCCCGGAAAACGTAGAACAGCGCTCCCTGCGTAGGAAGCCGGCTCAATCGACCGCCTATGGCTCCGGCAATCACCTATTGGCCCCCCGGGAGGTCCGGAGACACGCCCCTGGGT
>JBNGDU010000225.1:0-12961 GCA_049975025.1 Anaerolineae bacterium
GGATGACGCTCTGCGATGAGCGCTTCAAGGCCAGCGAGATCATCTGCTACAGCGATCTCTGGTGGGCCTTCGGCATGCGCGACATCAACTACTGCGGGATGCAGGTGGCACCCGGCCTCTTCAAGCTGGTCGACCTGCCGGATCTGCAGGGCCTGATCGCGCCTCGCCCGCTGCTGATCGACATCGGCGCCAACGACACCTGCTTCAAGGTCGACACGGCGATGCGGTGCTACCGACAGCTATCGCGCATCTACGAGGCCGCCGGTGCCGAGGATCGTCTGGAGCTCGACCTGCACCCCGGCGAGCACGGCTGGGGCGGCAACAAGTCGGAGGCGTTCTTTCGTCAGCATCTGGAGTCATAAGGCTCTCCGGGCGGGGAAGTTCCCGCGCCCACGCCCCCGGGGATCTTGAGAGTCCCAAGACGGTCGCGACGTACCGTACCTGCGGCTACGGGAGTCCAAGCACAAAGGGCGGCAGTTAGTCTTCAGTAACCTAAGGAGGCAACTATGGAACAGAAGAATCGTAATCTCTGGATCATCATCGCCGTCATCGCGGCCATCCTCATCTTGCTCTGTATCTGCGTGGTAGCGGTTGGCGGGGTGATCGCCGCCTTCTTCAGCTTTCCTGTCGGCCGAAGCGGCGGAATCGCTCAGATCTCAGAGAGCTCTGAGCTGGTCATCAACGTCGAGGAGAGCCCCACGCTCGATCTGGACAGCTTTGCCGGCAACGTAGTGGTGCGCCGTGGCGAGCCGGGCCGGATCCGTATCGAGGCCACCAAACGCGCGATGAGCGAGGCCGCACTGAATCGCATCGACCTCGATATGTTCGAGGACGACGATGGCGTCGTGATCAGGACGTCGCACACCGGCGCCGCGGCGGGCAACCTGTCGGCTGCCTTCGATATCGTCGTCCCGCCCGACACTCAGCTTGAGATGAAGACGGGCGCAGGCAACATCGAGGTCGTCGGGGTCGAGGGTGAGATCGCGGCTCAGACCGGCGCCGGCGACGTGACGGTGCAGGACGTCGTCGCGCCTGTCAAACTCGAGACAGGCGCCGGCAACATCGAATATGAGGGTGAACCCAGCGGCATGTCCACCTTCAACACAGGAGCCGGCAATATCCGGCTGCACCTGTCCGCCGACGCCAACGTGGAGCTAGATCTAAGCGTCGGTGTCGGGAACATCCGGCTGGGCGGATTCGACGTCGAGGGCGATGTCGGCAGTAGAGACGTCGAGGGCGTGATCGGCACCGGCGAGGGGGCTGTCATCGAGGCTGACACGGCTGTGGGCGATATCACTCTCGTCCAACAGTAGCGGGTGCGGTCAGGAACTCGCTCGTCTCGCCTGTCTCAGCAGCCTGGACAGCAAGTAGCGACCTGCCGGATCGTCCAATAGACGAAGCGTGCAGACGATGAGCCGTCCGGCACCCACGGTCATATCCACGAGATAGGCCCGATCTCCCGTGGCGATTCTGGGGCCGGGCGGAGCCATGGCGGCGTCGGCTGCGTTAGGATCCTGCACCTGGGGAGCCTGATCAGAGGTCACCTTGAGCCGCGGCACGCTTCGGACGACGACCTTTCGTTCTCGGGCGCCCTGCTCGGCAGACGAAGGCTGTCGCCGCCGGGCAGGGCGCCCTGGGCCAAGCAGGTCACCACGCCCTCGCCCCAATGATCCGAGATCACCGTTGGGCGATGGAGTTTGGCCATGGCAGCGGGCGCATCCTTGCCGGCCCACGACCGGCAGCCCCGCACCAACGAGTCCAGGTCTCGCAAACTGATAGCGTCAGGCAGGGCTATGCCAAGACGGTGCCCGAACGCGTCGTCCGCCACATCGAGGATGACCGACCCTGTTGAGACAGGACGCGTGCCGGGGAAGAGCCACAGCGCCCATGCGTTTCGGACCACCGCCTGGTGCTCGACCCCAAGATCCTCTTCATGGGTTCTCCGATCGGCTGAGTGAATCGATGATTGTGCATCATGGTACTGCTGATCGTTCCGAATGCACAGGATTCATTCGGCAACACCAAGCCGTAGCGCAGCGGGAACATAGATAGGGAGGGAGAAACGCTGAGATCCACCCATGGGTGATCGAGATATCCCCCACATGGATGATATCCTCCTCATTCCGTTGGGGTATTCGGAAATCGTCCGGTCAGCGGGGCTAGAATCGATCTGGGAGGCGATTCAGTCAGATGCAGGATGTGCTAAACTAAAGTTGATGATTGTGCGCCACGTGCCGTCACTCGTTGTCAGCGCCGAGGCCCAAAATGAAGCCTGCGCACACAATAACCGTAGTCAACTACACCAGTCACAAGTGAGATCTGAGATCGTGTATGCGTCAGATTTTCGCAAGAACGACGCTCGGTCTCATCCGCGATGCCGCCTGTAGGACGACGTGTCGCTTCGCCCGCCCGGCGAGGCGATCCTCCCTGCCTCGCGGAGGGTCAAACCAGGCGCTCCGACCTACGCATGGCGTGCGCCAAGTTGGTGATTGCGGAGAAGTAGCAGAGCGCGCCTGCTGACAACCCTAAAGGTGCGGCGGTGATGTCTCAGGGAGATTCAGGCGTGCTACGATGGTTCTTTCATGATCCGCACCTTTAGGGTTGGGCGTGACACGATGCTGAAATCTGACGCGCACCCCCTGATCTTTGGATGATTGACAAGACCATGCTCTGGCCTTACAATGGATGCAAGCGTGGGTTACCCAACAGTGTTGCTATCTCGCTTAGAGCAGCGCCGAACTCAAGACGGCACGAGCTCCGAGACACTGATCAACGCAGTCTCCATCACTCTCCCAAGGACGTCAGTTAGCCCCGCTCCGATGCAGGGCGGGCACTCGATGCCGGATATCTGTGCCGGACCGCCTCAGAAGCTGCGGCGGCACAATCCTCATATGAATCGTTCGTTCTCAACAGGGAGGTGAGTATTGGCCAATAGTGTGAATAGAAAGGGCTAGCGGGCGGGCGCTGCATCGGCATCGGATGCCGTTTGAGATTAATAACCCACGAAAGGAAAAACCTATGGGCACTAGAGTTAACCGATTGGTTGTGGTCGCTTTAGTCGTGGCGGCGGTTGTTGCGCTGGGCCTGGCCAATCTAGCAGGAGCGGAAGACCCACCGGATCCTGAGTTGATGGTCGAGCTAGGCGAAATGCTATATTTCGACAAGAAACTCTCCTCACCAGATGGGCAGGCGTGCGCTGATTGCCACGAGCCGACCGTGGGATTCGACGATCCGGATTTTGAGTTCCCGGTCTCACAAGGGGTCTTGCCCCAAAACCGTTGGGGGAACCGCAACTCGCCCATCTCAGCCTACGCGATGTATGCGCCACGCTTCCACTGGGACGCGAGCGAGGAACTCTGGATTGGGGGGCAATTCTGGGATGGTCGGGCAACCGGCGATGAGCTAGTGGATCCACTGGCAGATCAGGCCCTTGGCCCCTTCTTGAACCCTCTGGAAATGAACAACCCGATCAAGCGAACGGTCATTGAGGAGATCCGGCGGTCCAAATATGCTGATCTCTTTGAGGAAGTATGGGGACCGAAGAGCTTGAAGAACGTCGAGATGGCTTATGATCAGGTGGCTCTGTCAATTGCCGCTTTTGAGCGCGCAGAGCTCTTCGCTCAATTCAGCTCGAAGTACGATGCCTATCTTGCTGCATGCCTCGATCTAGGGGGCGCACCGCACGACTGCGCTCAAGGCGTGGGCGATCAGGCTGAGATTGCAGCTGGCGCGCTTCTGACCAGTATGGAGTGGGAAGGCTTGCAGTTGTTCATGGGACCCAATGATAACGACGGAGTCCTGGAGGAAGCCGAAGGCGCCCTCTGCTCAGCATGCCATGTGGCGGATTGGACGATGGCAGATGACTACGAATTACCGGTCGTCGTGCCTGAGTGGGCCCCCGAGGGGATGGTCCCACCCGTTTTCACCGACTTCAGCTTTGACAACCTGGGCGTGCCCAAGAACTGGGATAGCCCCTTCCTAGACTTGCCCCACGTCTTCAACCCTGACGGCGCGGACTTTATCGACTACGGGCTGGGCGGCGTGCTGGGCAATCCTGAGGAGAATGGCAAGTTCAAGGTCATGACGCTCCGCAACATCGGCGTCTCGGCTCCCTACGCTCACAACGGTTTCTTCACCACGCTGGATGAGATCGTCCACTTCTACAACGCGCGCGACGTTGAGGATCTTGGTGAGCCCGAGGTACCGGAGACCGTTAACGTCGACGAGCTTGGCAAGCTTGGACTTTCCGCTGAGGATGAGGCCGCTCTGGTAGCTTTTATGAAGACGCTCACAGACGGATATATGCCCTAAATCATCTGAATTCCAAATCGAAGCTGATTCAAGTATAGGCGAGCTCGTTCGTGGGCTCGCCTATCTTTGTACCTCATGAGCTGGCAGCTTGACCGGACCGCCATGCTGGGAATCATCACCAAGGTGCAAGCCTCTGGAAGCGTGAGGGTGGCTAGGGCCTACGCAGCTCAAAGCTCTGGCGCAGCTTCGCCGTCATCCCGAGCGAGTTCGGCATTGCCCTCATGCCTGAAAACAGAGGCAGCGAGGGATCTTGTGGTCGCTGAGGACGGCGTTTCCGCACCGCAAAATCCTTCACTGTCTTGCTTTGTCCGCCAACAAACTGTCCAGACCCGTCACTAATGACATGACTTCGCCATACCCGCTTACATAGGCTTTCGGAGGCCTAGATTCCGCGTACCCGTGGCGTGTACGGACTCGGTCGGAATGACAGAAGCGGTGTCATCGTAGCCTGAATCGCGCGACGCTGCGCGGCGGCGGTGATCGAAATGACGGTCTGGTGTTGGGCACTGACTAGATGCGTGGGGTTGGCAAGTCGGGGCCTGACTCTATAATTCATGGACACATGGATCAGATGAGCGACGTTCCGCGCCAAGCTTTGAAGCAGATCGTTCAGCAGTACGGTCGCGACGTCTACCGCGACCCCCGACGCTGTGAGGGATTGCTCCGAGATCTCGCCGGAGAGCACAAGCGGGAGATCTTCGTCCTGATCAGCGCATTGGAGGAGGGCAGCGTCGACGACTTGCTCACCGCCGAGAGAAGCCTGCCTCTCTCCGTGGTACTCCCGCGCCTGGCGGCGGAGTTACACGAGGCCACGGCGCTCTCCCAGGAGGCCGCCACGTGGGCGATCGCTGCCTGGGCGGAGGCCTTGGGCATCGCCTCGGGGAGCGCGGGGCCCCCTCTGCCCGCTGCGAGCTCTTCCCTAACAGGCACGACGGACCGGTTGCGGCTGATCCACCGCTGGACGGCCCACAGAGGTGAGGTCGGGGGTCTCGCCTTCAGCCCCGACGGTCAGCAACTGGCCTCGGTAGGGCTCGACGCCGCAGCGCACATCTGGAACGTGGCAAGCGCCGAGGAACGACTCGGCTTGACACACCAGACCGGTATCCTGACAAGCGTGGCTTGGCAGCCGGACGGCCTGGCAATCGCGCTGGGCAGCGGCGACGCCGGCATCTACCTCTGGCATTGGGTCGACATCGGTCAGGAGATCCGGCGCCTGCGAGGACACAAGCAGGCGGTAACAGGCGTGGGATTCCTGCCGGATGGTCAGAAGCTGGCTTCCTGCGGTCGTGATGGCCTGATTCACCTTTGGGATCTCGACGACGGAACGCCTCAGACCACGCTGCGGGGACACACCGACGCGGTGCTCGGCCTGGCACTGAGCCCCGATGGGCATCGGCTGGCTACCGCCGGCGGGTGGGACCGGACCGTCCGAGTGTGGAACCTGGAGCAAGGCCGCGAGCTCCTGACGTTGAACGGTCACGCGGCCCAGGTCACCAGTGTGAGCTTCGCGCCCCAGGGCCGCCTGATCGCGTCCGGGGCATGGGACGAGACGGTGAGAGTCTGGAGAACGGATCAAGGCCGGGAGGTGTGGCGCCTATCCAAAGGGGATCAGGCCATTCACCTGGTCAGCAGCGTCGCATTCGGCCCCCGAGGGAGGATATTGGCCTCCGGAGACTGGAGCGGCAAGGTGAACCTGTGGAGCGCGAGCCAAGGTGGCCCCTTAGGAACCGTCTCTGAACACGAGGGACACGTGCGCGCGGTGGCATTCAGCCGGAGAGGCCAATGGCTGGCCTCCGCTGATGATGTGGGTGTGGTTTGCCTGTGGCAGGTAAACGACTAAGATGGCGTGTCCGCAGCTCAGCATGTGCAACCGACGGGAGGCCGAGACCGTAATGATAGTGAGAAGCTCTTCTTCTGAATGGACAGTCATCGCTAAATCAGGGACAAAACTATGAACCGTACACGTTGGATCTTTGTGGGTATTTTGGTCGTCGTCCTCATCATCGTAGGATCTTCGTTGATCGTGGGCGCCCTAAGGCCGGAGACTGACGGTGGCCCCCGTCCTTCGAGTGAGGGAGAGCCGATCACGGTGGAACAGCCGGACGCCATCACCGTCAAGGTGATCGCCGCGCTGCCTATCGAAGCTTGGATGCGGGGCGCCGCAGCCTCGTACAACGCGACCTCACCGACAATTGATGGCGTACCCGTCAGCGTGGAGATCACGGCGATGGACGGGTTGACGGCACTGGGGCGGTGGGACCGCAACACCTTCGGCGCCCTGGAAGCCGGCGTTCGACCTGAGGATCTGGATGAAGAGGCGCGCGCGGCTTTGGAGGATTTTCCAACGGCCTGGATTCCCGAGAGCCGCTACCTCGTCGAGCTCGCGAACGCCTCGTACAAGGAGCGGTTGGGACGCGACGTCTTCCTCACCGATGGTGAGTACCGCGCCCGTCCCATCGCGACCAGCCTCCTCACCTGGGGCATCTATCAGAGTCGCGCCCGCGTCCTGCAAGAAGAGCTCGGCACGATAAGCTGGGACACCATCCACGATGCCGCAATAGCAGAGGGCGGATGGCCCGACCTTGGCGGGGACCCTAGCTGGGGCTATTTCAAGCTGGTCGTGCCCAATCCCAACAAGAACGTGGCGGGACTGCACGCGATGATCGCAGCCGCCGGGGAGTATTACGGGCGTCCCACCATCAGCGTCGCCGACGTGACCAACCCCGACTTCCAGGCCTGGCTCAAGGAGCTTATGGGCGCCGTCACCGACTTCAGCAGCGCCAGCGCTTACACGGCGGAGGACTTCGCGCTCTTTGGCTATAGCGTGGGCGACGGTGGTCAACTGCTTGAGGCCGACCTCCTGCTCAACATGGAAGGCATTCTCACCCGGTGGGAGGATCCGATCAACCTCTACTACCCCGAATACGTGACCTGGTTCGACTTCCCCTTCTCGGTATGGGTCGGTCCGGAGACCAGCGCCTTGGAGAAGAACGCAGCGCTGGATTTCCAGCGTTACCTGCTCCGCGACGAGCAGCAACAGGACGCACTGACCTACGGTCTCCGCCCCGCTAACCCGCGCGTGCCCCTGGACGCCGTGCAGGATAGCCTCTTTGTGACGTGGGACGATCGGGGCGTCGAGACGGTCATTCCTCGCGCGGACGCGATGCGTAACCCCGATCGGGACGTTCTCCTCGCCCTCCTGCGGTGGTTCGAGCTCAACGTGGCGGAGTGATATGAGCACACAAAATCAGAGTCCGCTGAATCTACCACCCGATCCGCGGCGACAGCGACAGCAGCGGCGCCTTGCGGTGGTACTCCTGGCCCTGGGCCTGGCCTGCTTGCTAATAGGCGCGATGGCCTACGGAGGACGCCTGCTCGTCAACTGGCTGAGCGAACGAACGCCGAGCCGTCCTCCGGCGTCACAAGGTGATGGTATCAGCAGCAAGGAGCTGGTCATTGCCGTCTCGCCGGCTATGAAGCCCAACTTCGACCGGCTCGTTCAGACCTTCAACGACAGCCGTAGCGCCGAGAGCGCTGACGAGCTGCTGCCGATTCGAACCGTGGCCCTCGATCCCGACGACATGGTCGAGGAGAGCCTGACCGCCGCGCCCTCCTTCCACGCCCTGGCGCCCGACAGCAGCCTGTGGTTCCACCAACTGGAGCAACGCTGGGCGGAGGTCGTAGGGGAGGAGGACGCGTCGGTGGTGCCGATCGCAAACCGGCGCACCAGCACGCCCGAGCGCTACGCCGTCAGTCCGATCGTCATCGTGGCGTGGGAGAGCGTGGCACGGGAGCTGGGCTGGCCTTTGGAGCCCGTGGGATGGCAGCAGGTGCAACGCAAGGCCACCCGCGATCCCGATTTCAAATGGAACCACCCCAGCACGAACAACGCGAGCGGTCTGTTGGCCACATTGGCGGAGTTCTACGCCGGTGCCGGCTTGACCCGGGGGCTTACCGAGGAGGCGGCGACGGCGCCGTCCACATTGGACTACGTTCGTGACGTCGAGGCAACGGTGCGCTTCTACGGCGAGGGCGAAGCGGTGATCCTGCAGCGCCTTGCCGAGGAGGGCCGGGGCTTCCTGGACGCCTTCGTGGCGCAGGAGCAGACCGTCATCGCCTGGAATCAGACACAGCCCGCGGAGCGATTGGTCGCTATCTACCCCGCGGAGGGCACGCTCTGGGCCGATCACCCCCTGGCGCTCCTGGAATTGAGCGACATCAGCGAGGCACAGCGCGAGACGTACCGGGCCTTCGTGAACTTCATCACCGGGCCCGAGGCCCAACAGCAGTTGCTCGAGATGGGCTACCGCCCCGCCGATCTCAACATCGCGCTCGACGGGCCGGACAGCCCCTTCGCCGCCGACGACGCCGTGGATTGGCGCAAACCGGAGACCACATTGCAGGTGCCCGCACAGCAGGTCGTGCGGGTTGTGCAGAACGTCTGGTGGTACACCAAGCGTCCGACCAACGTCTTCCTCGTCGTCGATACCAGCGGGAGCATGGAGGAGGGCGCCAAGATGGAGAGCACGCGAGAGGCCCTGCTCACCTTCCTGGACAATATCCGGGGCGATCGCGACCAGGTCGGTCTCATCGAGTTCGGAAGCGGCATCAAGCGCGCCGAACCCCTAAGCCCTGTGAGCGACGAGGGACGAGTGCGCCTCCAGAATATCGTGCGCGAACTGCGTCCCAACGGCAACACGGCGCTGATCGATGCGGTCTGGGAAGCTCATAGCCAGCTCACGCGGACCCAGGATCCCGAGGCCATCAACGCTATCGTGGTGATGACCGATGGCCTGGAAAACGACAGCCGGCGGACCGTGCGGGATCTGCGCATCGCCTTTGAGGAGAGCGCCGGGCAGCAGATCGTGGTCTTCACCATTGGATTCGGCACAGACGCGGACACCGGCCTGCTGCAGGAGATCGCCGAGCTCGGAGGGGGACAGTTCTACCGGGCTAGCGAGACGGATATCGAGGAGCTCTACAGGACGATCTCAACCTACTTCTGATCATGCCCAACTTACGCGCCGAGATCCAACGCAAATCAAGCAGCGCCTTCCTACAGTACGGTCTGCTGCGCCTGGAGAGCGCACTGGTGGTAGCGGGCGCCATTCTGCTAGCCGTCTTCTTGCCCAACCCATTCCCATGGTGGCAGGGATGGATGTGGTTGGTACTGGGGGCGCTGGGCTGGATCGCCGTCGTCTACGCGAGTCTGACCGACCCGCAGACCTCCGCCAAGGTCCTGCATCAGCTTCTGCGCGAGCAACTGGATCTCAAAGAGATCCAGGATCCTCAACTCCGCGAGCGGGTGGACGCCATGTTCGGTTACATCCGCAGCGCGGAATTGGATCTATACGGTATGCGTGCATCTCCCCACCTTCCCGCCTTAGAGCGGGTGGCGGAGCAGATGTACGATTGGGTCGAACAAGGGTATCTGCTGGCGCGGTACGTGGACACCTATCAACGCGATCACCGTCTGGAAGCGCGGCGCCAGCAACTGCCGGGGGCGATCGAGTCGCTCGTCGCCCGTCTCAAATATGAGAAGGATCCGGACATCATCCAACGCCTGAACAGCGAGATGGAAGCACTGGAGAGAGATTGGCAAAGTCTCAAGCTGCTGGAAGCCCAGATCCAAACTGCCCCCCCACAACTCGCGGGGTCATTGACGGCGCTGGCACGCGTCGCCAGCGAGATGCACGTGATCGCCATGGAACGGGGACTTGGCGAGGCCCATATTGACCACCTGCAGCAGGATATCGAGCGCCATCTGGGCCAGATCACGGACCTGGTCACGCAGGTAGAACAACTTTATAACGATGCGCTGGACAAGGGTTGAGAGTTGATCCGGAGACCCGAGGTGTCCGGTGATATCCCATCATCAACTTAGCACGAATTGACAAAGCCATGGGTGGACCGTTGGTTACGATGGCTTCCCGGAGGATTAGGATAATGCTCAAGCGATATGGTAAACAGCGATGGCTTCTGGCGCTGATGGTAGCGCTTTCTCTCGTGGCGTGCGGTCGCGGTGGACAGACGCCGACGCGGGGCGACGTCTACGTCTATGTGGCCGTGCCGTTAAGCGGCTTCCAGGCCAACGGCGGCCAGACGGTCCTGGGGGGTGTCCGCCTGGCGGCGGAGCAGATCAACCGGCAAGGCGGCCTTGAGGGTTACCGGGTCGTCGTTCGACCTCTGGATGACGAGTCAGACAGCGATGTGGCCGTCGACCAGGTCGCGCAGATCCAAGATGCGATCGACCAAGGCGAGGAAGTGCTGGGCGTGATCGGACATCTCAACAGCGGTCAGACACTCGCCGCCATGGAGCTCTACGCTGAGATGCCGCTGGTGGTGATCACGCCGACCGCCTCGGAGCAGAGCTTGACCGAACGCGGCTACACGAACTTCTTCCGGGTCAACGCCAACGACGCCGTGCAGGCTGCGGTGGACGCACGCTTCCTCGTCGAGCATCTGGAGGCGCAACAGGTCGCTATCCTCCACAACAACACGGAGTACGGCCAGGGGCTGGCGAACTCCCTGGCTGAGGAGCTATCCGCACGGGGCGCGAATGTCGTGCTGCAGATCGAGGTCGAGGAGGGACAGAGCCGCTACGACACCGAGGTTGGCCAGATCCAATCGGCGGCACCTGACGCCATCTTCTACGCGGGCTACGAAATCGAAGCGCCCTATCTGCGCGCGCAGCTGGTGCGCGCCGGCGTCACGGTGCCGATGCTCTGTAGCGACGGTGCTTTTCTCGCAGCCACCATCGACGAGGCGGATGGCACCGCGGAGGGGATGTACGTGAGCGCCTTCGCGCCCAGCCCGGAGGCCGTGAGCGACGAGGCCTGGTTTGAGGCCTACCAGGCCGTGGAATACCGCAACCCCGACACCTACTCGGTGAACGGTTACGTGGCCATGCAGGTGCTTGCCGAGGGTGTGCGGCTGGCAAGTTCAATCGCGGCTAACCAAATCGCCGGCGCCCTGCGGGAGAACGCGATCCCTACGCTACTCGATGAGCTGCAATTTGAGGACGACGGCGACCTGGTGGATCCCGGCATCTGGATCTACAGGGTGGAGGATAGCGAGTTCAAACAGATCGATTGGTGAGCGTTACTGTTACAGAGTATCTCGAAATCAAGGAGCTTGCCGATTCGAGCCTGCTTTGAAGACGAGTACTCGCCGGAAGTGCCCGGCACCTAAGTAGCTACTGGTAGTCGCAGTCACAGTCACGAAAGGAGTACGTAAGTATGGATATCGTACGATTAGGCCGATCGGGGCTCAAAGTATCCAAGATCTGCCTGGGCACGATGACCTTTGGCGCGGGGGCTGACGAGGAGATGTCGTTCAAGCTGATGGACCGCTTCGTGGAACTGGGCGGCAACTTCCTCGACACCGCCAACGTCTACAACAGCGGCCTCTCAGAGGAGATCATCGGTCGGTGGATGAAGGAACGCGGCAACCGCGACCGCATCGTATTGGCCACGAAGGTCTACGGCGCTACGGGCCCTGGGCCCAACGAGCGGGGCCTCTCGCGGATCAACATCCAACGCGCGGTCGAGGCGAGTTTGCAGCGGCTCCAGACCGACGTCATCGACCTCTATCAGATCCACCGCTGGGACTTCGACGCACCGCCGGAGGAGACGTTGGGGGCGCTCAGCGACCTGGTCAGGCAGGGCAAAGTGCGCTACATCGCCTGCTCCAACCTCAAGGCGTGGCAGCTCGACATCTACCTGAGCCTGGCGGAAGAGCACCATTGGTCCCGCTTCGTCAGCATCCAGCCGCTCTACAGCGCGCTCAACCGCAGCATAGAGAACGAGGTTCTGGAGCTTTGCGCGAAGGAGGGCCTGGGCGTCATCCCCTACAACCCCCTTGCCGGCGGCGTACTGACGGGCAAGTACAGGCGAGGGCAGCCGCTCCCGGAGGACACCCGCTTGAGCGATTCCAAGGGCTACCGCGATCGTTACCTCACGGACAGGATGTTCGACATCGTCGAGGCCTTCGTCGACAAGGCCGAGGATCTGGCCGTGACACCGGCGCAGCTGGCGCTCGCGTGGGTCCTAGCTGAGCCCCGGATCACCAGCCCCATCGTCGGCGCGCGCAACCTCGAACAGCTTGACGATACCCTGGGGCGGCTGGACTTCTCACTCACGCCGGAGGAACGAGAGGGCATCCCGGCCGTGCGACCCGGACGATGGGTCGGCAAGGACCCGGTCTACGACCGCACAAGCTAAGCCTTTTCGCCGTTGCCTGGTGCGACGCACTTTCCGTCAGTGCGTTGCACCTCGCGCGCAGCACCCGACGCCAGCAAGGTCAGCGTTCGCTGAGGCAAAGCAGGTGGGGCGTACCGACAGCCACGCGCCGGGGCGTGCACCCCAAGGGGAGATCCCTTCCACGTATCAGGGAGTCTCCGCCGCCCGGCGTGCGCCGAATCGAAGCGCGTCGCACCTGGTCGTTCACAAACTCCAGCGGTTACCAGGGGCCAGATGAAGGAACCGCTCGTCAGTCGCGATCCATATCGGTCCCGGCATTCAACAAGGCCGCCAGCACATCCTCCAACGGCGGCGGCTCCGGAGCATCCTTGAAGTGAGCCATGCGCCGATAGACCTCGGCGGCAGCCTCGCCAAAGCCGCCGGGCTGCCCGGCGGCTTGGAAGGTCGCC
>JBNGDU010000226.1:0-2231 GCA_049975025.1 Anaerolineae bacterium
TGGCCTGCGCGCCTTTGGCATCGCTGCCGTCATTGTGGCGGCTGCCGGTCTCGTCAGCATCGTTTACAACGCCGGCAGCACCTTTGGCCTCGCCGGGCTGATGGCTTGGTCCGTCTTTCTCCACGCGCCGCTCTTTCTGATCGGCAGTGGGCTCGTCGCACTGCGGTCCAACGCGGTCCTGGCGACGGTCGCATGGGCTACCGCCGCGCTGATAGCGCTGGTGGCATTGGATGCTTTTCTGATCGAACCCCACTGGTTGGAGGTCAGCCGCATCACGATTCCGTCGGCGAAGATCGCGGAGCCGCTTCGCATCGTGGTGATCGCCGACGTGCAGACGGACCGGCCCGGCGATTACGAGGCGCGCGTCTTCGATACGGCGATGGCTCAGGCGCCGGATCTGATCCTCTTCGCCGGGGATTACATCCACACGGGGCGTCGCAGCCGCGGCTATGAAGCCGAGGTCGCAGCCCTGAACGATCTTCTGGTGGGGAGCCGGATGGCGGCGCCCTTGGGTATCTACGCCATTGCCGGCAACGTCGATAGAGGAGGCGATTGGACGCAGGTCTTCGCCGGACTTCAAGCGACGACGGTCGTGGAGACGGCTCGGTATGACCTGGGACCGGTGGTTCTCACCGGGCTGGCGCTTGACGACGCCTTTGATCAAAACTTGCGGGTGGAGGGGGCGAATGCGTTTCACATCGTCCTGGGACATAGCCCGAACTTCAGCCTGGGATCGGTTGACGCCGACCTGCTGATCGCCGGTCACACCCACGGTGGACAGGTGCGGCTCCCCTTCATCGGCCCGGTGATGACGCTCTCGGCAGTCCCGCGCTCGTGGGCCGCGGGCGTCACGGAGATCGCGCAGGGCAAAACGCTGATCGTCTCGCGCGGTATCGGCATGGAGCGGGGACAGGCGCCCCGGCTGCGCTTCCTCTGCCGTCCGGAGTTGATGGTGGTTGACCTTGTGCCGGAGTAAGTGAACCCAGTATGGACGAATCTCATATCACGATCGAAGGCGCTCGTGAGCACAATCTGAAGGACATCGACGTCGAGATCGGCGGCGGCTTGACGGTGGTCACCGGCGTGTCAGGATCGGGCAAGACCTCCCTGGTCTTCGACACGCTTTACCACGAGGCGCGACGGCGTTTTCTGGAGATCTTCTCCCTCGGTGAGCGACTCTCTCCGGCCGACGTGCGGAGTATCACCGGCGTAGGGCCGGCTGTGGCGGTGGGGCAGAACCTTCTGAATCGCAATCCCGCCTCCACCCTGGCGACAGCCTCGGGGTTGCACCCTTTCCTGCGCCTGCTCTACGCTCACTTCGGCGAGCGCAGTTGCCCGAATTGCGGGACGCCGATCGCGATCCAGACCGAGGACGAGATCGTCGAGCGAGTTGCAGCCTTGAGCGAGAAGGGCTCATTGAGGCTCTACGCCCCCTTGCTACGCTGTGTTCGGGGCAGCCACCGGACCCTGCTCGCCCATCTAGTGACAGCGGTCGGCGCCGATGCCCTCCGCGTCGACGGGCATTCCTGGGCAAAGTCGGATGCTTCGCTCTCGTCCGAAGTCGAGCATGACCTCGACGTCGAGATCGCGCGTATCGAGCCGGGGACTTCGCTCGGAGCGGTTCGCGACGCCGTCACGTCAGCCTGGGCGCTGGGCGCGAACGCCGTGCTGGTGAGGCGCGATAGCGCGGCGGACACCATGCTCTCCCGCGCCCCGGTCTGCACGCGGTGCGGCACCTGGTTTGGGGATCTCTCCCCGGTCCACTTCCATCAACCCTGTCCCCATTGTGACGGTGAGCGATGTGACCAATGTGCCGGGACGGGCCTCCGTCCCGAGGCCGCTGCCGTGCGGTGGCAGGGCCTGCGCTTGCCGGATCTCTTGGCCGAGTCGGTCGCGGATGTGCGCCGGCGCTTCTCCACGGCCGAATTGCCCTTCACGGCGGAACGTTTGGACGAGGAGATCACCCGGCGACTTGACGCGCTGGACCGCGTGGGGCTGGGCTATATCGCGCTGAACCGGTCGTCGCCCACCCTCTCCCGGGGGGAGTCCCAACGCGTGCGGCTGGCGGTGGCGCTGACGAGCCGACTGGAGGACATGCTCCACGTGCTGGACGAGCCCACGATTGGTCAGCACCCCGCCGACGTGGCCCGCCTTCTACCCGCCTTCCGCGAGTTGCGCGGCCCTGTGGTCTATGTGGAGCACGACCGTATGGCGGCGGCTGCGGCGGACCG
>JBNGDU010000226.1:2331-6923 GCA_049975025.1 Anaerolineae bacterium
TCAGGCAAGAGCACGTTTGTCGAGGACGTGCTGACCGCTTCTCTCGGCGAGGGTGAACCGGTGGGGTGCGACGCCCTCGATGGGCCGCCGCTCAAGGTGGTGATGGTGGACCAGAGCCCCATCGGGCGCAATCCTCGTTCCAATCCCGCGACCTACACGAAGCTGTCCGACATCATCCGCGACGCCTTCGCCGCTGCGACGGGCCTTTCGATTTCGCACTTCTCCTTCAACCGCCCTGAGGGCGCCTGTCCGGAGTGCAAGGGCATCGGCGCCGTCGAGGTCAAGATGCGCTACCTGCCCTCGACCTGGATCCCGTGCGCCGAGTGCGAGGGGCAGCGCTTCCGCGAGGAGGTGCTTGACGCCACGGTTCTCTTTGGTGACGAGGAGCTCTCGATCGCCGACATCTACCGGATGACCATCGCCGAGGCCGCGCCGTTGATCCTGGCCTCCGAGCACCTGTCGAAGAAGCAGAAGCGCGCTGCCCGTCGCATCCTGCGCGCGCTTCGGGACATCGGGTTGGGCTATCTCACGCTGGGCCAGCCCTCCCCGACCCTCTCGGGGGGCGAGGCACAGCGGGTGAAGTTGGCTAAGTTCCTGGGTCGCCGCGGTCTCGCGAAACGCATGTTGGTCCTGGATGAACCCTCTACCGGGCTCCATCCCAAGGACGTCTCCGGCCTGCTTACCGTGCTGGATCGTTTGGTCCGGAGCGGTGCTACGGTGGTCGTGGTGGAACACAACACCGACGTTATCCGCGCGGCCGATTGGATCGTCGATCTCGGCCCCGGCGCTGGACCCGAGGGCGGCGACCTGATTTACGCCGGCCCGCCGGCGGGCTTGCTCTCGACACCCGAGTCGATCACGGCCCGGGCGTTGTTGAACGAGGACGAGATCCAACCGTCACCGGAGAGACCCATCGCGGATCGTGGAGCGTTGGGCGCGTCTCAGATCACGATCCGCGGCGCCACGGCTCACAATCTCAAGGGCGTGGATGTGGCCATCCCTAAGGGGAAGCTCACCGTCGTGACCGGTGTCTCCGGCTCGGGGAAGTCAAGCCTCGTGGGTGATGTGCTGGAGGCCGAGGCGCGGCGGCGCTTTCTGGAGACGCTCTCGATGTACGAGCGCCAGGGGACGCGGGAGGGGGCGGAAGCGCCTGTGGAGGAGGTCTCCGGACTGGGCGTGGCCGTCACCGTGGGCGGCGGTGGGCGCGGTGCCTTTGGGCGCCGGAACACCGTCGGCGTGGCCACGGAGGTAGCTCACCATCTGGCCATTCTCTTCTCATGGCTTGGCGAGCGCGATTGCCCGGCGTGCGACACACCCCTGCGCCGAATCGCTGCCGGACGCCGGACGGCGGCCCGTCGCCGCCACGCGACCTGGCGATGCGATGGCTGCGGCGCGACCTTTCCGGTTGCCTCGCCCCGCCACTTCTCCCCCTCGGTCTACGCCGCAGCCTGCACGACATGCCACGGCGTGGGCACACTGCGGGAGCCGAATCCCGATAAGCTGGTCATCCATCCTGAGAAGCCCCTCTGTGGCGGCGCGATGCACTCGCCGGGTTTCTTCCCCAAGGGCTACCTCTGCAAGCCGATGAACGGCGGCTACGAGGTCGTGCAGGCGCTTGCCAAAGTCTTCGAATTCAACCCGGCGACGACGCCGTGGGACGAGATGTCGCCCGAGGCGCAGGACGCTTTCCTCTTCGGTTACCCGGACAAGCTGGAGGTCATCCACCAGAGCCGAAACGGCACCACCAGCGTGCACCGATGGCGGTACCCCGGCTTCTACGGCTGGATACGCGATTGGGACACCGGTGGAACCTACACCGACACCAAGCTCTGTCCCGACTGCAAGGGGGCGCGCTTGCGCCCGGAGTACGCTTCGGTCACGCTGAACGGATGGACCTTCCACCAGATGAGCGAGATGACCCTGACCCGCTTGGCCGAGGCCATGACCGGCGTGGATGCCTCGACCGTGGCGACGCAGGAGGGTGACCAAGCCGCCGCCACGGTCGAGGCCAGTCTCGGAGTGGTGCGTAAGCGCCTTCACTTTCTCTTGCAGGTCGGCCTGGGCTACCTTCACCTAGGCCGGGATGCGGCGACGCTCTCGGCGGGGGAGGCGCAGCGCGTCAAGTTGGCGGGCCTGCTGGGCAGCGGGCTCACCTCGCTGACGGTCCTGATCGATGAGCCAACCCGCGGTATGCATCCGTCTGAGGTGGACGCGCTGGTCGAGGCGCTGATCGACTTGCGGACGGAGAGCAACACCGTCATCGTTGTCGAGCACGACCCCGACCTTATCCGCGCCGCCGACTACCTGATCGATATGGGGCCGGGTGCCGGTGCAGCGGGGGGCGAGGTCGTCGCAGCAGGGACGCCTGCCGAGGTGTTGCGAACCGGTATGGTAACCGCTCGCTGGCTCAGCGGTGGCGCCGGAGCCGATCCTCGCCGCGCCAGGCGCAAGCCGCGCGGATGGCTGACAATCCGCGCCCCGCGCGCTCACAATTTGCGTGGCGAGGACGTGCGATTGCCTAAGGGCGTGCTCGTGGGCATCTGCGGCGTCTCGGGCTCCGGCAAGAGCACGCTCATGATCGACACGGTGGGTCGGGCCCTCGCACCCAAGAAGCAGACCACGTCGGTGGCGCACATGCCCGTCGACCCCGGGGAGCACGACGCGATCGAGGGCGCGCCCCGGCGGACGCTGCTGGTTGATCAGGTGAAAGCCGGCGTGCACAGTCCGGCGCACTTTCTGGGGCTGACGCGATTGCTCCACCAACTCTACGCCGAAAGCGAGGACGCTCAGGCCTTGGGCTTTGACGCTAAAGTGTTGGGGGCGCGCTGCTCAGCATGCGGCGGCGCCGGCAAGACGACGTTGGAGATGGGCTTTCTGCCCAATGTCCACGTCATCTGCGAGACCTGTCAGGGCACCGGCTATCGCCCGGAGGCCTGGGACGTGCACCTGGATGGCCTCTCGCTGCCCGAGTGCTTCAGCAAGACGATCGACGAGGTCTACGGGCGCTTCGCGCACCTAGACGCGGCATCGGACAGCCTGGCCTCCAAGCTGGAGGCGGCGCGGGAGGTGGGCTTGGGTTATCTGGTCCTTCGCCAGCCGGGCTACGCCCTCTCGGGTGGAGAGGCCCAGCGGCTTAAGATCGCCAAGGAGCTCGCCCGCAGGACCCGTCCCAAGACGCTCTACATCCTGGACGAGCCCACGGTGGGTCAGCACTTGGAGGATGTGGCGCGCTTGAGCGGCGTGCTTCACAGACTGGTGGACGAGGGTCACAGCGTGGTCGTGGTCGAGCACCACACGCAGCTGCTGGCGAGCTGCGATTGGCTCGTCGAGCTCGGCCCCGGCGGGGGGCCCAAGGGCGGGCGGGTCATAGCCGAGGGCACGCCCGACGTGGTGGCGGCGGGCGACTCACCGACGGCGGCTTATCTGCGGGCGGTGCTGGGGACTCGATCGGACGTGAATGAGGGGAGGCGCCTGTGACCTGGATACCGCTCCTGCTCGCAGATCCGTCCCCGTGTCTGCGGTCGTTGGTGCTGCGCCATTTGATGGGGAAATCCGAGGACGATCCCGAGGTTCGGGAGCTGGCGGTGGAACAGGAGAGTGACCCACTCGTCGCGCCCCTACTGGAGGCTCAAGAGGTCGACGGTGCGTGGCGCCGGGGTGACCTCGCCTGGCAGGGCGGCGCGCAGCGGATCACGATGCTAGCACTGATGCGTTTGGGCTACCTGGGGTTCGGTCCTGATCATCCGGCGGTGGCGCGCGGAGCGGCGTTCCTCTTCTCGTGCCAGAGAGACGACGGCGCGTGGGAGCGGTCTCGAGCGTACCACGGCCCGGAGGACGGTGAGGGTTACTCCATGGTGCCCCTCCAGACGGCGTTGCCCTTACGGGCGCTGGCGATGTGCGGCTACGCCACCGATCCGCGCGCAGAGCGCGCCTACGGATGGCTCATCGAGCAGCGACTCGAAGACGGCGCCTGGCCCACCGGCATCGCCGGTGGCGGCACCTACGGCTACGTCGCCGGCTATCGCAAGATGCCCCACTCCCGCTGGGGCTGTCGCTCCAACACGACCGGCGCTCTGCTCTGCCTGGCCCATCATCCCGAGCGGCGCTCCGGCCCTGAGGCGCGTCGAGCCCTGGACCTCCTGTTGGGTCGTGAGACGAGGGAGACCCACACGTTGGGCTTTGAGGTTGCGCGTCTGATCGGCGCCGAGCCCACGCGCGGCTTTATGACCTTCTACGCCCGATTCGACCTGGCCCAGATCCTTGACCTGTGCTGGCGCGTAGGCGCCTCGCTCGACGATCCCCGCGTGGCGGAGCTTGTGACCTTCGTGGAGGATCTGCAGAGCGATTACGGTCTCTGGGACGTCGAGCCGCCGCAGGCGAGCCGCTGGGTCACCTTCGATCTGCTGCGCTCGCTCTCCCGGCTCGATGCGTCCGGCGACTGGGCTAGCCAAGAGCCCCGTACCCCCTTCCAGACCTACCCCAAGCAGCCTCGGCGGTACTGAGCCCGAGCAAGACAGGAATTTGCCGCTTTGGGTAGCATAAATGTTTGTAGTAGGCACTTCAGTGCCTTTTTTTATTGATTAGAGACACGG
>JBNGDU010000226.1:7023-12890 GCA_049975025.1 Anaerolineae bacterium
AGTGCCTTTTTTTATTGATTAGAGACACGGCGCTGAAGCGCCGACTACAAACCTTTGTCCTATCGCGGTGCACACTTGCCTGTTTGACCGCGTGCCGGCGGTCGCTATAATCGGTGTAGGAGGTAGTTTGTGAGAATCACCATCTTTGGGGCGACGGGGCGCACCGGCCAACGCCTCATCGACGAAGCGCTGGACGCCGGATACGACGTCACGGCCTTCGCATGGACGCCGTCGAAGCTCGAGATCGACCACGAGCGCCTCACCATCGTTCAGGGAGATGTGACGGACGCTGATGCCGTGGAACAAGCCGTCGCGTTCGGCGACCCGGGCGCCGACGCGGTGCTCAGCGTGTTAGGCCCCAGCGGCAACCAACCCACGTACGCCATAAGCCGCGGTATGGAGAACATCGTGGAGGCTATGAAAACGCACGATGTCGACCGGCTCGTGGTATCGATGGGCGCGGGCGTCAGCGATCCCCAGGACAACCCCAGGCTTGTCAACAGGATTCTCAACATCGTGCTCAAGCTTCTGGCGGCGAACGTCTATCGAGACATGAAGCGTGTTGCCGACGTGGTGCGCGCCAGCGACCTGGATTGGACCTTGGTCCGGGTGCCCATGCTGAGCGACGAGAACGCCACCGGCAAGGTCAAGGTCGGTTACGTCGGCGACGAGCAGATCGGTCCCCGCCTCACCCGCGGCGATCTCGCTCGCTTCATGCTGGAGCAGGTCACCGACGACACCTACATTCACGAGGCCCCGGTCATCAGCAATTAGGTGCTCCCAGCCTCCCGGTGGCGCTGTTCACTCATAGCGACGCGCGCCTCCGCACCCACGGGTACATAGCAAACGACAGTACAACATCTCTCACTATGCTGACCCCGCGGGGCCAACCTAAACCTGGATGACCTGACGCTATGGGCTAGAGCGTCCATCCTGGCGGCTCGTCGGTTTCGCTCGTCGGAGGTTCCGGTGTCGTCGATTCCTCGCTTGCTCCCGAGGGAGGTTCTCCAGTTGCGCTATCCCCGCTTGGCTCCAGGCGGTGACCACAATCCGGGCAGAAAGCCGCCTCTGGCACCAGCGGGGCACCACACGCCGGGCACCGATTGACGGTCTCAGTTGCTTGGGGCTCCGGCGCCGACTCGGGGCTTTCCGACGTCACCGGCGCGCTCTCCTCGATGGGCGCAGGCTCGGGTTCACGAAGTTCATCGGCCCGTGGCTGCGAGGCCGCAGTCCCGCAATCCGGGCAGAAACGGGCATTCGGCGCTAGCGTCCTGCCGCAGGTCGGACATTCAAGGCTCGCCTCTAAGGGCGCTTCTATCGCGGGTTCGCTGACCGTCGGAGGTTGTTCCTCAACCGGCTCCGGCTTGGCAGCGCTCTGAACAGGCGCACCACACTTCGGGCAAAACCGGGCTTCGGGCATCAGGGCTGCACCACAGGCGGGACAGCTTGCCTCTGCAGCCGGTGCTTGAGCGCCTCGAGCGCCACAAACCGGACAAAACTGAGCGCCAGGTGGCAGCTCCCCGTGCCCATCGGGACATACCAGGCCGGTTTGCGGAACGTGGGTGGGTTCTTCATAAGCCTCGTCGCGAATTGCCTCGATCTCCCTTTCGTAAGCCGCCAGCTGGGCCTGAAGGTTAGCGATGCGCTCGCAGGCGGCTACCAGATCCGGTTGGTCGATCTGGTCTGCCTGGTAGGTGTCGAACGCGATATAGCCGGCGCGGTAGAATGCCTGGGTGATCTCCTCCTTCAAAGACCTAACATTGGACTGAACAGCGGCGATCCGACGAAGCTTATCGGCTTCGAAGGCCGCCTTGCCAGCCCCAGACCTTAGACGATCGAATAAGCTACCCATTCCGTGATCCTCCTGTGTCCTCCTCTATGGTTTGCGCGCTTGGCGTGAGCTCGCAAGGATTGTGAAGACTGCGGTATACGTCCCAAGAATCGCCCACCGCGCCAGCAGATGGAGCGCCGAGAACGTGTATGCCTTGTCTGCCTGGTAGGTACTTCCGATGGCTTCTTTTAACAGACCATTCAGGTTAGCCGTTGTCCCAGCCGCTTCCAGACCCCAGCGGCTGAACGTGAAGATGGACAGGATATCTGCCCAGCGGGCATCCGGGAAGAAGAGGCCCGCAAACATAACCTGGATGAGCAACAGCACGAACATGACGGCTGTGGCGGCGTCGACGGTGGCTGTGCTCGCGGATAGAAACAGACCAAGGGCCACCCCCGCCGTCAGGGTGAGCTCAAGCGTGATACACCACTCCAACCACGTAGGTGACCACATGGCCAGGGCTCCACGATCTGGCAATGTGAAGCGATAGCTGACAATGAGCAGCAAGGTGCCCATCTGGACGAGGCCCACCGCGGCCAGGACGACCAGCTTGGACAGCACATAGGGCGCCGCGGTCAGTCCATAGCGACGTTCTCTGGCATAGATATCCTGCTCCTTGACGATCTCCTTGGTGCCGTTCAGGATGCCTAACCAGGCAGCTGCGCAGGCCATGATGAACAGCAGCGTCTGTGCATTCTCAGCTCCCTTGGGCTGGAAGACGTCTGGGCGGGCCACAGCCCACAGCAGCCCCGCCACCAGGAATCCTTGCAGCAGCAGCGTCACGAAGTTCATCCGATCACGTCGGATGAGCTTCCAGTAGCGCGCGGTCAGGACCCGGAACTGTCGCCAGAAGAGCTCCCGTTCAGCCTGCCCGACCCCACCGTGGCTACGCCGGGGAGCTGCCTCAGCTGTCTCAGCAGTGGGCGTGAGATCCGTCGCATCCAGCCGGCGAGCCTCAACATAGTGGAAATGATCCTGAGAGTTCCGGAACCGAGTGACCATCTCTGGGGCACCGCCGGACTGTGCGCTCCCGTCGCCATCCCCGGCGGCAGCTGGGGGCCCTTGAGAGGCGCTGACTTGACGGTAGATCTCTGCAAAACGCGGCACCCCAAAGTACGTTAACGCCTTCTCTGGTGGCCCGAAGTAGACGACATATCCCCCAGGCGCCATGAAGGCCACATACTTGCAGTTGGTTACGTTTTCTGTGGCATGGGTCACGAGGACGATCGTGCGGGGATCGATTGGATCAGTCGCCCAGTCGCGCAGCAACTCCATAATCGAGAGATCCAAGCCTGGATCCAGACCGGAGGTCGGTTCATCCAGGAACAGGAGTCGGGGCTGGGCAAGCAGCTCGAGTGCGATATTGACACGCTTTCGCTGCCCGCCACTGAGCCTGCGGATCAGTTTGTCTCGATGCTCCCACAGCTCGACCGTCTGCAGAGTCCGCTGAATGTAGGCGGTTCGCTCGCGCTTGCTGAGGTCAGGCGAGAGCCGGAACTGCGCGGTGTAATCCATCGCCTCCAACGCCGTCAACTCGCGGTGCACGATGTCCTCCTGGGGCACGTATCCCACGATGGCGTGCATCGCCTCGAAGCGTTGAGCCTGCCCCTTTTCAATGAACGGGCGTCCGCTCACGTAGACGGTTCCCTGCTGAGCAGGTGCCAGCCCCAACAGAGCCTTCATCAGCGTCGATTTCCCCGCCCCACTCCCTCCTACAAGGGCAATGAACTCGCCCGGACGGAACGAGAGCGGTGTTGACCGCAGGTCAAGGATCGTGATAGGTCGCTTCGTCTGGTCGTGTTTAACGGTCCGCACCAAATCCACTGCATCCAATCGAAGGCGCGCCGGTTCGAAGCGGGGCTGCTGTTGCTCGCCACCCACGAGCCGAAAGGAATAGGGCGCAATCCAGATCGTATCGGTTGCCGGATTCACCGGGCGGCCCTCGGGACCGTGCGGCACCTGCTGGTAGTTGACAAACGTGCCCTTGGCGCTAACCTCATCCACCACGTACCAGGCTTCCATTTGGGCCCGCCACTCCAGCCGTGCATGTTGGGCCGAGACCGCCGGATGGTCCAGATGGATGTCGCTGGCCTCATCGCGACCGATGGTGATGGGTGTTTTCGTCAGCGCAATCGGATTAGTGACCAGTTGAGGGCGCTCGTCAGCCTGCTGCCACTCTTGCAGATTAACGCCGCAGTGCTGGCAGTATTGCGCTTCCGGGTCTGCCAGCTGACGCCAGCAATTCGGGCAATGCTGATGTGCCATATTGCCTACCCCGCTCTTACTCGGTTGTACATACGACTTCGTTGACTTCGTTGCCTTCAGCCCGGAAGGTGCTGGGCATCCGCAACTCACCCTCACACTGCAGAGCGTTCTTTCCTTCAGTGACGCGCAACCACCCCTCGATGACCGGAGCGTTCGTACCACGCAGAAAGAGTCCGTTCTGGGCATAGCGGATGATCGCATGGCTGAACAGGACACTGGCGTCCGCAGCGACCTCTATGCCGGGCCAGTCACCCGCATCAGCCCCTGCCAGCTTGCTATTGGTATCGCCACCCACGCTATCATCATTTAGCGAGGTGAACACAACCGGGTTGTCCTCCTGTCCCATCACGCGTAGCCCGCCTCGGATCCTGAGCTTTGCGTCGGCAGTACCGCCCTTGACGATGACACCCGGTTCAATGCTAAGCACGGCGCCCTCTGCCACCGTCACCTCGCCCGCCAGCACCCTCACCAGCTGGTCGTCTCCCTCCCCCAGTCTGGACCAGACCTGATCGTCACGGAGCTCTGCCTTCCATATGGCAAGGCCGTTCACACCATTGTCCTCCAACCGGTTGCCTCTCAGTTCGGGCAAGGCACCGGGCGACGCCCAGATGGGAGCAGATTCACTCTCAATGAACAGATTGTCGATCAGGCGTGGGCCCGCGTCATCTAGCGTAATCGGAGCGTAGCGGACGATGCAGTTCTGGAGGACCGAGCTCTCGTCGGTACTCTCGAAGACGATGCCACCCCAAGTTCGCTTATCCTGGGGCGACGTGGCCTTGTCCGTATCGCCGCCGTAGTCAGCATCGCGCAGCGAGGTGAATACGATGCGCTCGCTGTCATTCTCGCCGCCTACAGCATTGAGCGTCCCACGCACCGTGAGTTTGCCGTTCTCCTCGAACTTGATGACGGCGCCTGGTTCGATGATCAGCGTGGCATCGGGCTCAACGACCACCTCACCCCGGATCACGCGCACGATTTGCGGCTCACCGCCTATGGGACCCCACACGTACTTATTGCGACCGGTGACGGCGGTGCCTCCCCGGATCTCCAGCGCATCACCCGGGTCATTGCTCACGAGCTTCACATCCTCGAGGACGGGAAAAGAATCCGCATCGGCACTCAAGGGATACCAAATACCATCGGCAATCGTGACCTCGGTCAGCTCTGGAGAACTCGCCACCATCGAGACCGACCCCGTGGTCGATCGCCCTCCCCGCTGACCGGCGTATTGGATCAGGCAGCCGCGCAAATAGGACTTGTCGCTGCTCTCGTAGAAACCGATGCCTGCCCAATCGCCTGGCGCTGGATCCCGAGCTTCACGGTAGGTCACGCCGCCCATCTCGTCCCGGCTGTCATACACCGAGGTAAACTGAACCTTATCCGCCTTCAGGAGGCCACGTACGACCAGGCCTGGCGGGTCCGAACGAGGGGCATGCCAGAACTTCACGATGGTATCAGGCATGACGACGAGTGTCGTGTTGGACCCAACCTCGAGTGGTCCGGATACCACGTACACCAGATCTTGATCGGGCCACTCAACGTACTCCTCCGTCAGAGTGCCGGACCGAATCTCGATCCCCCCGAACGGATTGTCATCGATGTCGATCTCTGCGCCTAGATCAGGCAGGGCGTTACCGTCGGTGCTGATCGGGAAGCCACTGCTGTTAGCGATCTTGACGTCCACAAGAGTCGGCGTGGCTCCCTCCAGATAGAGCGCCCTGTCGCCTGCGAACTGGATGAGAACGTGGTTGAGAACCGACTGGCTGTTGGC
>JBNGDU010000227.1:0-12787 GCA_049975025.1 Anaerolineae bacterium
TCTTTGGCTATCAGCTAGCGGCGCCCGGTCCCCCCGGGCGCTTTTGCGTTCTAGCTACCGTTGACACATCGCGGTAAGCTTTGCGTGTTTTATAATGAGGGCACCATTCGAGTGGTGATGAGTTTCCCATCGAGGCTAACTGCAGCTTTGTTGAGACCCCCGAGGGCTCGCTTCAGGGCTTGATCTTTCATCACCGACAGCCACCAGGAGCGATATCAGAATCGGAAACAGCCTCATCAATGTCTTGACGGATGCATCTTAGCTGCTACACTTTCTGAGTCTTCGTACATAGCATAGCAGGTTCTGTCGGAGGGGGAGGATATGTTCAGGACTCTACATACGTGGGCGGGTGACCCTGATATCGGATGAGACCGCGCGATCTGCCGGTGCGGGATAGGACGGGGCAAAGGACCTTCTTTCTCGTCCTGATTTCCACTATACTTCTGGTTGGTTGCACCTCGGATTCTGGTCAGAGCGTTGAAGCCGGCGTATTGGCGGCCACTGCGTCGGTGACAACGACTGCTTCCGCGCCATCCCTCACGAGTACACCGGTGCCACCAACGGCGACCGCGACATCAACCGCCACATCTGCCCCCACTGCAACACCCCTGCCCACCATTACACCGTCACCTTTTGTCTGTCCCTATCTCTACGGGCGTAGGGAGGACATCAGCCTACAGAGCTCAGCGATGGCAGAGGAGGTGGACGTCCTGGTCCATCTGCCGCCCTGCTATGACCAATATCCCGACAAGGCCTATCCCGTTCTCTATCTCTTCCACGGGTGGCCGCTGGATGAGCGGCACTGGGACAACCTGGGTATGGATGAATGGAGCGATGACTGGGTGAGCCGCGGCCTCGCCGGCCCCTTTATCCTGGCGATGCCCGGTGTTGGGAGCGATGGTCGCTACGTCCACTCCAGTGGCGGCCCGAATTCCTTTGAGGGATTTGTGGTTGACGAACTCGTTCCCTACATCGATGGGAAATATCGGACCTGGCGCGAGCCTGCCGGGCGCGCCGCCGGGGGCATCTCTCGGGGTGGGGTCTGGGCCTTAGAGATTGCGATGCGCCACCAGGACCTCTTCGGCATCGTAGGGGCACACAGCCCAGCGCTGGCGCTCAACCGCCCGCTCCCCCAGTACGATCCCTTTCTGCTGCTGCAGGAAGATATCGATGGACTGCGCTTCTATCTCGATGCCGGGGACAGCGATTGGGCCCGGGCCGGAGCGATTCGCCTGCGGAACGCCCTTGAGGAGGTCGGCGCCGATGTCACTTACGAGGTCCATGCCGGCGGTCACGTCGATGAGCTCTGGCAAAACGGCATCCCCGACTATGTAGCCTTCTACAGTCGCACGTGGCCGCTTTCCTACGAGGCGCTTCCCGCCTGGACCGCCGCCGACACGGCCTTGGTTCCGTAGCAGCACAGCCATAAACGGAGCTACTAAGAGGACCAAAGCGTTGCGCACAGAAAACGGAGATCCGTGTATCTACGCGGTCCTCAGCGTATCTCTGGGCTCCTCGTTACTCCTGATCCCATAAGCGCATAAGCGCAGCGCTGTCGTACGGCGGGATCTTGTCCCGCTGCTCCATCAGCTTCATCAGCATCTCCATCGACGCCTTGACACCCTCGGCGGCCTCGGCTTCCTGGAGCGCGATGAACGTCTGCCATAGAATAGAGAGGACACAGGCCACCGTGTCGAACGAGGGGTAGCCCGATGGTGTCTTGGCCGGAACGACCAGGTTAACATCCGCCTCGCGGGCTGGCAGAAGGGTAGGGCTCGTTGTGATCGAGACCGTCTTCGCGCCCAACTCGATCGCCGCGTTAAGCACGTGGCCTAGCTCGACGCCAGGCGCCAGACCCAGCGAGACGGCGACTAGCAGATCCTGCGAGCCCAGGTCGCGCAGCACCAGCGCCGCTTGCGCGGGATCGGCCGGCGTGTACTCGACGTGCATGCCCAACAGGCGGAGGTGGGTAGCCCAAAGCTCGGCCAGGCATAACCCAGCAGCGGTACCGGTCACGACTATGCGACGGGCTTCGCGGGCCAGGTTCACAATCTCGGTCATCTGATCCGCGTCAACCTTCATATCCAAAAGCCGGTTGCTAAGCTCATCAATAAGCCGGCTCACCTCGCCGGCCACACCGGCCTGCGGCGCTTCGGCTTGCCGGTAGCGCAGGGCCAGTTGGTTGTTTATGTAACCCTTGATCTCTCGCGAGAGTTCCCGGAAACCCGAATACCCGAGTTCTTGGGAAAAACGAACGACCGTGGCTGGGTCTACGCCCACGCGGCGGGCCAACTCCGTGGCTGTCATGAAGCCCACATCAAGAGTCTGTTCAAGGATGAAATCGGCCAGGGTGCGAAAGCGCGGTGACAAAGTCGCGTAATGCTCTTGGATCCGCTCGCGGAACATCCTTGGCTCTCCGTTCTACTTAGCTGTGACTCGTAATCGACTTTGCATACAAGTGCCTCATTCTCAATGATACCATTTGTTAGGAGTGGCGTCAACTTAGCTTTCTTAGGTTAACCGTCTTGTAACGTTTTGTTAACCCTCGATACCTGAGCAAACCATGGTGCGGGCACGGCGCGTTCAGACTTTCACGCATTGGTACGCCTACATGTTGTGACTTCTGAGGATCGCCTCCCCCCGCGTAACGCTCCTTATCAGTCCTCTGTTGTCAATCGAGACAGTCCACCACCGGTTGCTTTTTCTAACAATCGTTGTATCATATTTAGGTTATGAGCAGGTCTGTGCGGATTGCGCCCTCAATTCTATCGGCCGACTTTGCCCGCCTGGGTGATGAGGTACGGGCTGCTGAAGCTGCCGGCGCCGACATCATCCACGTGGACGTTATGGATGGTCAGTTCGTGCCCAATATCACCGTTGGCCCACTGGTGGTGGCGGCGGTGCGTCGCATCACCGACCTGCATATTGATGTACACTTGATGATCGAGAGACCGGAACGCTATCTGCCGCATTTCGTCGAAGCCGGTGCTGATTCGATCTCCGTACATCCCGAGTCGACACCTCACCTTCATCGTGCGTTGCAGCAGATTCGCGACCTAGGGGGAGAGGCGGGGGCTGTGCTGAACCCAGCCACACCGGAGGCGGTGCTTGAGTACGTGCTGCCCTACCTCGACTTTGTTTTGGTGATGACGGTGAATCCCGGTTTCGGGGGTCAAAAACTGATTCCGGAGATGATGGACAAGGTACAGTCTATTAGAGAGATGCTGGACGATGGAGGTCGCTCATCAGCTTGGCTATCGGTGGACGGCGGAATCGATCCTCAGACGGCGCCGGAAGTCGTGGCTCACGGCGCAGACACGCTGATAGCAGGATCTGCCGTATTTGGTGCGCCGGAAGGGGTGGCGGCTGCTATTCAAGCCCTGCGTGACGCGGCCTTCCGAGTTTAGACGCTTTGGGGAAAGGAAACGGCTCCATTCGCATTCGATCGTACGAATGGAGCCGAATCTTACGTAAGTTCTGTGCTGCTACTCAGCGCCCCGCGCGGGATAGCGTCCTCAGACAACGGGTGCAGATGTGAATCCGGCGATACTCGCCGTCAATCATAACTCGCTTACGTTGGACGTTGGGTCGAAAGACGCGCTTTGTGGCACGCTTGGAGTGACTCACGCTATGCCCAGACATGGGCCCTTTTCCGCAGATCTCACATTTTGCCATAATCCACCTCGTGTTTATCGATGACCAATTAATGATACCACAAAGGACCGACGAAGCAACTGAGGAGGGTTGATGAACGAAAAGGTAGAGGCGAGAGGAAGGATCGAGGTTGCGCAGGCCGCTATAGCCTCCATCGTGAGTGAGGCGGTCCAAACCTGTTACGGCGTGGTGGGGACGGTGCCGAGGAACCTCGCCACGGGCCTGGCTGACTTCCTCTCCACAGACCGGAAGCGAGGCGTGGAGGTCGTGGTGCGGGAGGGAAAGATCACCATCGATCTCTATGTCGTGGTAGAATATGGTACACGTATCTCTACTGTGGCGGAGAGTATCAAGGACGTTGTCAAATACCAGGTAGAGAAGGTCTTGGAGTTGCCCGTCGCGCAGGTCAATGTCCACGTTCAGGCCTTGCGCGTAAGCGAGTTGGAGTAGGGAGGTTTTTCTATTGTGGGCAACCCGGATAGTGATTTGACGCGTGCTCTGGACGGGTATCAAGTGAAGCCGATGATCTCGTCCGCGTTGTCCTGGCTCCGGCAGCATCAGGAGTCGGTCAATGCCCTGAATGTATTCCCCGTGCCCGATGGCGACACGGGCACCAACATGACTTTGACAATGTCGTCGGCGTGGCAGGAGATCGCGGATGTTGAGGAGCCTCACGTCGGACGGTTGATGACGCTGCTGGCCCACGGAGCTTTGATGGGCGCACGGGGCAACTCCGGCGTGATTCTCTCGCAGATATGGCGGGGCTTTGCTCATGGCCTTGACGGAGAACGCGTGCTCACCGTCGCCGGCATGGCAAAGGCAACGCGCCTGGCGGCGGATACCGCCTACAAAGGCGTCGTCAAACCCGTGGAGGGCACGATTCTCACGGTTATTCGAGAGGTCTCTGAGGAGGCGGCCATGGCTGTCAAGGACACCGAGGACGTCGAGACGGTTCTTGAGCGGTTAGTGGAGCGCGCGAAGTTGTCGGTGGATCGCACGCCGTCGCTGCTTCCGGTGCTGCGCCAGGCCGGTGTTGTCGACTCCGGCGCGCAGGGACTCTTTGTGATTCTGGAAGGGATGCTGCGACATATGAAGGGACTTCCCGTTTCTGAGGTGGTGACCCACGAGGCTGACCTCTCTCTCATGCATCTCGACGCCCACGGGGATGAGGCGCTGCAGTTCGACGCCAACTACCCCTACGACGTCCAGTTCATCATCACCGGCGCGGGCCTGAATGTGAGCGCGATCCGCGAGGGCATCGAGGCGATGGGGGACTGCCCGCTCACCGTGGGGGACGAGAGTGCGGTCAAGGTCCACGTCCACGTTGCTGATCCGGGTGAGCCAATCAGTTTCGGGGCCCGTTTCGGCTCGCTCCGTGATGTCGTGATCGAGGATATGCAGGCTCAGTACGAGGAGTACGTTGCGTCCCGTGCCGCTGAGTCTGTGATAGGTCCCAGGGTCGATATGCCCGTGAGTCTGCTGGGGGAGGCGGAATCGCCCGCCATCAGTATCGTGGTGGTCTGCTCCGGTGAGGGGCTGGGGAATGTGTTCCGCAGCTTGGGGGCTACGGCGATTGTGAACGGTGGTCAGACGATGAATCCCAGCACAGCCCAGATTCTCGAGGCCGTGGAACAGACGAGCTCCGACAAGGTGATTGTCTTGCCCAACAACAAGAACATCCTGCTGGCTGCCCAACAGGCCGCCGAGGTCAGCGAGAAACAGGTTGTCGTGATACCCACCGAGACAATCCCGCAAGGCGTCTCCGCTCTGCTTGCGTTGGATCAGGGTGCTACCTTGGAGGAGAACGCCGAATTGATGCAGGCCTATTCGGAGGAGGTCATCACCGGCGAGGTCACCTGGGCGACGCGCGAGGTGAGGCTGAACGGCGTTCATGTTAAGGAAGGCGATGCTATTGGCCTTTTGGAGGACGAGCTCGTGGTGGCCACGCATGCCTTCGAGGAAGCGGTCAAGTGGCTGCTGGCTGAGGTGGAGCTGGCAGATCGTGAACTGGTGACGCTCTATTTCGGCGAGAGCGTGACTTCTGAGGAAGCTTACGACCTCGCCGAACGGCTGGGTGAGGATTACCCTGACCTGGAGTTTGAGATCGTGGATGGCGGTCAGCCGCACTATCCCTACATTATCTCGATCGAATGACGACAGAAGGGCATCTGCTCTATCTTGGAGCAGGTGGGTTGGACAGCACCTCAGGGCACTCGGGAAAGCATTTATCCTATTTTTGGTCAACTTGAGTTCATCATCAGTAAGGTCAGGAGCTTATGCGTGGCTGGTAATTCTCATATTCAACTAATCACCGACGGCACGGCTTACCTCCCCGTTGGGCGTTTGCGAGAGCTCGGGACCATCGCGCTGCCCATTGTAGCGAAGACCGGAAACCAGAGCTTCATGTACGATCAGCAGACGCCCGGTCACATCGAGCTGTTGGATGCGTTGCGGAACTCGCGCACTCCTATAGAGATTGTGGGTCCATCTCCGGATGAGTTCAGGGCTGTCTTTGAGCGTTCACTCTATCGCACGAATCGGATGTTGGTCATCCTCTCATCGGGTCACCTAAGTCCCGTGGTGAGGAACGCCCGGATTGCAGCTCGAGACTTTATGGGGCGTTGCGACATCACGATTCTGGACTCGCAGACGGTCTCTGTGGGCTTGGGGCTCCTGGTCGAGCGCGCCGGTGAACTTCTCCAACGCGGTGACCTGCCGCTGGGTGAGGTGGTGCGGCGCATCCGCGGTATGATCCCTCGCATCTACGTCGTGATGATCTCCCACACCCTGGACTATATCTATCGGAGCGGCAAGTTGACCGCGATGCAGGCCATCCTGGGAGCGATGCTGAAAATCCACCCCTTCATCGAGATCGAGGATGGCGATGTCATCCCGCTGGAGAAGAGTCGGCGTCCAGAGCGCGCAATTGACAAGCTGGTAGAGTTCGCCTCCGAGTTCGCACGTGTCAAGGAGGTGGTGATATTCCAGGCATATGACGAGCCGACGGAGGAGGCACTCGACCTCAAGGACCGACTTGAGCAGACTGGGCTGTCCGTAGATATCCCAATCATCGTCTACGATCCGATTCTGGCGTCCCACATTGGCCCGGAAGGTCTGGGTATGGTGGTTTACGAGGGCATTTGGCGCTAGCATCCGGCAAGCGCTGCTGGCGCGGTTGCTTTGATGACCTTCGCTACGATGGAGCGCTGGATACGGACTTCGCGTGAGCGGAAAAAGCCCTGTATGAGGAATCCTCGTGTAGGTATTCTGACGGACAGCGTCGCGGATCTTCCTCGCTCGCTTATTGAGCGGTTCCAGGTGCGGGTCGTGCCCGCTTACCTGATGTTGGATGGCCAGAGTTATCCAGATGACGGCACGCTCGATAGCGAATGGTTCTACGATCAACTGCGGACTGGCAAGAGGCAGCTGACCACGGCTGCGCCGCCACCTGGTGAGTTTCTGGCGGCCTATCAAGCTATGGTCGCTGAGGGTTTCGAGGAGATCGTCGCGCTTCTTACAGCCTCTCGGGTCAGCAGCCTTTATCACCACGCGCGCGTTGCCGCTCGGGCGTTCGGCGAGGAGTATGGAAGCAAGGTTCGTCTTCACCTGATCGATACGCAACAGGTGTCGATGGGCATGGGCTGGATGGTGGTCTGTGTGGGGGAGTTGATAGCCCAGCGTGTGCCCGCCGACGAGATTGCCTCCCGGGTGAGACATATGCGGGATCGGACGCGCATTATAGGCGTCCTAGACTCTATCGATTACCTGCGCCGCAGCGGGCGGGTGGGCTGGGTCGCCGGAAAGGTGGCGAGTCTCCTGCAAATCAGACCGCTCATCGGTTTCTATCGGGGTGAGGCGCAACTGCTGGGTCGCGTGCGCACCTATTGGCGTGCGCTCCGCGCGATGGTGGAGCGTGTGCGCGAGATGGTGCCCCTAGAGCGCCTTGCGATCCTGCACTCTCACGCGACCACAGAACATATTGAGCAGCTCCAGCATTGGGTTTCTGAGATGGCACCCAACCTGGAGGTGCCCATCGTGGACATTGGTGCTGTGTTTGCCACCCATGTGGGACCGGGATGCTTAGGCGTGGCTTTGGTGGCCGCGAGCCCGGACCGATTTGGATATGCTTAATGACGCCTATTTGAATGACGACAACGGAAGCATAGGGAGAGACCATGGTCAGACCCTTGGACATATTGGACAAGATGTTGGAGTTGGAGGAGCAAGACTACGATTTCCGCGACCGCGCGGTGGCAGGTGGGCTATCGCGCTACGCTGATACCTGGCGTAAGCAGGCGAGGAAGGCCTTCGGCTCGGAGGCCGAGGATTGGATCGAGCGGGTGGCCGATCGCCTGGATGCTTACAGCTCGATGGAACCCGCTGCACGTCGCAAGGCCGTCGATGTGCTGCGACGTATCTTGAATGCGGGCCCGGGCGGAGAAGCGGAGCAGGCGACTTCTGAGCCACAGGAGGAGGTCGAGACCGCCGAGGTGTCAGCTGAGGAGGTTGCAGAGGCCGAGCCGCAAGCCGTCGCCGAGGTCGAGTTTTCGACCCCGACCGAAAGACCGACCGAACCTGAGACCGAGCCAGAACCGAAGCGCCTCTCCGGACGCGGTCTGGGCGCGCCGGTGACGGTGCTCTCGGGCATTGGTGAGAAGCGTGCCGAGTCGCTTGCCCAGCTCGACATTGAGACGATTGGCGACTTCATACGCCACTATCCCCGGCGGTATGAGGACTACTCCCAGCTCAAGACGATCAGCCAACTCGAGTATGGGGAGCTTGTGAGCATTCTCGCCACCGTATGGGAGGTGGGCGGACGTCGCACGCGCAGTGGCAGACACCTCTTCCAGGCTATCCTCTCTGACCGTACTGGCACGATCGAGGTTACTTGGTTCAACCAGCCCTATCTTGAGGGCCGTATCCGCGCCGGTATGCAGTTGTTGGTCAGCGGCAAGGTCGACGAGTACCTGGGCCGCTTGACGATGAACGCGCCCGCCTGGGAGGTCGTAGGACGCACCCAGGTCACCAATGCTCGCATCCAACCAATCTACCCGCTGACTGAGGGCCTGACGCAGCGATGGATGCGGCGCATGATGCGCCGGGCGCTCTCGGCCTGGGCTGACCGGCTGCAGGACCCGATGCCCAGCGACATAAGGCAACGTTACGGTCTGCTTACGCTATCGCGGGCGCTGTGGGGCGTGCACTTGCCCGACAGTCGCGAGCACCTGGAGGCGGCGCGGCGTCGTTTGGCCTTCGAGGAGACGCTTTACCTCCAGCTCGGCTTACTGCGCCAGAAGATGGTTTGGAAGTCCCAGCCCGGTCGGGAGATTCAAGCCGACGCCGGGCGACTGTCTGAGCTCTTGGCGGCGTTGCCCTACACCCTAACAGGGGCTCAACGCCGGTCGCTGGACGAGATGCTGCAGGACTTCGCCTCGGGTGATCCGATGAACCGCTTGCTTCAGGGCGATGTGGGCTCCGGCAAAACCGTCGTGGCCGCCCTGTTGATGACCATTGTGGCCGATCAAGGCTACCAGGCGGCGATGATGGCCCCCACCGAGATCCTGGCAGAGCAGCACTTCAAGAGTCTTTCCGACCTTTTCGCCCGGTTCCCGGATCCCCCGACGTTGGGGCTTCTGACCGGAAGCACCACCGGCGAGGAGCGCGAAAGAATCTACGCCGGACTGGCCGACGGCAGCCTGCAGGTGGTGGTGGGCACCCACGCCTTGATTCAGGAGACGGTTGACTTTCAGAACCTGGTACTGGTCGTCATCGACGAGCAGCACCGCTTTGGCGTCGAGCAGCGGGGCACGTTGCGGGAGAAAGGCTATAACCCGCATCTTCTGGTGATGACGGCCACGCCGATCCCGCGTTCCTTGGAGCTGACGGTCTGGGGCCATGTCGACGTCTCGGTATTAGACGAGATGCCCCCCGGACGCCAGCCGACGAAGACCCGGGTGCTCTATCCGCGCGAGCGGGGCCGGGCTTATACCTTCATCCAGAGCCAGGTTGAGGAGGGCCGTCAGGCGTTTATCATCTATCCTTTGGTGGAGTCCTCTGATAAAATAGAGGCAAGGGCCGCCGTCGAAGAGCACGAACGGCTGGAGAAGGAGGTCTTTCCCAACCTGCGCCTGGGCCTGCTCCACGGGCGTCTGGGAAGTCAGGAGAAGGACGAGGTGATGGCAGCCTTCGTGGCTGGCGAGCTGGACATACTGGTAGCGACGTCGGTTGTCGAGGTGGGCATCGATGTGCCTAACGCCACGGTTATGTTGATCGACGGAGCGGAACGTTTCGGTCTAGCGCAGCTTCATCAGTTCCGTGGGCGCGTGGGGCGCGGCGCTCACCAGGCCTACTGTCTTCTCTTGGCGGAGAGCATGTCGGAGGAAGCCGCCGAGCGCTTGCGCACTCTGGAGGCGACTACCGATGGCTTTGTCTTGGCCGAAAAGGATCTGGAAATGCGCGGGCCAGGTGAGTTCCTGGGCACGCGGCAGAGCGGATTCCCGGAGCTGCCGATGGCGATGCACGCTGACACGCGCATGCTCCACCAAGTGCGTGAGGAGGCCGCGCGGCTCCTTGAGAGTGACCCGGATTTGAGCGAACCAGACCATGCTCGCTTGGCCGAGTGGGTGGCAGAGTTCTGGCAGACATCGGCGGACCTGAGCTGACACGATGCGCGTAGCTGTCTATCCCGGTTCCTTCGACCCGATCCACCGTGGCCACACGGACATCGCACGGCGCGCCGCTTCTCTCTTTGATCGGCTGATCGTCGCGATCTACGCGCGACCTGATAAGTCATTGCTCTTCACGATAGAGGAACGAGTGGAGCTGGCCCGCTCGGTTCTGGCCCCGCACGAAAATGTGCTTGTGGAGCCCTACGATGGGCTTACCGTCGATTTCGCGCAGTCCCATGGAGCTCAGACGCTCGTCCGCGGGCTGCGCGTCATCTCCGACTTCGAGCGTGAGTACCAGATGGCCCTGATGAATCAGCAGTTGTGTGAGGACGTCGAGACCGTCTGCTTGATGACCAGCTATGAGTTCGCTTTTGTGAGCGCGAGTCTGGTCAAGGAAGTCTTCATGGCCGGTGGAGACGTTTCAAACATGGTGGATCCTATCGTATTGGATGCGCTGCGACGGAAGCATCCGACAGCGCACGGTTGATGGCCCCTTCCATCAGACTTCCTGGCCTTCTCGCGCTAGGGGGAGGATTGGGAAGAGGACTGGCTTGAGTCTATTGCCTGATCGAGTTGTCAGAGGTCGTGATGAGGCCTCACACGCATATGAGGCATAAGGAGGGCATATGGACGTCGACTTCCTGGTAGACCGCCTGGAACACTATATCGTGGAAGAGTGTCCTCGCTTTCTAGGCAACCGCATGGTGAACGAGGAAGAGGTCCGCAGCTACATCGCGCAACTGCGCCAAGCCGTCCCACAGGAGGTCGAGCAGGCGCGCCGGATCGTTCGCGAGCGCGACGCTGTTGTGGAGGATGCGCGGGTGGAGGCCGAGCGTATCATCGCGAAGGCGCGCGAGGAGGGCGAGCGGATGGCCTCGAGCCACCAGTTCGTGATCGACGCCCAGCGCCAGTCCAAGATGATTGTGCAGGAGGCGCGGCAGGAGGCCCAGCGCTTGCGGGCCGACGCGGATGAGTATGTCTTCAATGCGCTGAGCCAACTCCAGGCCGAACTCACCCGTCAGTTGCGTGTGGTCGAAAACGGGCTCCACCGCCTGGAGGCCGAACGCGAGGAGGCCCTCGCCGAGCAAGACAGTTAGCGTTGAGGTGTTTCAGTTCGCCGCCGTTTGGCAATTCGGCCCTCAGCCAAATATGTTGTTCATCGACGCCTGGGCCAAAACTGCCCAGGACCCTTGGGGTCCGATCTTCTTGAAATGGGTAGCGGCTCGCTGGTAGCGTGGCTGCATGATGCGTAGATACTTGCGTCGTTCACTGATGGTCATCTTTTCTGTCGGGGCCATGGCTCTTCCTTCGGTAACATTTACATTTGGTAGAACCATAGCACGCTTCGGTAACATTTTAGCTGAGAGAATGCGGCCCGTTGACAGAGGTCACATTTTCTGTATAATGAATGCCGCGTCACCTTCTATGAGGCGATCTTGGTCTGCCACATCGTAGGGACGCGGTTATTATGTAATGAAACGTCACGCGACGAGAGTTACGAGATAAAGGGAGAATACAGGACCATGGCTGCAGTACCGAAGAGACGTATTCCGCGTAGCCGACGTGACCGCCGGCGCGCCAATAGTTATCCTTCACCTTCGCTGCCCAAACTCTTGGAATGCGAAGAGTGTGGTGAGCTTGTCCGACCCTACCATGTGTGCGCGAACTGCGGCACCTACCGAGGGCGACAGGTCATCGAACCCGAAGAAGAATAGATCCTTGAGCCCCGTGGGGCGACCTGGAGGCCTGCCTTCAGGCCGGCGCAGTCGTAGATTCATATCCTGAACACTACCCACAATGCCAATCTGCGCAGCCCACGGGGCTTTGGGTTTGCTATGTAGCCTGTTTACATCGTGGGCTGTGGCTTGCTCATGGCGCAGTGGGCGAAAAGCATCCAATTGCGGGCCTCTACGGAGGCCCGTCGCTTTTGTGTAACTCCAAACCGCCACCGTTCACCGAACTTGACAGTACCCGGCTCTGCGATATGCTGGGGTGCAAGGTAACAAGGGGGACATATGGTAGAGAATAGTGCCATTCCGGGTATGGTCACGGTCGAGCCCACGGTTCTTGAGACCATCGCGCGACTCACCACACTGGAGGTTCCGGGGGTGGTGGGCGTCGTTGAGCGCGACATGGATCGACTGCTTGGCGTGCCTGGTAAGTCGGTCGCGGTCCAGGTGCGGGACAAGCGCGTGGTGGTGGATCTACATATCTTGGCTGGTCCGGACCGTAGCCTCCTGCAGTTGGGTCGCAAGGTGCAGTACGAGGTCACCCGTGCTATCCAACAGATGATCGGTATGCCGGTAGAGGCGGTCAACGTTCACATTGAGGACGTGGTCTATTCAGAGAGCAGCGAGTGGGCTGAAGCCGAGTCTGAATAGTGCACTGTCTGTTGCGTGTTTTCCGTTGTGCGTGCACCAGACCCTATCATCCGGCGTTGACAGGTGGCGCGTGATGTCTAGCTC
>JBNGDU010000228.1:0-12638 GCA_049975025.1 Anaerolineae bacterium
AACCAGTGCCCAGACCCCCAGCCACCGTATCTCCACGCGCCGCCAGTCCGCCTTCAGAACTCCCGGTATCACGAATGCCGTCACCATAGCGAGCCGAACGACGGTCTGCCGCTCTAGCGGCGGATAGAGACCGTCCGTGATTAAACTGGTCAGCAGTACGTCTCCAAATGCCAGAGCGCGGGATCTTAGCGCGCCGACGATAGGGGCGGTCGTACCCAGCAAGGCGTCCGATCGGCCGACGTGGGCAGCATGGGCCAGCACGATCCGCGCGTAGCCTTCTATGCTTCCGACGGTCGCCACCGTCGGAAGCAGCCATAGGGCTGTGGCGGCAAGAGACGTGCTGGCAGCCACTAGCCAGGGCATCAAGGGCCTGCGGCAGGCGAGGTCGCTGATAAAGAGGCCGGCGATGAGAAGCGCCATGGGGAGCGCGTTCTGTGGGCGGACGCCTAGTGCGATGCCCGTCACCAGGCCCGCTGCTGCTGGAAGGGCCCATCGGTGGGTCAACACCTGAGTCGATGGCGCTTGGGTCCGCCAACTGTGCCACACCCACAATGCCAAGAGCGTCCAGGCGAGCCCGGGCATATCGCTCAGCGCTTTTTCGGATGTGAGCCAACTCACGGGGACCAACCCGAAGAGGAGCGCTGCCAGTCCCGCCGCCAGGGGATGATGGGGAACAAGTTGCCGGCCCACTGCATAGGTCAGTAGCACTGCCGTGACACCGCTGATCACACTCAAGCTCGTCAGGGCCGTGGTGGGGCTGGACGTAAAATGGCGCAGCAGCCGCCCCAAGATGACGTAGACAGTGAAACCAGGAGGTTGGGGCTGTTGGAGCGTCAGGTCGAAGTGATCCAGCGCCAGCGCGAAACTGTAGCTATCGAAGTCGTCCAGGGACGTGCTACGAAACGCAAAGTAGAGCGTCAGGAAGAGCACCGTCAATCCGAAGGGGATTCCCCACGCTTTCAGGCGACTGAAGCCAAGTCGGCGGGCGCTACGCTTTGTCATCAATGAGGAGTATACCATTTGCAGATGCCGGGCCAAGATGGCACGCCAACATGGCACTTCAACGTGGCAAGCCAAGAAGGCAACCCGACACGCACGCCAATCGTTGCGCAAGCCCCGCTTAAGGGCGAGCATTGACAAGGTCTTTTGCTATGCTATAATCCCCCCGTGTTTGCTCCTGATCCTTCTTTGACTTGATCGCCGCTAGCGTCGACCGTATCCCTCACGCTGGCGGCTAAATCTCATTATATGAAATGAATGGATCTGGGGATCAGGATGTTGAGTTGTGCAGATGTCGCGACAGCTGTGCGGTACGGATGTTGCACAAGCTGGCTATATAGCACGCGGTGGAGCACAAACAGATCAAGGAGGCATAAGCACAATGGTAGGCAAGAAGCTAAAGCTAGGGATGGCGCTGGCGCTCTTGGCGTTCACCCTGTTGTCTCTACATCCAGCCGCGGTCGTGCGGGCTGATGAGATCTCGAGCCCGGTGCGACAGGATCCAGGGCCAAATCTTCTGGACAATCCTGGTTTCGAGGGCCTGGGAGTGGCGCCTGACAATGCCTTGCCCAATCCCGAAAACTGGACAAGGACGACCTACAATGGCGCTGCGTATGGTGAGATCTTCACACCGGAAGGTTGGGTGACTTGGTGGCAGGAGACCGATGATTTCAAGCGCCCTGAGTGTCATGTCATTGCAAACGAGCCCCCCTACAATGGAGATCCAGACCGAATCTACAACGGCTACTATAGCGGGAAGTGTTTCACTATGTGGGGCAAGCAAAACGCGGGTTACTATCAGGTGGTTCGCGACGTGCCCCCCGGCTCCGTCGTTCAAGGTTCATTCTACGCCCACGCTTGGTCTTGTGGCGATGATCCACCCCCCGCTGTATCATGCGGTGATCCCTACAGCTTTTTCTTCCGCGTAGGTATTGATCCTAACGGCGGTACCGATCCCTTCTCACCTAACATCGTCTGGAGTTCACCCTACTACCACCACGACGAGTACGGGCTAGTCGGTCCTGTGCAGGCCACGGCTGGCGAAGCCGGTGCTGTGACTATGTTCATCAATTCTCAGGCCAAGTGGTCCATCAAGCACAATGATGGGTACTATGATAATGCTTCGCTGCAGGTTATGACACCGGCAGAGACGGCTACTCCGACGCCGCCACCGCCACCACCTACTTCGGAGACGCCTCCCACGCTGGCAGCTACGCCGACCGCGCGTCCTGATGGCGCTATCGTGCATGTTATCGAGTCGGGCGATACCCTCTTCGGACTTGCCATTACGTATGGTGTGGATGTTCAACAGATTTACGATCTAAACAACCTCGGCCCTGATGACCTCCTGCAAATCGGTCAGGAGATCGTCATTTCGACATCTGGGGAGATCGCTCCCACGCCTACGCCCACCGTTGCGGCTGCTGAGGAGACACCTGAACCGGCGACCACGCCGAGTGAGCCTTCGGGAGATTCAGGCACGGGTGCGGATTCCGGCTCGGCAGGCTCGGGCAGCGGCGGTGCAGCGCCGCCGCCGGCAGGCAAGGGCTCTGTCTGCGTCCTGGCTTTCTACGATTCGAACTCCGACATGTTCCGGCAGCCTGAGGATGGTGAGATGTTGCTCCCTAACGCGGAGGTGACGCTCTTGGCGCGCAGCGGGCCGGTAGACAGCCGAACCACGGATGGGATCAGTGAGCCCTGGTGCTTCGAGAACCTCGACCCTGGCAACTACATCGTTCAGCACACGCCGCCGCCAGGTTATCTGTCAACTGATGGTGGTGGACAGGTCAGCTTCATTCTCAGCGAAGGACAGGTGATGAACCTGGAGCTTGGCTACGTCCGCGATGGTGAGGAAGGTTCTACTGATCAAGGTGGCGGACAGGGGCAGCCCTCCGACTCCGATACGCCGGCTCCCACAGAGGAATCTGTTACTGAAGATGACGGCTCCGGTGTCACCAATGTTCTCAATGTCGTCCTGCGCGTCAGCGGCTTCATTGTGTTGGCCCTGGCGATCGCAGTGCTTGTCCTCTTCGTGCTTTCACGACGATCTGCATAGCGCGCTATAATAGAGCGACAGGCCATCAAGTTCCTCGATGGCCTGTCGCTCTTCGCCGTGCGGCTAAGTTGGCTCACCAGTCGTCGTTGCGCTCATTATCGTCGTCCTTCTCCTCTTCTTCATCCTCATCGTCCCACTCAAGTTCGTCCAGATCATCGAGATCGTCGAAGTCTTCGTCATCTAGGTCATCAAGAAGACCATCTTCCTCAAAATCGTAGACGGCCTCAAGCTCAAGCGGTTTGAGGCTTAGGACCTCGAGTTCCGCATGACAAGCTTCACAGTAGATGCGATCCCAGCGCTCAAGATCCTCGGCGAGACTTAGTTTCGCACCACACTCCGGACAACGGGCCATGGATCCACTCCTCGATAATGTGTATTATGTCGATCCCACTATAGCGAAAAAGAGGGGGAAAGTCAACAATTTTGACTTCTGCCCTGAGTGTGCTAACATTTCTCACAAAGCAGGTTGTGCACTTATCGGTTGATTGTCTTTTTGGTGGATTGTCAGCAAGATACTCCAAGAGCGACATCCATTATTCTCTTATGAGTTTATCTGATTTGTCGTTTGCGGATCCTGAACCTTTATAGGTTAAGATGATGAAGCGATCTATCGATTGCACCTTCCTAAAATCACGGGAGTTATTATGAAGGCAAAGCAAGTTAAACTTATTTTTCGTATTATCGGATTGTTGGTCTTCGCATCAGCTGGTCTGGCTCTCACCTCAGAACTTAGTAAAGTCCCGCTCCTGCCCGAGTCGATCCAAACTTACGTCATGGTCGCCGTAGGTATCGTGGGGGCTGTCATCGGCTGGTTTGTTACTCCTCGTTTAGCCCTAAGGCCCTTCAACCGTTTGCGCCGGGCTATAGTACAAGTTCCGGCCTCCGTTATCTTTGCAGCGACAGTGGGTCTCTTTGTGGGGTTGGCTTTGGGAGCTATTGCCGCCTACCCTGTCTCTCTCTTGCCGGACCCCTTGGGGCAGTTCCTGCCGTTCATTATCGCTGCGGCATTCGGTTACACCGGTCTTGCCATTGCGATTGCGCGACCGGAGCTCCTGCAATCCTTTCTTGGGCGTCTGCTCCCCGGGGAGACGGCGAACGAGATTGAAACCACTTCGGGTTCTCCCAGTAATAACGGCCATGGAGCGTCAAGCGTCCTGCTAGACACCAGCGTCATCATTGATGGTCGCATTGCGGATATCTGTAGAACCGGCTTTATCCAGGGTGAGCTCATCGTGCCGCTTTTCGTCCTCAATGAACTGCAGCACGTGGCCGATTCGGCGGATACCCTGCGCCGCAATCGAGGTCGCCGTGGGCTTGAGATTTTGCGACAGCTTCAGGAGGAATCACCGGTGCCGGTCCACTTGATAGATGTCGATGTCCCCAGCGTGCGTGAGGTGGATGACAAACTCATTGCAGTTGCCAAGGAGCGTGAAGCAGCCATCCTGACGAATGACTACAATCTCAATCGCGTGGCCGAACTACAGTCAGTGCAGGTTTTGAATGTCAATGAACTGGCCAACGCCGTTAAGACCGTGCTCTTGCCCGGTGAGAGCTTTACGATCCACGTTTTGCAGGAGGGCAAGGAGTACAATCAAGGCGTGGGCTATCTCGATGACGGAACGATGGTCGTGGTGGAGGAGGGCAGCTCCTATATCGGATCGACCATTGAGGTTATCGTCAGCAAGGTACTTCAGACCGCCGCTGGTCGCATGATCTTCGCACGCCCTGTTGACTAGCCTGCGTCGTTCTCAGTCTTTGAGGGGATAGGATCGTGGCACTCAGGGTCTACAATTACCTGACTCGAGAGCTGGAGCGCTTCCGTCCTTTGGATCGCGAGTATGTGCGCATGTATGTGTGTGGACCGACGGTCTACGATCATGCGCACCTCGGGCACGCCAAGACCTACGTCGCCATGGATGTTATCGTCCGCTATCTCCAGCATCGCGGTTACCAGGTGCGTCACGTGCGCAACTACACCGATGTGGGCCATCTCCTGGACACCGGAGAGGATCGTATCCTGCGAGGAGCTCGCCGTGAGAGCCTGGATCCCTTTGAGGTTGTGGATACTTACATTCACAGCTTTGAGGAGGATATGGAGGCCTTGGGCGTTCTGCGCCCGAATATCTCACCGAGGGCCACAGGACACATTCCTGAGATTATCACGTGGGTTCAGGATCTGGTTGACACCGGGCATGCATATGCCGTGGATGGGAATGTGTATTTCTCCGTTGATAGTTTCCCTGAATATGGCAAGCTGGCCCGCCGCAAACTGGAGGACCTTCAGGCTGGCGCGAGGGTGCAGGTGCGTGAGGGGAAACGAGACCCCCGGGACTTCGCTCTCTGGAAGCGCGCTGCGCCCGACCACATCATGCAGTGGCCAAGCCCTTGGGGAGCGGGCTACCCCGGATGGCACATCGAGTGCTCTGTGATGGCTGATAAGTATCTTGGCTCGACCTTTGACATCCATGGTGGAGGTGTGGAGAATATCTTCCCGCACAACGACAGCGAAATCGCTCAGTCAGAAGCGCACAACCATGCCACCTTCGCTAAGTACTGGCTGCTCGTGGGCTCTCTCAAGGTCGGTGGGGCGAAGATGAGCAAGAGCTTAGGGAACTTCCTCACCATCAAGGATGCTTTGAAGCTCTACTCTCCCGAGGCGCTGAGGTACTTCGTGCTTAGCAGTCACTATCGCGGCCCGCTTGACTTCAGTCGCGAAGCACTCCAGTCGGCGCAGCGGGGCGTGGATCGTCTTCATCACGCGGTCCGGCATCTGCGGCGACGTATGCAGGATGTGCTTCCAACATCGGGAGCAGGGACGGCGGCGCTAGCGAATGTGGTCTCCCTGGAGGACTATCGTGAGGAGTTCCGCGCTGCCATGGATGATGACTTCAACACACCGCAGGCCCTGGCGGTGCTCTTTGAGTTCGTCAAAGAGGTCAATCGAACGCTCGCCGATGACGAGAGTGTAAGTCTTGGTACGCTTTCGGCAATGGATAAGATCTTCCGAGATCTTGCCGGTGATGTGTTAGGTCTGGTGCCTGAGGACCTGGAGGCACGGGTTGGCGGCGAACTGGTTGAAGGTCTGGTGAGCTATTTACTCGAGCTGCGCGCCGAGTATCGTGAGGCTCGGGATTGGCAACGCGCTGATCAGATTCGCAGCAAGCTAAGTGAGTTGGGTATTGCTACCGAGGATGGCCCCGACGACACCTTCTGGCGCCTGGAGGACGGTCGTAGTTGATGACAGAGGTTCTTTACGGGCGCCACGCAGTTTTGGAGTCCCTTCGTGCCGGACGAAGAGATCCCCATCATCTGTGGTTGTCGGAGGGCCTGGCCTCGGCGACCATCATTGATGAGATCATCGCCGAGGCGAGAACTCAGCGAATCCCCGCAGGGTCTGTATCACGTCAAGAGATCGCCCGGATTGCCGGGACTGCGCACCATCAGGGAATTGCACTTGAAACGTCCGAGTACAGATACGCGGATCTCTCTGCGATCCTCGACCGAGCTGACGAGCGAGATGAGACACCTCTCGTGTTATTGCTCGATCTCATACAGGATATCCATAACCTGGGCAGCCTCGTTCGTACGGCAGAAGCAGCCGGCGTTCATGGTCTGATTATCCAAGAGCGACGCGCAGCCGGCGTCACCCCCGCAGTTGTCAACACCTCGTCCGGTGCCGTAGAACATATGCTTGTGGCACAGGTGACGAACTTAGTCCGGGCGATGGAACAGCTGCAAGCGTCTGATCTCTGGCTGGCGGGCCTTGAGGATGTCTACGGCGCTCAGCTCTACACCGAAATCGATATGACGATCCCGCTGGGTTTGGTTGTGGGCAACGAGTCAGACGGCCTGCGCCGGCTGGTCAGGGAGCGCTGTGACTGGATCCTGCGGTTGCCGATGCTTGGGAAGATCAACTCACTGAATGCGGCGATCGCCGGCTCGATCGCGATCTATGAAGCCTTGCGGCAGCGTCAACTTGTATCCTGAGTGGTGTCGTGCCCAGGTTGAACCTGGCGTGGGGTTGGGGGCTCTGCTTTTTGTCCGGTTCGAGCTGACCAAGTATGCTCTACATCTTTGATCTCGACAGCACATTGGTGAAGCTTTACGATACGGAACCACTGCCTGGGGTCCACAGTGGTCTCGACGTGCTAAAGCGAGAGGGTCACGCTCTGGCGATTGCGACGAATCAGGCGGGTCCGGCATGGCGAATGGAGACCGGCGACGAGAAGTTTCCTGAGGCTACTTCGCTGGGACGTCGCTTCCGGGAGATTGCGGGCCTCATTCCTCTGCTTGAGAAGGTCCCCTGGTTTGTCTCACTGTATGACGACCGACTGTCTCTGGATCAGCGCAGCTATGATACATTGGTGCGCGATTTTGAGTTCTCCGGTGGGCGTCTCGAGTTACACATCTCTGCCGATCCCTCTTGGCGGAAGCCCCGCCCCGGCATGCTCCTGGCTGCCTGTCGACGCTACGGCCTTTCGATCGCACAGGCTGTGTTTGTTGGCGATGCAGAAACGGATGCGGAGGCCGCACTGGCGGCAGGAATGGGCTTCATCTTCGAGGATGAATTCTTCGACCACCGGACCGCGATTTGAGCTTCTTGCCGAGGGCGTTGGCAGTGTCGTTATAGGTAGAGAATCATCTGCTGCAGCGTGCGGTGAGGTTGGAACCCCGCCGATTTCAGCGCCTCCAGCAGAGGCGGCAGGTCGGGAACCAATACTACAACGGGCCAAGCTGGAAACTGCCGCGTGCCGGCGATCGCTCGCGCGACGACCTCGTGGGCGCCTGCCAAACCGGTATCGGGATGCATGAGCAGGTCCCAGACGTGAAAGTGATATCTGCGATCCGTTTGCGCGTGGGCTCCCAGCAGAACGGCGCCGCTCGGGGACTCGCTGACCCAAGCCTTTTCTCGCTGGCGCTTGATCAGTCGCTCCAGAAGCTTGTCCAAGCCTTCAAAGTCGTAGAGGCCAGCGCGGATCTCCAGTACCTTTTTCTGGTCGTGGTCATAGACAAGATTTGCCAGGTGGAGCCAGCTTGCGCTATCTTTGGAGGTCGAGCGACGCCAGTCAGCCTGTGGTCGCACGCTGTGGGGCCAGCGCAGATCCTTAGGACGCAGGAGATGCTTGACAATTCCGACAGACTTGAACCCAAGGTGATCGTAGAGGGTCGACGCAACCGCGTTGTCGGCTCTGACCTCCAGCCCGATCCAGGGAGCATTCTCTCTTCTGGCTGCCGCAATGGCGTGTTCCATCAGCGCGCGTCCGACCCCTTGCTGGCGATAGTCTGGATGGACTACGACATTGCCGATCAAAAGGCCTCGACCGCTGCGGGGCTGAGCGTGACGCAGAGAGAGATTGCCGACAATTCGACCATCTTGCACCCAGACAAAACCCTGAGTCCCCAGACCAGGATGATAGATGATCTTCCCCAGCAATCCCGGTTGGTATAACTGTCGCATCTGGGACAGCATTTTCCAGCCCTGAGGGTCCAGTTCGTCCTTGAAACCGATCTCGATAAGATCCAACACCGCCGGCATGTCGCGCAAGGGATCAAGAGGCCGGATGTGGCTTCCTGAGGCTTGCCTCGTTTTGCTTGGGTGCGGATAGTTCACGGTCTCGATGTTCATAGGCTGTGGGTCAAGCAGGCATCGATGGATATCGCGCCAGAAGTAGCTGTGAAGTAACGTGAAGAAAGCATTATTTGTGTTATGATCTGCATCAGTCTCGAACTTGATTGTAACCACAAACGTTGCGAGGTCAAGGGCTGGTTGATCGAGACTGGGCTTTTCCTTTGGTTAGATTGCGGTAATATCGTCTTCGTTTATAATCCAGTTTGAGTTGGCATCCTACTTTGGAGGAGACAGATGAGATCTACTAAGCTGCTCACGCTGGCGCCGCCAGCTATGGTGATTCTCTTGTTGTTGGTCACTGCTTGCACCAGCGCTGTCCCGGCTCTGGATCCAACCTCGCCGACGGCGACGCTGGCCCCGGTGGAGGACACTGTGGTCGACACACCGGTTCCTGAAGCTACAGCGACCGCTACAATGGAGCCTGTGGCAGCAATCGTCAACGGCGCCGTCATCTCGTTAGAGGATTACGAGAGGCAAGTGGCGAGCTATGAGGCATCCATGGTGGCGATGGGGCAGGATCCCGATACGCCGCAGGGAGAAGATGCGCTCAAGGAGGGGCGGCAGTGGGTGCTCAATGTGATGATTGAGCAGGTGTTGATCGAGCAGGCCGCGGCCGCACAGGGTATCACCGTGGACGATGCCGAGATTGATGCCACGATCGAATCTCTACGCACGGAGCGCGGTGAGGACGCCTTCGACCAGTGGCTGGCTGATGAGGGCATGAGCCTTGAGGATATGCGCAAGCGCTTGCGCAGCGAGATGATCGCGACGCGTATGGTCAACCAAGTCGTCGAGGCGGTGCCAACGCACGCCGAACACGTGCATGCACGTCATATCTTGGTGAGCACTGAGGCGGAGGCGAACCGCATCCTCAGCCAGCTGCAAGCCGGCGGTGACTTCGCTTCTCTGGCTCGGGCCTTTTCTCAAGACATCAGCACCCGGGATCTCGGCGGCGATTTGGGCTTCTTCCCCCGAGGTATTCTTACATCAGAGGAGGTGGAGGCCGCGGCGTTCTCTCTACAGCCTGGACAGCTCAGTGGGGTGGTGGAGAGCTCGTTGGGTTATCATATCGTTCAGGTCGTTGAGCGTGTCCCCGATCAGGAGATCAGCCCTGAGAATCTGAATGCATTGAAGAACCAGGCGCTTAGTGAGTGGCTAGATGAGTTACGTGCTGCGGCGGATTTACAGATCTTTGTGACGCTGTAGGAGGCAAGCATGGCAGATCGGGATCGACTGTTCAATCTTCTCAGTCTGGTAATGTTGGCACTGACGCTTATCACGCTATTGTGTTATATTTCGATCGCGATCAATCCTTTCTTACCCTTCAACCCTTTTCCGCCAGATCGCGCTGGTGCCTTTGTCGTAGCGACGGGGACACCATCAGCACCGCCTACGGATGTGCCGCCCGCTACGTGGACACCTACCGCCACGCCAACCGTGACGCCTACGCCACCCCCAAGCTTCACGCCGACGATCACACCTACACCGGAGCCCACGTCGCCACAGCCAACGCGAACGCCAACCCCGACCATAACACCTCGTGTCACACGCTCGCCCTATCCTTTCACGTATGAGCTCACCTACGAGACGCCGTTGTACGGATGTTCCTGGATGGGGGTCGCCGGGACCGTTCAGGACATCGATGGGAATCCCTTGATGGGATATCCTGTCCATATCTGGGGAGGCGGCATTGATACGGTTGTCAATTCGGGCAGCAAGCAGATGTATGGTGATTCTGGCTGGGAGCAGTTTTTCAACGATAAGCCCCAGGAAGTAAGCGGCGTCTTCCGAGTGCAGATCCATTCTCGGGACGACCCGAACCATCCGCCGATCTCCTCGGAAATCGTGCTGGATTTCCCCGGTCTTTGTTCACAATCTCTGGCCCGTGTCGTCTTTATCAAGAACCATTAGCTTTGTGTCCGACACAGGTTAAGTTATGTGCAGCCCTCGCCCCCGCCGTTCTTGAGCGGGGGCTGCTCTTGTGGTAGGTGGCGAGGTACCGTCCGTGGTTGGTGAACCGCACAAGCTTTACGTCGTCGCTACGCCCATTGGCAATCTGGAGGACATCACACTCCGGGCTTTGCGCGTTCTGAAAGAGGTGAAGCTTATCGCTGCTGAGGACACCCGCAAAGCGCAGGTCCTGCTAAATCACTACGACATCAAGACACCGGTGACCTCGTTTTTTGAGGCAAATGAGTATCGCAAGACACCGGTGATCCTCAACGCCCTGGAGCAGGGAGATGTCGCGTTGATCTCCGAGGCCGGCATGCCGGGTATCTCAGATCCGGGATATCCATTGATCACGGCTGCGATCGAGCAGGGGATCTCTGTCGTGCCAATACCGGGGCCTTCCGCTCATACGGCTGCTTTGGTGGTCTCCGGCCTGCCCACGGACCGGTTCCTTTTCGTGGGATTCCTGCCTCGTAAGCACGCGGAGCCGGCACTACAGGATCTGGCCCCCGTTACGTCGACGATGGTCTTCTATGAGGCGCCCCACCGTCTCAGGGCAACACTCGAGGCCATGCACGCGATTCTGGGTAATCGGCGTCTGGCCCTTTGTCGGGAATTGACCAAGCTCCACGAAGAGATATGGCGTGGAGATCTGGCGCAAGCCTTGGTCTGGCTGGACGCACACGATCCGAGAGGCGAGTACACGCTGGTGGTGGCGGGCGCGTCGGAGGAGGAGCTCAAATGGAGCGAGCCGCGGGTGCGGCAGGCCCTGCTAGACTATATGGCCAGGGGACTCTCGCGGTCGCAAGCGGCCCGCGAGGTCGCCTCGCTGTCCGGATGGTCGCGGCGGAAAGTCTATGACCTCCCGGTCGATCGGGATCAGGCTCACATCGAAAAGCCTTGAGAGCGGGATAGGGGCCGCGCTTAGAGCGTGGACCGGGTGCCGCGTTCCAGCCACCTTCGTGCCTGCACCTCATCGCGGTTCATCTGCTCGATCAACTCATCTGCAGACGCGAAGCGCTCCTCTGGGCGCAGATACGTCAGGAAGTCCACCCTCATCCAGGATCCATAGAGATCACCGGAGAAGTCCAAGAGGTAGGCCTCGACCGTAGGCGGGCTATCATTGAACGTTGGACGCGTGCCGACGTTCGTGATCGCGTGGTAGATCCCCTCGCGGAGATGCACTCGGCAGACGTAGACGCCGTTGGCGGGAAGCAAGCACTCTGAGGGGATCTGGAGATTGGCAGTGGGGAAGCCCAGCTCTCGCCCGCGCCTGTCACCGTGAACAACGGTGCCGGTGAGGTGATAGGGATAGCCCAGACAGCCGTTCGCTTCCTCAACGTTACCCTCTTTGAGGGCTCGTCGGATGCGACTGCTTCTTACGGGCTTGCCCTTCCATGTGATTGTCTCGCGCAAAGCGTGGGCCTCGAAACCCAGTCGTTGCCCAGCCTCTTTGAGATAGCCGATGTCCCCTTCTCGGTCCCGTCCGAATCTGAAGTCGGGCCCGATCCAGAGGCCTGCGAGAGCGAGATGGTTGATCATCTGCCTTACGAAGCTCTCAGCTGTTGTTCTCATCAAGGCGGCGTTAAAGGGCTGGATCACCACGCCACGGACTTCAAGCGTTTTGATATGGGCGAGTCGCTCTTCCAGAGTAAGCAGCAATCCATTTTCGCCTCGATCCGCAACTTGGCGCGGTAGCGGGTCGAACGTCAATACCACAGGCATCATCGCCTGCCGTCGCGCTTCCGTGACCATTCGTCGGATGAGCGCCTTATGCCCGCGATGCACACCATCGAATGCACCGATGGTTACACCCGTCGGTTGGTCCAGTTCCAGGTTCTCGAAGCCGTAGTTGACCCACATAATGTCCAAGCCACTATTATACCGCAATGTCCCAAGGTTTCCGCCGCTGATGCTGAAGACGACGCCTCATCGGGGATGACGCCGCGGGGCGGGCGAGACCTTTTTCTTGACCGTAGATGCGCTTTGCTTATAATTCCTCTG
>JBNGDU010000229.1:0-11158 GCA_049975025.1 Anaerolineae bacterium
AAGCTCTATTTCCAGTATGTCCGCCGGTACATCGACTTCGCACTTCAGACCCTCGCGCTAGCGTGGTTGCTGGGTGAGCAAGAGAAGTACGCCGAAGCGGCGAAGGAGCTCTTCTTCAACGTCGGCGAATGGGCTAACGAAGGCGTGGCCTCGGTCAACTGGGCCCACGGCGACGAGCCAGGATTGTCGACCTGTCGGTGTATGCACCGCGTTTACGACTGGCTGTATCATGCGATGAGCGCGGAGGAGCGCCAGCGTGGCGCCGAGATCTGTCTCAAGGCAGCGCGCGACAACTGGGAGCGGATCTATCGGCGGCGCAACTTCCACCTGGCGCCGGGTGAGAGCCACAACGGACGCCTGATTGCCTATCTTGGGGAGGAGGCCGTGGCCCTCTGCGACATCGTCCCAGACGAGGCACAGCGGTGGCTTGACTTCTCGCTGAAGGCCTTCATGACCATCTATCCGCACTGGGGCGGAGCCGACGGCGGCTGGGCGGAGGGCATCTCGTACGGCAACGCCTACAACCTGATCTACCTGCCCTGGATGGAGGTGATACGCGTCGTCTCGGACGTCGATTTGTGGCAGCGTCCCTTCTTCGGCAAGGTCCGCAACTTCTTCATGTACTGCACCACGCCTTACGCCGAGATGCGCCCCTTTGGCGACGGCGCCGATCCCGGTCGCAACGTCGCCAACCGCCACCAGCAGTTGCACACCCTTCTTAGGCATCACGGACAGCGCTTCGAGGATCCACTGGCGGTGTGGTTGGCCGATCAGCTGGATCCGGATTGGAGCTCGGCGAGTTTTAACCCGGTGACGACGATGATCACCGCCGACAAGATCCAGCCCAAGCCGCCGGATGACGGCAGGGCTATGAAGGTCTTCCGGGGCATCGGGTGGGCAGCGTTGCACAGCGACTTCGGGAACTTCGATAACGATGTTTTCGTCCTCTTCAAATCGAGTCCTTACGGTAGTATCAGCCACCAGCACGCCGACCAGAACGCCTTCTATCTGGCCGTTGGCGGGAAGGCGCTGGCGATCCCCAGCGGCTACTACGCGCCCTACTACGGATCGCCGCATCACGCCGAGTGGACGCGCGCCACCAAGGCTCAGAATGCCATCCTGGTCAACGGCGAGGGGCAGATCATCCGCGATCACCGGGCCAAGGGCCAGATCGCGGACTTCGACCACCAGGGACAGCTCAGTTACGTCTGTGGCGATGCCACCGAAGCCTACATGGGCCGTCTTGAGGCCTGGCAGCGCCATCTGTTCTTCATACGCCCGGGACTGGTGGTGATCGTGGACGACGTCAGGGCGCCGGAGGCCAGCACCTTTCAGTGGCTGCTGCACGCCTTGGAGGAGATGGCAGTCGACGAGGCCGCGCAGACGGTGGTGATCGAGCACGAGAACGCAAAGATGGAGGTCCGGCTCTTCTCAACGCTCGACGAGCCGCTGCGCTTCTCGCAGACGGACGAGTTCGAGCCGCCGGTGGAGGCCGGCCAGCCGCCGGAGTACGATGACCAGATGCCGGACCAGTACCATTTCACCGCCGAGACGGCTGCCGAGGCCGCCCAGATCCGCTTTGTGGCCGTGATCGCTGCGGGAAAGGCAGAGGCCATGCTCACAGTCAACGTTGAGACGAAGGCGGGCGAGGTCATCGCAACCATCGAGGACGAAGCCGGTACAGGCACAGTGACCGTTCCGCTAATGACGAAGCCCGAAATGGCCGGGACGGCCGTCTGGCAGGGCGCCGACGGGGAGCGCGGTCAGGTCGGAACGCCGGTAGTCTAGGATTTCATGCCTAAGCTTCAACGACCGCCGGCTTGAGTGTTTCCTTCAAACCTGCCGGGGTGACTCACGCCCCGGCAGGTGACATTCACAGCGGAAACCGAGAGGTTGACCGAAAGCCTTTTTTACCGAGAATGAGCTCACGCGCACTGACAGAGCTGAATCCACGAGATCTGCGGCGGCGTCTGGGCGACCTTGAGAGAGCTTGACGATTCGAACCGGGAATTAGGAGACTATGTCCATATCTTACCTAAACTACCATTCCGAATGGAGACAGACTACGAATAGCAGATAACTCATCGCCATCGTCGCTCCTGTAGCTTTCGTGGCTCTGATGATTCCTGTCTTTGGCCCCCGGTAGGTCCTGTCGTGAACCAACGCCCGGGGTTGGCTTGCGAAACCGAGCTTGCATTCGGGCGTGTCAGTGCCTACAATGTGGATCGATGCCTACGAGGACCTTCAAGATGTGCTGAGTGTCGCCGAAGCGGGCGATCGGATATGGGTCGCGGAGGGTGTCTAATATCCGGCGGCGGATGCTGTTGACCGAAGCCGGTTTACGATGCTTTCAAAGTGGGTGTAGAGCAGTTGAAGAGTTAGGGGAGTCTACGCAATGACCTTCTCTTGGGAGTTTCCTTATCCGTCGCAGCGCATGCCGGTTCTGGCTCAGAACGTGGTGGCGACCTCGCAGCCCCTGGCGGCGCAAGCGGGCTTGCAGGCCCTGAAAAAGGGAGGCAACGCCGTCGACGCCGCGTTGGCCACGGCGGTCGCGCTGACCGTGGTAGAGCCGACGAGTAACGGCATCGGTAGCGACGCCTTCGCCATCGTGTGGGACGGCGAGCAGCTCCACGGCCTCAACGCCTCGGGTCGGTCGCCGCAGGCACTCTCGACCGCCAAATTCGAGGCTATGGAGGCCATGCCGGAAGTGGGATGGGATCCGGTGACCGTGCCGGGCGCGGTGAGCGCCTGGGTCGCGCTCTCAGAGCGCTTGGGCCGTCTACCCTTTGCCGATCTCTTTGAGGGAGCCGTTCACTATGCCCGTGATGGTTACCTCGTCTCGCCGATTACCGCAAGGGTCTGGGCCCGTGCGGCGCGTCGTTACGAGGATTTCCCCTCTTTCGCCGAAGCCTTCTTGCCCAACGGGCGCGCGCCGCATCCGGGTGAGCTCTTCCGGGGCCCGGATCAGGCTGCGACGTTGGAGACGATCGCCGAGACCCATGGCGAATCCTTCTATCATGGGGAGCTCGCAGCGCGGATGGCGGCGTATGCCCGTGAGACCGGTGGGCTTCTGACCGAGGAGGATCTGGCTGCCCACGAGCCTGAGTGGGTGATCCCGTTGAAGGCGGGGTACAGAAGCTATCACTTGCACGAGATCCCGCCGAATGGGCAAGGGTTGGCTGCACTGATCGCCATCGGCATTCTCGCTCACTTCGACGTGGCGCGATATCCTGTGGATTCTGCGGACAGCATTCACCTGCAGGCGGAAGCGATGAAGCTGGCCTTCGCCGAGACCTCGCGCCACCTGGCGGATCCGGGGTGGATGGAGGTGGCGCCGGAGGCATTCCTGGACGAGGCATTCCTCGCCGAGCGCGCCCGGGAGATCGACATGGCCCGTGCGAAGTTCCCGACGTCGGCGATGCCCGTCGACCCGGACACCGTCTATCTCACAGCTGCCGACGCCGAGGGTATGATGGTCTCCTATATCCAGTCGAACTATATGGGCTTCGGCTCCGGGATCGTGATTCCCGGTACGGGCATCTCACTGCAGAATCGGGGGGCCTGCTTCGAGGTGACGCCGGGACATCCCAACCAGGTCGCCGGCGGGAAGCGCCCCTACCACACCATTATCCCCGGCTTCGTGACCCGGCAGGGACAGCCGGTGATGAGCTTCGGCGTCATGGGCGGTTGGATGCAGACCCAGGGCCACGTGCAGATGATGACGCGGATCTTCGACTACGGTCAGAACCCCCAGGCTGCGTCGGATGCGCCTCGCTGGCGGGTGGAGGAGGATTTCGATCTTTCGCTCGAGTCCGGTTTCCCGCCGGAGGTAGTCGACGACCTGCGCCGCCGGGGGCACCCGGTACGTGCTGAGGCGCCCTCGGGCCTTTTTGGGGGAGCGCAGCTGATCTATCGGCTCCAGGATGGCTACTGCGCCGGAACCGACTGGCGGAAGGATGGGCAGGCGGTGGGGTTTTGAGACTCGGTGCTGGAAGCTGGATGCTCGAAGCTGGATTTTTGGATGTTGGATATTGGATAGGGCTGGATGGCACGCGGTGTGTGCCTGCCGTGTAGGGCGCCTTGGTAGACTTGGCGTTTGATGTTGGGTGGCTGGTGAAGGGAAGGAGTCTATGCAGACAATGGGGGTGACGGCGGGGTGAAGCGGTTATGAGCTGTGGTTGGAAAGAGAACTGGGGGACGACGAAACAGCACTTTCTGGACTGGTGGCACCACGAGGGCCTGGTCCTCGGTGGGGCCGGCGTGCCGCGGGACGAACCCCACCAAGATGTCGTGCATCCGGGAGCAGCCCCTGATATCACTTACTTTTACACACAACCAGCCTGGCGCGCCCGGTGGAACCACTACCAGCTCTCTCGTCAGAGCTTCCCGGCAGACACCCTACCTATTGCGTCTACCGATGTCGGCCCCGGCTCGCTGGCGCTCTATATGGGCGGCGAGGGTGTGCTCTCGGAGGAGACCGTCTGGTATGACCCGATGATCGATCCGGACGATCCGGAGGGACATCCGCCGCTGCGCTTTGAGCCCGAGAGCCGGTGGTGGCAGATCACCGAAGCTACGCTGGAGGCCTGCGCGGAACTGGCGAACGGCAAGTACGTGGTGGGATGCCCGGACCTGATCGAGAACATCGATATCGTCGCAGCGTTGCGGGAGCCACAGTTGTTATTGCTGGACATGATCGAGCGTCCCGACTGGGTTCTGGAGAAGGTCGACGAGACCAATCAGGCGTTCTTTGAGGCCTATGACCGGATCTACCAGGCCATTAAGCTGGAGGATGGGAGCTCGGCTTTCGGGGCCTTTCGCCTCTGGGGGCCCGGCAAGGTAGCGAAGGTGCAGTGCGATACCTCGGCGATGTTCTCGCCGACCATGTTTGATCGCTTCGTTGTGCCTGCGTTGACCGAGCAGTGCGAGTGGCTGGACTGCTCGATGTTTCATCTCGACGGGCACCAGTGCATGCCGCATCTGGACCTGTTGCTTGACATCGAGCCCCTCGATGCCATCGAGTGGACGCCGGATCCGCAGGTGCCGCCGGGTGGCAGCCCTGAGTGGTATCCGATGTACCGGAAGATACTGGAGGCCGGCAAGTCAGTTCAGGCTATCAACGTCAAGCCGGAGGAGGTTGTACCGTTGCTCGACGCTGTCGGCGGGAAGGGCATGTACATCATGACCTCCTTCGCGAGCGAGGCCGAGGCGGAAGCATTGGTCAAGGCCGTGGAACCCTACAGGTAGGGTGCGGCGGGATCGTTGCTGACAGTCGACGGAGAGCGAGTGCAAACTTGTCCTGTGACCGTGAGCTCTGGTATCGGAGGAGGCCGAATGGCTTTGACGAAGCGTGAGCGCGTGATGCGAACCGTGCGGTTCGAGGAGACGGATCGCACGCCTTGCTACGATATTTTGGAGAACGATGCCATCATCGAGCATTACGCCGGGCAGAAGCTGACGCCCCAGAACGGTCGTGAGGTCAAGGGCCTGGCGATCGGTCGCGTGCTCGATATGACCCGCATGCCCTACGGGCCGTGGGAGCCTGGGCAGTATCAGCGCGACGATGGGCTGGTCATCCAGCAGGAGCGCTGGACGGCGTGGATCGTGGAGCGCCCCTTCCATGACTTGCCCACGCTTATCGACTGGGTCAAAGACGAGATCCGGCGTACGGAGGCGCTGGTGCGAGATCAGGCGTATGCCGAAGAGACCCACGCCGAGATCCGCGACCTGCAGCGTATATTCGCCCGCGGCGATCCCACAGGTCGCGATGATCCCACGGTCCTCGTTCTGGAGAGCGGTGTTGGGCTCACCGAGATGTATTGGGCCGCGGGTATGGAGCTCTTCGCTTATCTGACGGCAGACGAACCTGATTTGGTGGAGGCCTGGTTGGAGGCGCGTCTTCGGGCGGAGCTGCGCCGCGTGGCTGCCATCGCGGATCCGCGGCTGATCCCGATCGCCCTGACCTACGACGATATCGCCTACAAGAGCGGCTTGCTCTTCTCCCCAAGGTGGCTGCGGCGACTCTGGGTGCCGCGGCTCGAGCGACTCGTCGCGGCTTGGCACGCGCGCGACACCATCTGCCTCTTCCACTCCGACGGAAATCTCTGGTCGATCCTTGACGACCTTGTTGGGGCCGGCATCGATGGCCTCAATCCGCTGGAGGTGTTAGCCGGCATGTCGGTGGCTGCCGTTCGAGAGCGGTACCCCGAGCTTTTCCTGACAGGCGGCATCGACGTAAGCCAATTGCTGCCCTATGGGACGCCTGAGGAGGTGCGAGCCGTATGCCGGAAGACCATCGCCGACGCCGGGGGCGTGGGCTATTTCCTGGGGTCGACGACCGAGCTGCACTGGGATGTGAAGTTGGAGAACGCTGTCGCGATGTTTGACGTGGCCCACGAGGGCGCGAATGAGAACCCAGCCGCTGATGCTGATAACGGAGGTGAGACGTGACGCTTTACGCTTGGTTGACGACATCGTCTGTCCGTAATTTCCCCCACACACCGCCGGGTCCTTACCAGCCTTTGGTGTTGGATGGCGCCCTGAATGAGTCGATGAGCTTTCAGGTTGCGCTGCGGCTGGTCGGAGAGGAGCGGCGCCAGGTGCGCGTCGAGGCTCGCGGCCCAGCCGGTTGGGATCTGCGTGTTCGCCGCGTAGGGTACGTGCCGGTTCGCCACTACAATCCGCCGGTTGATGTTGACACGGAGCGGGCGGCGAGGTTGCCCGGCTACGTCCCGGACCCCCTCTTTGATGAGGATCACCTGTTGCTCCCGGAGGCCGAGACGCACGCCTTTTGGATCACGGTCAGGCCCGGGACGGACGCTGCGCCCGGGACCGACGAGATCCATGTCACCGTGAGTCCGGAGGACGGCGAGCCTTTGACCTGTCGCGTGGTCGTCCGGCTGCACGACGTCGTGCTCCAGCCGCGGCAGGACTTCCATATCACGCACTGGTTCTACGTCGACAGTCTGATCGACTGGTATGGGACTGACCTCTTCGACGAGCGGTTCTGGGCCGTGCTCCCGAACTACATCGGAGACGTGGTAGCCCATGGTCAGGACACGCTCTACGTGCCGGTCTTCACGCCCCCGCTGGATGGCGTGAAGCGTCCGAGTCAGCTGCTGCATGTAAAGCGGGATGATGGGGATACCTACAGCTTTGACTGGCGCGATGTCAAGCGCTACGTGGATATGGCGCGGCAGCACGGCATCACCCATTTTGAGTGGTGTCACCTCTTCACGCAATGGGGCGCCAAGCACGCCATACGGGTCTACGAGGGCCAGGGCCGTGAGGAACGGCTGCTATGGTCACCAGACACGCCCGCGACATCCGAGACCTACCGAGGCTTCCTGGCCCAGTTCCTTCCGGAGCTTCATCGGTTCCTGCTAGAGGAGGATCTGGTGGGCCGTTCGTTCTTTCACGTCTCGGACGAGCCTCACGCCGAGCACTTGGATCAGTACCGGCAGGATCGGGCGATGCTCCGTGAGCTGGCGCCCTGGATGGAGGTCATGGATGCTCTGAGCGACATCGACTTCGCGCGCCAGGGACTGACCGACAGGCCGATACCCAGCATCCGCGTCGCGCTGGACTTCGTGGAGGAGGGGATCCCCTGTTGGTGCTACTATTGCTGTGGGCCGCGCGGTCCATACCTGAACCGGCTGCTCGACACGCCGCTGGCGAAGATCGGCATGCACGGCTTTCTCTTCTATCGCTGGCCTTTCAAGGGGTTCCTCCACTGGGGGTACAACTACTGGTACGAATCTCAGACCCGCAGGCTCATCGATCCCTACACCGTCCAGGACGGACTGGCTTGGTCGCGAGGCTGGGCCTTCGGCGATACCTTCGAGGTCTATCCCGGGGAGGACGGGCCCGTCGACTCGATCCGCTGGGAGGTTTTCGGCGAGAGCCTGCAGGATTATCGGCTGCTCCAGGCGCTGGGGATCCCTCGCGACCACGCTTTGCTGACGCCGGTCCGCAGCTTCGCCGACTTCCCCAAGGCGGCGGGCTGGCGACAGGCGGCACGCGCAGAGCTCTTCGCGCTGGCGGATCAAGGGCAGGGGGAGCTCAGGCTCTACTGAACGAAGAGCGAATTTACCGCAAAGATCGCAAAGACCGCAAAGGAAAAAAGCAGAAATCTGTGTGCGGAATTCTAGAAAGCCAGAATCATTGAGCCACCTTTGCGTTCTCCGCGTGCTTTGCGGTTAGCTGCCGTTTCTTGATGGAGGAGATGATCCTATATGACGACCCGACTTTATGACAAGGTCTTCGGCTGTTTGGCGGCTTCACAGGTGGGCTCTGCGATGGGCGCACCTGTGGAGGGTAAGTCCCACGATGAGATCAAGGCCCGCTACGGCTGGTTGGATCGCCTGGTGCCCTATAGGCTCGGCGGCAACGTCTATCCGCCCGGCACGACCGAGGACGGCGTCGAGCGACAGAAGCTGATGGTCCTGTCGATCATCGACAACAACGGCCCTATCACGGCGCGCGACCTGGCGAAGACCTGGCTCAAATACGTCGATGAGGAGAACTTCGGCATCCTGGCGGGACAACAGGATGAGATTCACTACCGGTTGATCCGGGCCGGCATCTCGCCGGAGGACTCCGGCTACTACGATGCGCACTACGGGCGGATGGGCTTCAACCGCGCCTGCCACCCCATCGGCATCGTCAATGCTTGCTTTCCCGAGCTCGCAGCCAAGAACGCGCTGGATGTCGCGCGCCTCTACCAGCCGCCTACGGGACGCGGTATCCCGTGGAAGGAGAGCAAGAAGATCTTCCCGCTCTACACGATCGGCATCGACTGGAGCGCCGCGGTCTGCGCCGCCATCGCCGAGGCCTTCAAGCCGACCGCCACGCCCGATTCGGTCATCGAGCAGGCGACGGCGTACGTTGTCGAGCCCGCACGGGACGAGATCCTTGCAGCGGTCGAGATCGCCGACGGCTGCTCGGATTATGAGGAGATCGTCGCTGAATTCTACCAGCGCTACTACGCTGTGGGCCTCCCGATGGCTCAGAGTCGTGCCTTCGAGGTGACGTCGAAGGCCATGGCGCTCTTCTACGTCTACAAGGGCGATGTCAGGGCGACGATGGAGGCCGCCGTCAACATGGGCCGGGACACCGACTGCCTGGCTTCGGTCTCGGCGGGCATCGCCGGAGCGTTCAGCGGCAGCGGCGGCATTCCGGATGCGTGGATCGCACAGGTCAACGCCTCCGCTAAGGAGAACCGGGCGCTCTCGGTGACCGATATGCCGCTGGAGGACCAGGCGCAGGGACTTCACGATGCACTCCTGGCGCACTACGCTCGAATGGAGGACAGCCTTCACGCCCTTGGAGGGCTGCAGAACTGACCACTTGCAAGCGGTAATCTCGGCAACCGGCTCTCCATTTTGGCGCGGGCCCAAATGGCAGTAGCTGGAGATCGTGGTAGGATTGAACACGTTGAGGGGGACTTTCACGCCTCGCGTTAGGCGTCGTGATGCACGGCACGCCTCTCTTCTGCCTAATCTCGGTGCTGGCGGTCAGCTTGACGCCCAAGCGTGTCGTCTCGCAACTCCTGGCGTACGTGGTGGATCCCGTTGTTTTGCTCGAGTCTTTCATGATGGGATTCGTGGTGCGCCGTCGGCTCAGTCGGGTTCTTGGGCCCGGTGAGCGTGTCCGGGCCATCGCGGGCTGGAATTTGCTCCTCTAGGATATACTTAGAATTCAGCGCGCGGCATGGGCTCTCTGTTCCTGATTGTTGCGGAGTACGGCTCGACTGCCCGCGCGATCCTGGCGTCGCAAGGTGATATCGAAGGTCATGGAAGAATCAACGCTAGACGTCGCTACGTCGCAGAGATCCGCATGGTTTCGGGGCGTCGTGCGTGCGCTGCCCATCGTCATGGGGTACATCCCCATCGGTTTCGCCTACGGCGTTTTGGCCCAACAGGCGGGGCTTTCGCTCTTCAACACCGTGGCTATGTCGGTTCTGGTCTACGCGGGCTCTTCCCAGCTCATCGCGGTGAGCCTCTTTGGCGCCGGGGCGCCGGCTCTCTCCACCATCTTGACGACCTTCGTCGTCAACCTGCGCCACATGCTCTTCTCGGCCGCGCTTTCCCCCTACCTCAAGGGATGGTCCAAGGGCGCGCTGGCGGCCTTCGCCTACGAGCTGACCGATGAGTCCTTCGCGCTCCACAGCGTGCAGTTTGCGTCGGGTGTGCCCCCTAAGGCCGAGGTCTTTGCCCTCAACGCGACGGCTCAGCTCTCCTGGATCTTCGGCGGATGGCTGGGCGCCGTGGTGGGTGGGCGCATCACCGATGTGCGCCCCTGGGCGCTGGATTACACGCTGCCGGCCATGTTTGTCGCCCTGTTGGTGATGCAGATCAAGGCGCGGATCGAGGTGGTCGTCGCGGTCTTGACCGGTCTCCTAGCCGTGCTTCTCACACTATGGGGCATGGGTCAGTGGAGCGTGATCCTCGCCACGGTCGTTGGCGCGACGCTGGGCGTTGCGCTAGAACAGGCCCGTGGCACGCCGGCGGAGGGGCGATGATGGATCAGCGTGCGATCCTGCTCACGATGGTGGGCATGCTCCTTGTGACCTACCTGCCGCGCCTGCTGCCCTTGTGGCTCTTCTCATCACGTCCGTTGCCGCCGCTCGTTGTGGCGTGGCTGCGATACGTGCCGGTGGCGGTGCTCGCGGCGATGCTGCTGCCCTCGTTGGTATGGGTGGAGGATGGGGTGCGCCTTGGCCTCTCCAACCTCTATCTCTGGGCGGCGGTGCCCACGTTTATCGTGGCCTGGCGGACGAAGAGCCTGTTCGGTTCAGTGGTGGTGGGGATGGTGATCGTCGCGGCGGCGCGACACTTCGGGTTGTAGGTAGCGTGGTTGAGAATAACCTTGAGCTATCGTCATTATGAGGATGTGGGTTGTTCATGGAGGAGGTAATTGGCTATGAAACCCTTTGCATATGAGGCCCCAACGACGGTCGAGGAGGCCGTGGGCTTGCTTGCCGACAAGGGGCGGCGGGCCCGCCCCTTGGCCGGTGGGACCGACCTGTTGGTGAACATGAAAAAGAAGGTGCTCGCCCCTGAGAACCTGATCTCCCTGGACAGGATCGATTCTCTTAAAGGTATCAACAGGCTCGATGGAGACCTGAATATCGGCGCTTGCATGAAGGTCGCAGATG
>JBNGDU010000229.1:11168-12605 GCA_049975025.1 Anaerolineae bacterium
GGACCGACTTGTTGGTCCAGTTGCGCAACGGGCGCCACGATGTGGACCTGGTCGTGGATGTGAAGCGCATCCCGGAGCTGACGCGCATCGCGTTTGATGCCGACGAGGGCCTGACGGTTGGGGCCGCGGTGACCTGTGCACTCCTCACGGAGAACCAGCAGGTGTCCGAGCTCTATCCGGGCCTGATCGACGCTGCCTCGATCATCGGCGGTACGGCGATCCGCGGACGAGCGACGCTGGGCGGCAATCTCTGCAACGCGGCACCTAGTGGGGACACGATACCGGCTATGATAGTACTCGGTGGCGAGGTCGAGATCGCCGGCCCTGGGGGCAGACGGCGCGTGCCGGTGGCCGACTTCTGCACGGCGCCGGGGGAGACGGTGCTGCAGCGGGGTGATCTCGTGGTGGCGTTCCATTTCCCGCCGCCGCAACCCCACAGCGGCGCGACTTATCTGCGGTTCATCCCCAGGGGTGAGATGGACATCGCCGTGGCCGGCGCCGGTGCCTGGGTCGCGCTGACCGAGGACGGCGCCAAGATCGCCGACGCGCGCATTGCACTGGCAGCCGTCGCGCCGCGACCGCTCCTGGTGGAGGAGGCCGGCGCGTCCCTGGTGGGCAAAGCGCCCTCGGAGGACGCCTTTGCCTTGGCTGCTGCGAAAGCACAGACTACGGCGCATCCCATCGATGACACCCGAGGAACAGCGGCGCAGCGGCGTCATCTGGTGGGGATTTTGGTGAAGCGGGCGCTCAGACGGGCCGTGGCTCGCGCTGCCGGTGATGGTGAGAGTGGAGAGGAGGCCTAGACAATGGCGGAGAAGACCTTAGTTTCAGCGACGATCAATGGCGAGCTTGTTGAGTTCTTGTGCGAGCCCTATCAGAGCCTTCTGAGCTGTCTGCGTGACGTCCTTGGCTTGACGGGAGCGAAGGAAGGCTGTAATGACGGCAATTGTGGGGCCTGCAGTGTGCTGCTGGACGGGCGCTTGGTGAACTCCTGTTTGGTGCTGGCTGTTGAGGTCGACGGTCGTGAGGTGACCACGGTGGAAGGCCTGGCCGAGTGGGACGGCCTGCATCCCCTCCAGGAGGCGTTTATCGAGCAGGATGCCCTACAGTGCGGCTATTGCACGCCGGGGATGCTGATCGCGAGCAAGGCCTTGTTGGATCGGAACCCGGATCCCTCGGACGCTGAGATTCGCGCTTGGCTGGCGGGCAATCTCTGCCGTTGTACGGGCTATGACAAGATTGTGCGCACCGTTAAGGCAGCTGCGAAGCACATGGCGGACCAGGCGCAGCCTGGGCAGGAGTGAGTGGGAGGTCATCTATGAGCGCAGAAAAGACCAAGACGACTTCGCAGGCGATGTCTGGGATCGTGTCTGGCGACTTGGAGGTCGTGGGCTCTTCACCGGCACGGGTAGATGCTGTGGAGAAGGTGGTGGGCCG
>JBNGDU010000230.1:0-12601 GCA_049975025.1 Anaerolineae bacterium
CAGCCGGCTGACGTGGTGCCTACCGATACACCCGTTCCGACCGCGGATGTGGCTGAGGAGTTGACGGCAACGGCTGAATCGGTGGCCGCGACGAAAGAGGCCGCGCCAACTGAAACCCCAGAGCCCACGGCGACGCCGGTTGTGGGGCCAACGGCCACACTGACGGAGGCGACCTCTGGCGAGGGTGAAGAAGATGAGGGGACCGGCGCCGACGTCGAACCCACCGCGACCCCGCGGCCACGCCGCACGCCCACGCCCACTCCGACGCCGAGGCCGACCGCCACACCGCTGGAAGGCGACGATGCGGGCACAGGTTTCGGTGCCGACCAGTTGGCGGATACGGGTCTTGGCGAATGGCTGCTGGTCGGCGCTGCTGTCGTGCTAATTGCCGTTATGGTGATGGCGCGCAAGATGCGGAGCGCTTCCTAGACCATAGTGTTGCTTATCGCATAGGGGCACGAAGCCATCCGGCTCCGTGCCCCTATTTGGCTTTAACACAGGATATCCAAGATGAGGGAAGTCTGGGCTCTTATCATAACGGTGGCACTGCTCCTCCCCGGTTGTGCGACGTTTTCAGCTGCGCCCTCGGCAACACCCACAGCCGTCCCGTCGCCTGTGAGGACGCGGGTGCCCACTTCGACACCGTCCCCGACGTTGACGCCAAGCCCCAGCCCAACCGCTACGCCTACCCCGGTCCCTACACCTGACCCGGCGCAGTTACAGGCCGCGGCCGAAGCAGGCTTGACCCAGGTCTTGACGCAAGTAGGCGATGCTGACCTGGTGTGCCTTCGCTATGAGGATCTGGATGCCGACAGTCTCCCGGAGTGGCTGGCGTTGGTCCACCAGACAACGGCATCCCCGCCTCGCCTGGCTGCGTTCGTCCTCGATGATCCGGAGGCCTATGCATTAGAGCCGGCGCAGCCCGAGCCAGGCGTTGCCGATGTCGGCTTCGGCCAATACCCGACGTGCGAGCTTGTGATCCGTGACGTCAACTTGGACGGTGTGGTAGAGATCGGGATTTTCGGTCACGCTCAGGACAACGAAACCCTTCTGCACCTCTTCGCTTGGGATGGCGCAGCTTATCGGCGACTCGGGTTCTTCTCGGGCGACGCCGGTGTGGCTTTTGTGGACGCTGATGGGGATCTGGAGGAGGAGATTTGGGAGGGCTACCGCGTGCTCGGCGCGCCAAGCCTCGCATGGTATGTGATCCACACCTGGGAGGATGGCACCTACGGATGGACATCTGACCGTTACGATTGGTACTTCTCAGACCGTCCCCAGTCCTATCCGACACACAAACCGGAATACGCGGTCATCTCTTTCTACCTGGCGCTCGACGATCGCGATCTGCCGACAGCCTACGACCTGCTTCTGCCGCAGAACCGCCCCGATTATGCGGCCTGGGCTAACGGCTATGCGACGACCGTCCGGGTCAGCGTGGGTGATGCGCATCCCATACCTGCTGCCATGAGCGAGGATCGAGGTCGTATCGCCGCGATGGTGACCGCCTGGGACAACGATCGCGGCGTGATCGTCGGTCGTCTATGGAGCGTGGAGTGGGACGTGGTTCGCACCGATGGCGGCTGGCGGCTCCAGAACTCCACGTCCGATCTGCTCGATGAGTGGACCGTGACTTACTGGCCGTGACCCAGAACGCCCCGAGCGGATCAGATGAAATCGTGGTCGCTTAAGAAGTCGCCGATCAAGCGATCATACGTGTCTGGATGGGTAGAAAGGGACTCCGCATGTCCTGCATCCGGCGCCAGCCAGATTCTCTTGGGTTCCGGCTTGGATTTGTAGAGTCTGATGCTGTGCTCAGGCGGAATGTAGGTGTCCTCTGCTCCGTGGATAAAGAGAACCGGTATGGTCAGGTTTTCTATGCCTTTGATGGGCGCTGCATCCTCGTACGCGAATCCCGTCCGGAGCTTTGTGATGAGACTGGACAACGGAATCAGGGGAAACGGCGGCAGACCGTAGTCCTCGCCAAGCCGGTGGGCGATCTCGTCCCTTGCGCTGGCAAAGGCGCAGTCGGCGACCACAAAGGCGATGCGGGGATCGCCGATGGCGTGTTGCAGTGCTATGGCCGCTCCCATAGACTCGCCATGCGTGCCGATCAGCATCTCGCTTCCGTAGACGCCCTGTAGGTAATCGACCCAGGCGCGCATGTCCTCTTTCTCATAGAAGCCAAACGTGGTATTCGTCCCCCCGCTGCGACCGTGGTTTCGGTGTTCGATGAGCAGGGCGTTGAAGCCGCGCTTGCGAAAAGCCCACAGATACTTGACCGAGTGATAGCTGGTGCCACGGATACCGTGGGCTAAGATGACGGTCTTTCTGGAGCCCGGCGACGGCACGTAGAGTGCGAAGAGCTCGTAACCAAAGGGGGAGAGGATGCGGATCTCCTCCTTGGGCAGGCTGGCGAAGGCGTCGGGATCGAGCAGATTCTGCTCGACCTGGTAGGCGTAGGAATTGGCGACCGACCGCGTCCTGGGGTAGATGACGAGGTCCGACGATCGCCAGCTTACGGCAAGTAGAACCAAGGTCAGAACGGCGATAGCCGTGGTCAGCCAGCTCATAGGATGTACGCTCGCGGCTCCGGCAGATGGCGCACCTGCGGGTAGCGGTGGCTCCCGGTGATCACGTCGGTCAGCGGGAGAGCGTCAATCAGCTCTCCCCGGTCCGGGAGAGACTTTGAAGACGAAATTGTTGTCAGCGTCCGCGAGGCGAGGCTGCGCTGCGTCTTTGGCCGAGAGATCCGGCGCATCGATGGGCCACGCGATGTCGATCTCCGGGTCGTTCCAGAGGATGCCGCGATCGAGATCGGGCGCGTATTCGGCGGTGACTTGATAGATGACGTCGGCGATATCGCTAAGGACGCAGAAGCCATGGGCGAAGCCCGGCGGGATATAGATTGAACGATGGTTATCTTCCGATAGCACCTCGCCCACCCAGCAGCCATAGGTCGGAGAACCCACGCGGATGTCGACGGCAACGTCGAAGATCGAACCGCGCACCGCACCGACGAGCTTGCCCTGGGCCGCAGGGTCTTTCTGATAGTGGAGGCCGCGGAGGACACCGGCGGTCGATCGCGAGTGGTTGAACTGCACAAAGGTCTCCGGCACCCCGGCATCCGCAAAGGCCGAATGCTTATAGGTTTCGAGAAAGAAGCCACGTTCGTCCTCGAAGACGCGCGGCTCGATCAGGATGACATCGGGAATCTCAAGTCGCTTGAAGGTAAACGGCATAGCTCCCCCCGGTGAGAACAGTGCTTGTTTGGTCGTTGGCAGAGAGGGCCACAGAGCACTCTCCGATAGGACGATCTCGCGCTAGTGCAGGTATCGGTAAAGGTGCGACGCAGCCGGATAGAGCGGGTGAAGGGACTTCTCCCAAAGGCCGGTGTAACGTACTACGTCGCCGCCGAACCCGCGCTTGAAGCGATAGACGCCCCAAAGCCCATCGCTGCGCTCCGTGAACTCGGCTTCCAGTGTCTCCTCATCCGCATCCGGGATGCCCCACAGGTCATAAAGGGTACAGCCGCGCGCTTTGGCCCACTTGATCGCGGCCCATTGGATAGCATAGGCCGGCATGCGGTTGCGGTGACGGTTGGATGAAGCGCCGGTGATGTAGTAGGCTGTGTCTCCCACAGCGAAGACCATCAGGCCGGCGAGGGGCTCGCCCTCGTACTCCGCCAGGATAAGGCCGATCTCTCCGCGCGGCTTGAAGAGCTCGAACGCACGTCGATAGTAGCCCCGGCTGTGGACGCCGAACTCGTCGCGCTCACCCGTCTCTTCTATCAAGTCATAGAAGATGGAGACATCTTCCATATCGCCCTCGCGCGTGGTCACGTCCTTGCGCCCGGAAAGCCGGATATTGTAGCGGGTCTTGGACTTCATCGCCATAAGGATATCCTCTTCCGGAGGTGAGATGTCGACGAGGATCGTGCTTCTCGGCTGTATGGTGCGAGACGAGGAGGCGAAACCGGCGTTGATCAGGTGCTGCTCCGCGTCGGACCCATCCAGTGCCTTGGGCTCGACCCAGCATGCCCACGCGTGACGACGCCGAGCGGCTTCCTCGATCTTCGCCGACAGCGTCGTCACGGTTTCCGCGTCCTCCCAGTCGACCACGGGGCCGCGGGGAACGTACGCGATCGAGCCGGCCTTGAGTGGAAGCTGCTGATAGAGCACCAGGGCCCCGGCCCGAGGGGCGGTAGCATCTTCGATGGTGACAAGCTCCCAGTCCCAATCGAAGTCCCCCTTGAGCATGCCCCATTGCGTGGTCTGCAGGAGGCTGCCGGATGGCTGCGATGCTACGAAGTCGTTCCAGGGTCCGAGATCAGGTGCGTCTTTGGCTCCATAAACGGGGGACATAGTGGCGCTTTTAACCTACTTTCTCTCCTATAACGAGTAACCCCCCACCGGCGGCATCCGGCGGGACGTTCATTTCATAAGCTTGCCGCCAACGTTGCGACAAGGTACGGACGATCCAACGCTTGATCCAACGCTGGTAACCCAACGGACGGAGACGTGGCGAGGCCAACCAGCGGTAGAGGTTTATCCCTTTGCCCCGGAGACCGTAGCTTATATTAGCCTCATCCCAGAGAGCGACGACGTCCCGGGGAACATAGTATTGGGCGCGGGTGAGTCGCAGGCCCACGTCGTCCAGCATCTCTCGCCACGCCTTCGGCGTCGGATACCGGTGGTGCTCCAGCCAGCGATCAACACCGTCCGCGTAGGCCTCGGCAGCCCTGCGGTCGCCGCGCGCCAGGTGGTCTCGGTAGCCGCCAAGCAGGCGCCGGAAGGCGTCGCTGGGCACGGTGGCGATCAGGCGCCCGCCAGGCGCCAGCACGCGGGCGGCTTCCGCGAGAACCGGCCCCAGCTGGGGAATGTGCTCCAGGACCGAGTTGCTGAGCACCGTCTGAAAGGATGCGTCGGGATAGGGCATGCTGTCACCCAACGCCTGCTGGACCTCTCGATAGGCGCAGGTCGTGGGGGCCTTCTGCACCTGGCCGAACCAGGGATCGAAGCCCACCTCGATGGGCGGTTCGCCGGCGAACAGCACCTCCGCGATCAGGCCATCACCACAGCCTAGGTCCAGGATCGGACGCGGGAAACTCTCCTCGGCCAACACGCGCAGTTCGATCGCGCGCCAGAGCGCGACCGGAGGGGCGAACCAATATTGGTTGAGGAGCAGGGAGAGATAGTCGCGTGTGGGATCGGGCATCTTAAGCGTTATGAACCTCGGCGGCGCCCTGATCGGCATGGGGACTTGCAGCGGTTAGGCTGCGCAAGCCCACGATGGAGACCGTGTAGGCCTTCAGAAGATCGGCCAGATATGGATCGGGTGACATAAGCTCCAATCAGAACGTTACAATAAGCCCAACAGTGCGGCAACGCGGTCACCGACACCTGACATATTCAGCGCGATGGGGAGTAGCAGGACGCCCATACCGTTCATGCGGCGCGCCCCCCATAGCACCGGGATCAGTCCGATGCCCGTCGCCACGGCGCAGATTCCTAAACCCGGCAGACCCGTGACACCGGCCACGACGATCAACACCACGCCCAACGTGATCCAACTGACGGTTCGATAGCTGATCCGGCGGCTCAAGGCGACAAACGCCTGCGCAAGTCGCAGTGAGATCAAGAAGCTGGTCACGCCTGCCAAGAGAGCGGCGGCGGTAGCGCGATAGTAGTCAGTCGGCGTGTAAGCAGTATACCGTGTACTCGCCATCCAAGCCATCCCGCCCCGGGTCAGGTGCAGCCCCGGTACAAAGAATAACAGAAATCCGCCGACGTAGTAGGTTAGTTTCGACGCGCCCTGGGCGATGATGAACGCGCGCTCATCCCGTTGGGCCGTCGCGTGACCGGCGAGAAATCCGCCGATGCCGCCGGTGACCACCGGGAAGAAGGCGGCGAAGATGCCGCCCAACGCACCGGCGAGGGATCCCTGGGTCAGAACAGGCCAGGGTGCGTCGATATCCCTCGCGACGTGCTGCCGAGGGAGCTCGACCCGGGCCAGGAGATTCTGGATGATCCACGGCACGGCGAAGAGGCCGACAAAGGCGGGCATCAGGTTCTGGTACGCTACCTCCAGTCGCACGGGCGAGCGGTACATCAGGACGAGTCCCATCACGCCGGACAGCAGGAAGGTGACCAGACCGGCCATCAGCGAGCGCCAGCCATCCCACCAACGACGCCATCCGGCGCGGTCGCGACCGGTGCCTTTCGGCCATTCGGACAGAAGCATATAGGCGATGACCGTCCAGATGATCCAACCGAGGTGGGGTTGGAGGATCGCACGGATAACCGGAAGCCAACTGGATGCCACAGGCGTCAGTGCGAAAAGCACGATGAGCCCTCCCAATCCCCCCAAGCCCGTCAGGACGACGGCCTCATAGCCTCGCCCTTGCAGCATGTACTTCTGACCGGGAAGCACGACAAAGACCATGCTCTCGTCAGGAGCTGCCAGGAAGACGCTGGGAATGGTGTTCACCATCGCGTAGCCGGTGATGAGTCCGATGAAGAGGTAGACCATCGGCTCCGGCGGCAGGTCAAGGTGCCCCGTCGCCGTGAAGAGCAGGAGCAGCCCCGCGACGTTGTAGATGTGAAGCGCCGGCACGAGCCCCACGACGCAGGCCGCCAAGCAGCCGGCGAGCGTCCAGGCCAGGAGCTCAATCATCGATGGATCTCACGCGCCAATCGTAGCGCGAGCGGGGGATTAACTCCAGCTTCTGGTTGTAGACGTCGATCAGCCCGACGACCTCCACCTGTAAGCCAGCTTGCGGAGAGGGATCGAGCTGCTCGTAGATGTTCGACCAGAGGAGCACGGTCAGAACGCCGGTGCCGTCGTCCAGCGGCACCTTCACGCCGGCTGAGAATCCTGCGGGCTCGCGCAGGACGCCGCGCGCACGCACCACGCGCCCCGCGTCCGATGGGGTGAGATCGCCAAGCTCAACCCATGGCGGCGCGGGTGCCGGCTCTACGATGACGACGTCGGCGCCGCTGCCCGGCACCAGCTCGAGCTCACCCTTGTAGAGCTCGACCTCGCCGGTGACCTCGATCTCGGCGCCGACGTCCAATGCGACCGGATCGGTGAGGTCCCGGTGGACCCGATCCCACAGCAGCAGGGCGACCTCCGCCGTGCCGTCATCGAGGGTCGCTTTTACGCCTCCTTTCAATCCCTCGAGAAGGACCACGCGACCGCGGACTCGCGCCGTGAGTCCCTGGTCGTCATCGGAAAGGGCGGCGAGCGGGGTCAAGGCCAATGGTGTGGGCGCCGCCGGTGCCTCCGAGAGGACGATCTCGTCGACAGTCGCCGGCGCGATCTGGGGCGTGTCCCGGTAGAGGGTCACAGCGCCCGTGACCTCGATCCCCTGCCCCTCTGAGATCTCTGGGAGTGCGCCGGTCAACAACGTCACCGCCTCGTCGACGGCGATGACGATCTCCCCGCTCTCGTCTGCAAGGGTGATCAGCGTGAGGCCCTCGTACGGTACGGTGCAGCGCCGGACCTCGCCTGTGAGGCGAACGCGCTTGCCCTCGTCGAGGATCGTGATCTCGCCGGCCTTGAGACGGATAGGGTCGGGCCGGCGCAGTCGAACGTGCTCCGGGACATCGATGGTCAGGGCTGCGTAGGTCTCCCGAACGCGCAAGGTACCGGCGACGGATATCTCATCCCCAATCGCCGGCACGATGCCCGAAGCCAGGAGGTCCTGGGTCACATCGCGATAGGCGTTGACGTGGATCTCCCCGGTCTCGTCCGCTAACCAGAAGCCCAGATAACCGGAATCCGGTTCGTAGCTCAAGCCGCGCACAATCGTGCCGTCCACGCGCACGTAGGCCAGGTTCATCGTCCCGGCGGCGCCCGCCGCGGAGATCTGCGGGACGTCCGTGTGGCGGGCGAGCCACCAGAGGGCCGCCAGGCCAAAGGTGGCCAAAAGCACGGCCGCGATCTTGACCGCTCGGATGCTTAAGCGCCCTGATCGCCGGGCGCCGCAGTAGGGACAGCGATTGTAAGGGCCGATGAACCGTCCACAGCTTCCACAGCTTGCCATGGGCGGCGTGGTACTGGTGTCACGGGGCGGGCTTTTGGGTGTCTCCGTCATCGGGCCACCGGGGACTCATGTAGGCCACGTCATCTCATGTTGACGGTGCCATACGCAATAGCCAACGTCGGTAAACGAAGCCAGGATCGGCGCGGCGGCGGGCACGTTGACGATATAGCCTCCGACGTCGGTATTCGTGCCGTGGAGGGCCGCCAGAAGCTCGCTGCCGGCCTCTATCCGCCGGGGGTGCGTAGGATCCACCGCCAGGTCCACGATGGCGTAGACGCCGTGTTGAGGCTGATAGAGCACGTAGCCGACGAGCTTCTCATCTGGGCTCCAGAGGGCCAGCCCTTGGAGACGTGATGCGCGGCTTCGGAGCAAGGGAAGCGCCCGTTGCCAGGGCGGCTCCGCGTTGTGAAGCGCCTGATAGTTGTCAAGGAGTTGATCCGGCTGAGCCGACCGGATGGCAGGTGGGATCCGGGTCCGCGGGACGGCACCTGCCTCAACGGACAAAACCAGCAGCTCGCGCGCGTGGACAAAGCCCAGGTGCTCATAGAGCTGGATGCCGGGTTTGTTCTGCGCCAGTACCTCCAGCCGCAGACGGTCGAGGCCATCACGACGCGCCCCTTCCTGTATCGTCTGGATGAGACGCCGCGCGATACCACGGCGGCGCCACTGCGGGCGCACGCCGACGCCGCTGATCCATCCTTCCCGCCCGCGCAGGGATAGCAACGCCATGCCCACCGGCGTCGCGCCGATCAGCGCGACAACGGACCCCGCTAGATCGACGTCCACCTCGCAGCACATGCGTTGGAATTTATCCGGCTCAAGCCAGATCGTCATGTAGTAGTCCGTATAAGCTTGGTTGAGGAGGCGGGCCAGCTCTTCGCTATCCAGCGTGTCGGCAGGCACGATTTGTAGGTCGCTCATCGTCTTTCTCACCTGCGAATATGATAGCATCGATAGGGAGTTGTCGCAATCCAAGGCGGCTTGCCGGCGTATTTCACGCTGGGGCGAATGACCAAGCTGGACTCGGCGCAGTCCCACAGGCGCTAGTCTTCGTCCATCGTGAAATGCGCCTTGGGCAGTTTTGGCCAATGCTGACGAGACCACAAGGGTCTTGACCAGCCAAAACTGCATGGTGCCTCCACGGATACGATGACAGATATCTGTCTGTTGCCCCAAAGATGAAATGCACCCCGGCTTGGCCCTCGGCTCAATCGATGATCCCTGGAAGCGTCTCCTTGTAGAACTCTCTTGCGCGACTATACTCTGTCCATTGAGTCTGTTCATGTTAAGGAGACTGTCCTATGGCGCTTCCCGATGTTCCACTGGATGAGACGATCGAATTCCTGGTAGGCCTTCTCAATACACCCAGTCCGACCGGGGATACGGCGGGGGCGATGGTCTACGTTCAGAACGTGGTGACGGCGTTGCCGGTCGACACCGCCTACACGCGCAAGGGTGGGTTGGTCCTGACGTGGTCGGGCGCCGAGACGCATCCCCGAGCCCTGACCGCTCACGTGGATACCCTTGGCGCGATGGTGCGTCGCATTAAGGACAACGGGCGCTTGTTGCTCACACCGGTGGGTGGCTTCGATTGGCATGCAGTGGAGGGTGAGGGATGTACGGTGACGACGCAGAGCGGCGAGGCGATCCGAGGTAGTTTGCTCCCGACCAAGGCGTCTGTCCACATCTACGGCTCGGAGACTCGGGACCTGGAGCGCGTACCGGAGAACTACGAAGTGCGGTTGGACGCCCGCACGAGCGAGGAGGAGGAGACGCAGGCCTTGGGTGTCGAGGTCGGTGATTTCGTCTACTTCGATCCACGCGTTGAGGTGGTCAACGGCTTCGTGCGCTCTCGCTACTTGGATGACAAGGCAGGGGTAGCCGCGATCTACGGCGCGCTTCTGAGCCTGTATCATGCGAACCTGGCACCCCGCTACCGCCTTGACGTCTTGATCTCGAACTACGAGGAGGTCGGGCACGGCGCCGCCAACGGCATTCCGTCCGATGTCGAGGAATTAGTGGCCGTGGATATGGCTGCGGCGGGCGAGGATCAGAACTCTGACGAGTTCACGGTCGGGATTTGTGCGAAGGACTCCGGTGGGCCTTACCATCTCGGATTGCGACGCCGGTTGACGTCGCTCGCGGCGTCCTATGATATTCCCTACCGGGTGGATATCTACCCCTATTACGGTTCCGACGGGGAAGCGGCGTGGCGGGCCGGCGCCGATCTCGCCGTCGGGCTGGTCGGCCCCGGTGTGGATGCCTCTCACGCCTACGAACGCACCCACCGGGATTCGATGGAAGCGACGATCAAGCTGCTCGTCGCCTATCTGCTGAGCGACTGAGTGTGATATGGATGATCTTGAGACCAAGCTGGCCTGGCACGTTCCTTATCTGACGACGGAGTTACCCGGCGTCGGCGGCGTGATCCGTACCGAGGTCAAGGACTTCGTCGTCGATGAGGTGCCTGCGTACGAGCCTTCAGGGGAGGGCGAGCATGTCTATCTGCGCGTGGAGAAGCGCAACGTCTCCACGATACAGCTTATCCAGGAGGTGGCGCAGAAGCTGGATATCTCATCCAGGGTTATCGGTAGTGCAGGATTGAAGGACACGCACGCCATCGCGCGACAGACGCTCTCCGTGCACGGCGTCTCCGTCGAGGCCGTCGAGGCTCTGCAACTGGACCAGGCGCGGATCCTTTGGGTGAAACGACATCGCAACAAGCTCCGGGCCGGACACCTGCGCGGCAACCGGTTTACGGTGCGCATTTGGGGCGTGGTACGAGATGCCGACACGCGGGCCGCAGCCATTCTGCACCGGCTGAGGGTGCGGGGCGTGCCGAATGCCTATGGCCCGCAGCGTTTCGGCAATCGCGGGGACAACCAAATCCTCGGATACTATCTGCTCCACGATGATCAGGAGCGCTTGGCTTCCCACGGTGTACACCACCTGTCGCGGAGATTGCGGCACCTTTTCGTGAGTGCGCTACAGTCCGCGTTGTTCAACCAGGTGCTCGCGGCGCGCATCGAGGCCGGTACGATGGATACGGTGATCCAGGGCGACGTTGCTAAGAAGGAGACGACCGGCGGGATCTTCACCGTGGAGGACGTGACCGCGGAGCGCCCTCGGGCCGCGGATTGGGAGATCTCTGCCACCGGCCCCATCTACGGCTACAAGATGCTGGAAGCTAAGGACGCAGCCGGGGTTCTGGAGGCTCAAGTGCTCGCGCGAGCCGGTTTGACTCTGGACTCCTTCCGATCGGTGAGGGCGCGCGGGTTGCGCCGTCCCTTGCGCTACAATCCTGAAGACGCAACGCATAGGATGGACGAAGAGGGCCATTTGATCGTGGAGTTCTTCGCGCCTAAGGGTGCTTTCGCCACGGTGCTTCTCGAGGAATTGATGAAGACCGGCGACGTCCGGTAGTCAACACCTGAGCCCCTCGATGATCCCTAACGCTTTCTGGCTTTCTAATGCACTCCTGATGTGCCGCTAATGCGCTGCTAATCTTTGTCTGGTATCCTCGAAGTCGCGGAAGCGTACGTCCGAGATGAACGTCCCGGGGCGCGCTTCCGTTTTACTCGATAAGTCCTGGGCAAGCACAGCTTGCCGGAGGTTTGTTTAGCATGGATAAGCGACAAAGAAAGCAGATGCAGTTCTCGGCTATCTACCTCATCATCGCGCTGGTGATGGCCTGGGCGTTTCAGACCCTGATCTTCCGTCCTCTGGTCATCCGGTGGAGCGAGGTGCCCTACAGCCAGTTCTTGGAACAATTGGAGAACGGGGAGATCGCAGAGGTTCAGCTCACTCAGGATCGAATTCTCTACAACTGCTGCGGTGACGAAGCGGAAGAGGGCAGGGTCTACAACGTCGTGCGGGTCGATGATCCTGACCTGATCCAGCGGTTGACCGACTCGGGGGTGACCTTCTCCGGGGAGGCTCCTTCGAACGCTTTGTTGCCGACGCTGCTCGGCTGGCTCATCCCGCTTCTGCCGCTGGGATTGCTCTGGTATTTCGGCCTGCGGCGGATGGGCCAGGCAGGCGCCGGGGTGATGTCGATCGGCAAGAGCCAAGCCAAGGAGATCGAAGGAGAGCGGACCGGCGTTCGGTTCAAAGACGTGGGCGGCGCGGAGGAGGCCGCGGTTGAGCTGAAGGAGATCATCGCCTTCCTGAAGGATCCGGAGCGCTTCACGAAGCTCGGCGCCAAGTTGCCCAAGGGCGTCCTGCTGGTGGGTCCGCCCGGCACGGGCAAGACGTTGCTCGCGAAGGCGACGGCCGGCGAGGCCGGGGTGCCCTTCTTCTCGATCAGCGGGTCTGATTTTGTGGAGATGTTCGTGGGTGTCGGGGCGGCGCGCGTGCGCGATCTCTTCGAGCAGGCCAAAGCCAAGGCGCCCTGTATCGTCTTCATCGACGAGATCGACGCGATCGGGCAGTCCCGCGCGACGGTGGGCGCGATCGCGACGAACGACGAGCGCGAGCAGACGTTGAACCAACTCCTGTCCGAGATGGACGGCTTTGAGCCCAATCAGGGAGTGGTGATCATGGCCGCCACCAACC
>JBNGDU010000231.1:0-7621 GCA_049975025.1 Anaerolineae bacterium
GGCACCGAAGATCGTGCTCGCTCGAGCGAGTGTGCAATACCTGATCCTCCCTGGTGAATCCGCGCTGGAACAGTTCCGCGAGGCCCCACGAACCGAGGTGCTCATTCTGAATCTGCCGCTCGCGATCATCCGCGGCCAAGCCCCCTTCCTCAGCGAGGCATCGCTGGACAACTTCCTCGATTTCTGGAAGGGTACCTTCTTCCCGATCTCAGATGCCAGTATCCACTACCTGGCGCCGGCCTCGGTGGAGCGCCCCTCGCAGGTCCCTCTGGTCTACGTGAACCGGCAGGCAGTTCAGAGCTACATTCAGGGCTAGACCCAGGGCCCCATGCAGACGCCCTACGGTCAGGATTGTCCTTTCTACTACGCCGACGCCCATCGGCGGGCCACGGTGCGCGAGCGATGCCATCTGCTGAACGGCACGAGCGATGCCGCCGAGTGGACGTCGGAGCTCTGTCGCACCTGTCCCGTCCCGAGGATCAAGCAAGCTAACCGATGCCCGACCATGGAGCTTCACGCCAGGATCGCCGGGATGCGCGCCCCCAGGCGCTGGCTATTCTGGCTACCGAAATCCCGACGATCGCGTATCGTCGTGGAGGCCACCTGCAGCGAGAGCGGTGGGGCTGTTAAGGACCCAATGGTAGGATGCGGAAGGTGCCATACGCCGCTCGAGTTTGTTGTTGGTCAAGTTTCCCCGGATGCCAGTGAACACCCTAAGGAGAGAACCGAATGAACGAGAAGATTCGCATCGGCGTGATTGGCGGTTCCGGTCTCTACAACATGCCCGGTCTGGCCAATGTGCGCGAGGTGGAGATAGATACGCCCTTCGGCGAGCCCAGCGATGTCATCGTCGTTGGTGAGATCGAGGGCATCGCCGTGGCCTTCCTTCCCCGGCACGGTCGCGGCCACGTTCACATGCCCACAGAGGTACCCTACCGGGCGAACATCTTCGCCCTGAAGAAGTTAGGGGTGGAGAAGGTGATCAGCGTCTCGGCCTGTGGCTCGCTTCGTGAGGATCTCAAGCCGGGTGACATCGTGGTGCCCGATCAGGTCTTCGACTTCACCAAACTCCGCAAGAGCACCTTTTTCGGGGACGGTTGGGTCGCCCATATCTCCGTCGCAGACCCCTACTGCCCTCAGCTATCAGGGCTTCTGGCGGACGCCGTGGCGGAGGAAGACCGAGATGTCCACCGAGGTGGGAACTTCATCACCATTGAGGGACCCCGCTTCAGCACCAAAGCTGAGAGCTACGTCTTCCGGTCTTGGGGTATGGACATCATCGGCATGACCGCTGCACCTGAGGTCTTTCTGGCCCGTGAGGCTGGCTTGTGCTACACAACCATGGCCCACATCACGGACTACGACGTGTGGCATGAATCAGAGGAGCCCGTTACCGTCGAGATGGTCATCCGGCAGCTCAACGCCAACGTGGAGGTCGCCCAGGAGACGATCCGGCGGCTCGTCCCCGGGATTGTGGAAGCCGACTACGAATGCGACTGTGCCAACGCATTGCAGAACGCGCTGATCACGGCGCCGGATCACGTTGCAGAGGCGGCCCGAGAGCGACTCAAGCTGCTGACCGAAGCATTCGTGGATGAGTCGTAGCCTGAACACAGCCCAGTCCGACCGCAGCCTGCGCGGCGTTTCGGGAGAAGCCGCGCACGCTTCGACCAGGTCGTTGAACACACAACCCATCAATCTCCTCGGTCTACAGCTGCCGTTCGGCGGAAGGACGGCGGGGGCGCTCCTCTTCGCCTTGGCCGCGCTCTTCGTCGGAACCGGCGCTGTCACACTCCACCTCGCGCCCTTCCCGCGCGGCTTGGAGAGCTGGCAGTTGATCGTTATGGTCGGGGGGTGGATCGTCGCTTGGGTCGGTAGCTACATCGTGCTCGACCGGCGATTGGCTGACTTCGACCCGCTCATCGTCGCCTTTACGGCGATGCTCACAGGTTGGGGGCTGTTGCTGCAGGCCCGCTTGGCACCGGCGCTGCTCGTGAAGCAGGTCATATGGCTGCTCTTGGGCGCAGCAGCGATGTGCACGGTGGCCTCGGTACCGACGCTGACGCGGATGCTGCGCCGCTATCGATACACGATCCTCACCGCCGGATTGGTGCTGCTGGGTGCAACGCTGGTCTTCGGCGTCAACCCGTCGGGATTCGGTCAGGAGCTCTGGCTGGGCGCCTTTGGGATCTATCTGCAGCCCTCCGAACCACTGAAGCTGTTGCTCGTCATCTATCTGGCCGCCTATCTCGCCGACAAACGTGAGATGCCCAGCGCTAGCGGAGAAGGCCAACCCATCTGGATGGCCGTTCTCGGCCCGATGGCGGCGATGGTCGGCGTCGCGCTGCTGCTTTTGGGCTGGCAGCAAGACCTGGGCGCTGCGCTGCTCTTCTACCTGACCTTCGTCACGATGGTCTATCTCGCATGGGGGAAAGCGTGGTACGTCGCGCTGGGCCTGGTTCTCTTCATACCGGTCGCTCTCCTCGGCACCTATCTATCTAGTCGGGTCGCCCTCCGCGTCAGCATCTGGCTTGACCCTTGGGCGCCGGAACAGGCGGATCGAGCATTCCAAATCCTGCAGTCCCTCTTTGCCTTTGGCGCCGGTGGCTTGTTCGGTGAAGGACTGGGGCAGGGATCGCCGGGGCTGATCCCCGCCGTCCATACCGACTTCGTCTACGCCGCGATCGTTGAGGAGTTTGGCCTCGTCGGCGCGCTGAGCTTCATATTCCTGGTTGCGGCCTATGCGTACCGGGGAATCCGGGCGGCCCAAAACGCCGAATCGGCCTTCGAGGCGCTGCTCGGCGGCGGTATCGCGGCCCTGGTCGCCGTCCAGACTTGGGTCATCGCCGGCGGGAACGCCAAGATGATCCCCATCACGGGCGTCACACTGCCCTTCATGAGCTACGGCGGGTCGTCCCTCGTGACGATGCTGGGGGCGACGGGCCTCTTGCTGAACCTCTCGGCGCCCCACCCCCCGCCACTGACGCTGTCGCTCAATCCCCAGACGCAGCCCTCGGTACAAGGCAGTGCCGTCCGCCTCGGCCGTGCTCTGTTGCTGCTGCTGAGCTCGCTGGCAGTCGTCAGCGGAAGTTGGTCCATCCTTCGTGCGGCGGAGCTCCAGCAATATCCCACCAATCCACGCTACATCCTCTCTGAGGCGCGCATTCGCCGCGGCAAGATCCTGGACCGAAATGCGGAGGTGTTGGCGGACATAGAGATCGACGACGAAGGCTATGTGACGCGTACCTACCCCGTGCCAGAAGCCGCCCCCGTCGTGGGATTCGCTACCTTCGAATACGGGACGGATGGCATCGAGGCGGTCTGTGCCGACCGCCTACGGGGCGAGGTGGATCAGACCCCTCGCAGCGCGCTTGAACAGCAGCTGCTCCATCGAGACCCAGTGGGCCGCGACGTCCGGCTGACCATCGACAGCCGCGTCCAGCGACGGGCTCAGCAACTGATCGAAGGGACCGCCGGGGCAGCCGTTGTCCTTGACACCCACTCCGGGGAGATCCTGGCCCTGGCGTCATCGCCCATCTACGATCCAGCCACAGTAGCCGAGAGATGGGCGGAGCTACGGCAGGCGCCTAACTCCCCCTTCCTTAACCGCGCAACCCAGGGATTGGCCCAGCCCGGCACAGTCCTCCAGCCACTGCTGCTGACCTCAGCCTGGCAGATCAACCCCGGATTGTCGCCGGCAGAGCCCATCTCCAGACCGGTCTCCCTGGATGGCATGACCTGGACTTGCGCCGCTCAACCTGCACAAGCGACCTGGCAGAGCGCCTTGGCGTCGGCGTGTCCCTATCCTTTCATCGCCATAGCCGAGGATATGGATGACGAGACGTTCACTCGCGTCCTGGAGACATGGGGACTGCTGGACCCACCTGCGGTAACGCTGCCCACCGTCGCCGCGGACCTGGAGCCTGCGAACCTGAGTCCGACCGTCGAGGCCCTGGGGCAGGGCGACCTTCTCGTCACACCGCTTCAGATGGCCGGCGCCGTCGCAGTACTGGGCAATGACGGTGTCCGACCGCCCCTGCAGCTCCTCCCCAGCCCCTTGGAGGGATGCGTCATCCCACGTGCGGAGGCGGCGGAGGGCGAGCGCGTCATCGACGCGGAGGCGGTGGACCAGATTCTGTCTAGCCTGCCCCGCTTTGACGGGGCTGCAGGTCATCTGGGCACGTCCCTCGCGGGTCCGGATCGGCACCAGGCTTGGTTCGTGGGCCTCAATTCACCCAGCTTACCCCGCTATGGCGTTGTCGTCTTCATCGACCAAGTAGATCGTCCTCAGCGCGCGGCTGAGATCGGCACCGAGCTTCTGCGTTGGGTCCTCGAAATCCAGCGGTAATTGGTTAGTTTCTAACTCTCAGACGTCCTTAGGTTTGACAAACGCGCGTTTTCTTATATTATATAGGTAATATCGGCAACGGGAGACCTGCTCAATGAGCTCTCGGGGCGCCCTTGGATCTAACTGGACTCAGACTAACTTACTATCGACTTGAGTCCTCAAGGTGCGTCGACGTACGCCATCATAGACGATCCTGGTGAAATCTGGTAACCCGATGGAAGGTTGCCACTGTGCAGGAGTGACGCAAGAATCGCCCATCAAGGAAATGTGAGGTCCCACACCTCTATGGCCAACCGCTGTCGGTCCGCTGTCCGAGTGTCCACACACCCTGTTCCGGCGGCCGCATCTAAATCGAGCATTTGAGGAGCTCAAGATGAACGAAACGATCTTGCTTATCGAGGACGACGAAGCTCTGGCGCAATTGGTCCAGCTGCTGCTTGAACGAGCTGGTTATGAAGTCGAGGTCGCCAATAATGGCGAGGCAGGGCTTGCGCTTGCGCGTGACAATCCGCCCAGTCTGGTCCTGCTCGACATCTTGATGCCAGATATGGACGGATGGCACGTCTACGAAGCGCTACGGCGTATCACGGATGCGCCGGTTCTCTTCCTCACCGCCCTGGGTGACGAGCACAATATCACCTACGGCCTGGGGCTCGGAGCCGACGACTATATCGTCAAGCCGTTTGGCTACAAGGAACTCGTCACCCGGGTCAAGGCGGCGCTCTCCAGAGCCCGTCGGGCGCGTGGAGAGCAGATGGTGTTTGAGAGCGGCGACTTGGAGGTCAACCTTGACACCCATGAGGTCAAGATTGACGAACGAGAGGTGGGACTTACGCCAACGGAGTTCCAGTTGCTTTCCGCCCTAATCCAGGACGCCGGTCGCACGGTCAGCCACGATACACTGCTCCGACGCGTTTGGGGCCCCGAATACTCCAACCGTCGGGATTACCTCAAGCTCTACATCTGGTACCTGCGACAGAAAATTGAGGAGGATCCCAGGAATCCCACGCGCATCCTTAGCGAGCGTGGGCAGGGTTACCGTTTGGTGGTGGAGACAGGCGAATCTGAGGGCTAGTCCGTGCTGCTCTCCGAGCTTCTCCAGCGCCAGGAAAGGTGGAGCTTCGATCTCAGGTCAGCCCTGATTGGGGCGATGCTGGCGTGGATCGTCGCCGGCATCATCTACCGCCAACGCGAGCAAATCGCGGAACTGGCACAAAGGATATGGGAGCCGATCGCCGCCTGGCGACGTCGCGTCCGGGCAAGTCAGGAAGTCAAGTACGCGAGAGCCCTTAGGGAGGCGCTTCAGCGCCTGCTCCTTCTGAAGCCGGAGGATCCGACACTGATTTTCCGGCCACCGACGTTCCTGGCGCCGGCTCCCCTCCCCACGAGCGTTGCCGAGGTCGCTCGCTCCCCACGCCAAGTCGCTGTGGACCATGCATCTCTCTTGGCCGGGCACAACAGGCTTGTGATCACTGGCGCGCAGGGCTCCGGGCGCACCACGGCCCTCGTGATGAGCGCCTGGGAGGCAACGGCGTCTCTGAGCGACGAACCCCAGGAGGGCCAGACCCGCCTTCCGGTTTGGATCGACCTCAGCCGCTTTCCATCCGATGTCGGTAAAACCGACCCCCCGGCCCCCGAGCGCTTGGTGAGTCTCGCTGCAGCATTCCTCCCGGCTGTCTCTCCCAAATGGCTTCTCCAGCACCTGCGGCGGGATCCTTGCTGGGTATTGATCGACAACTGGCATGACCTCGCACCCGACCAGCGTCACCATCTGGCCCGATGGATCGCCGAAGCTGCCGAGGACTTCCCCGACACCTATTGGACGGTAGCCAGCGGCGAAACGGGATACGGCGAGTTGGTCGAGCTCGGCTTCGTACCGCTGGAGCTCCTGCCGGTCAAGGTTCAGGATGACCTCCCCGATATCTACGAAGCTTGGCGTCAGCTTGTGGGCACGGACCGTCCGACCGAGCCGGCCTCCGCTCCGAAAACGGCGCAGGCGGAAGGTCCCCTGACCACTTCTTCACCGGGCGATGCTATGGAGGATGTAGTCGAGTTCCTCCGGCGAGCTGCCGATGCTGGGGCGCCCGTGTGGGAGCTACACATCCGCACGGCCCTCCACCTCCAAACCGGTGAGTTGCCGGAACGTCCGGTTGAGGTCCTGGGGCGCTACATTGAGCAGGACCTGGCCCGCGTTGAGCTGGGCCGCAGCGCCGAGGACGTCGCAGAACAAGCGCGCGAAGTCGTCCTGGAGACGCTGATCGACGTCGCGAAGGCTCAGCGTCTTGATGGTCGCCGGCCTACAGGTCAGGAGCTCCGAGCGTTGATAGAGGCTAATTCACCGCCCAAGGAAGAGCGCCCACGCAGGTTGGACGGCGCCGTGCGCCGGCTGGTCACCGGGCAATCACTCCTTCGGCACGAAAATAGGGCGTGGCAGCTGACCCACGCGATATGGTCAGATTACCTGACAGCCATCCACCTGGCTGAGGAGGGCGAGAGCGGACAGGAGATGGTGCGTGCTCACCTCAACGACCCCGCTTGGTTTGTGCTCACCGAGTTCTACGCCGGCATGACCAACCCGGAGCCGCTTGTCCAGAGCCTCGTCAACCAAGCGGAGACCTACGACGACATCGACACGCTGCTAAGGGCGGTCAGGTGGGCTGCTGTCGGAAAGTCCGATCAGGTCTGGCGTAAGGAGCTGACGAAGGTCCTAGCACGGAACTTCATGAGCGCCGACGTCGCGTACAGCGATCGTCTCAGTCTTGGCCACGCTTTAGGGCTTGTGGCCGGCACAGGAGCGCGCGCCTTCTTCCTCAGAATGCTCCGCCATCCAACAGCAGAGGTCCGTCAGGCCGCGCTGCGCGGACTCGGCTGGATCGGGTCTCACAGGGATATGGCCGTACTCGGCGCTGCGCTGCGTGAGAAGGACGCGGGAGTCTGCGAAAGCGCGGTCCTGGCGCTTCGGGACCTGGGCACCCCCGGGGCCACCACCCTTTTGAGCGAGAAGCTGCCCCAGGCGGATGAAGCCGTGATGCTCGTGATCGCGGAGGCCCTAGCCCAGACCCCCGGAGGTCCGGACGCGCTCCGGGATGCGACCCGCCACCCTGATCTGCTGGTGCGGCGAGCTGCGGCCCACGGCTTGGGACAGATCCCCGAATCTTGGGCCACGGAGGAGCTTCTAGAGATCGCCCGAGAGGACCCGGAATGGTTCGTGCGCTCCGCAGCCGACACAGCGCTGCAGGCCCAGGAGGAACGCGCCGAGCTACAGACGCGCGT
>JBNGDU010000231.1:7721-12562 GCA_049975025.1 Anaerolineae bacterium
CCGGGACGTTTAGCCGACGTCTCCGCTGGCGGAGCTGGACTTTGCCTAAGAGGTCGGGGCCTCCTCGACCGATCGACCATCCCCCAGCAGCAGCTCTCTCGCTAGTTCGAAATAGGCCACAGCCCCATGGGATCTCGGAGCGTAGATCACACCCGGCTCACCGTAGCTCGGCGCCTCGCTCAACCGCACGCTCCTGGGGACAACGGTCCGGAACACGCGTCGCGGGAAACAGTTGCGCACCTCATCGACGACCTGGTGCGATAGTGTCGTGCGACGATCGAACATCGTCATCACCACGCCCCGAATCATCAACGCGCCGTTCAAGCTACGCTGCACCAGCGATATCGTATGCGTGAGCTGCGTCAGCCCCTCCAGCGCCAGGTACTCACACTGCACAGGCACAATCACGCCCTGAGCCGCCACCAGCGCGTTGACCGTCAGGATGCCTAGACTTGGGGGAGAGTCAATGAGGATGTAATCGTACCCGTCAAGAGGAATCAGCGCGCTCTGCAACCGCGCAGCGCGCACACGAGCCGGGAGCGTGTTGAGCTCCACCGTCGCACCCGCCAAATCCGGCGTGCTTGGGATCAGATCCAGGCCTTCCCACTGCGTGGACATCACAACGTCAGTCATGAGGAGCTCGCCGAGGAACACGTCATAGATCGAGCGCTCCAGCTCACGGCCGTTGAATCCCAGACTGGTCGTGGCGTTGCACTGAGGATCGGTGTCGACAACCAGAGTTCGATATCCCCAACCGGCCATGGCGGCGGCGAGATTGATCACCGTCGTGGTCTTGCCCACACCGCCCTTCTGATTGGCGAAAGCGTAGCGCACAGTCATGTCTCTCTCACCGATTGTCTCGATTCCAAAGCCGCGATCTGCGGTCGCGATTCCTCGCGGCACCAACCAGCGTCAAAGAGCGCTCAACACCGCCTCATCCCATGCTCGGCCCCGCCACAAGAGACCGGCAAAAAGCGATGTCCGAGAAGTCGGGAACACCGGCAAGCCCCACCCGCGTCACAGAGCGCGAAGCCAGACACGCAGCGAAGCGCGCCGCCTCCTTTGGGCGGACACCTTCGGCTGCAGACGTGAAAAAGGTCGTGGCGAAGATATCGCCCGCGCCCGTTGGGTCGACCTCCTCGACCTCCAAGGCCGAGAAGGGCATGGGGCGCCCTTCGACGAAAAGCACACCACCCTCAGCCCCAAGTGTCAGGACCAGCAGCCGAGTCTTCCGAGCAAGGGCCTCGGCCCTCTTCCGGTCCCCCTGAACGTCATCGAGGCTGAAGACCACCGCCGAAGCCTTGGACGCGTAACGTGGCCCGTCGTGCCAAGGGTGGCGATGGACCAACCCAGCCGTGTTCCGCGACCGCATCCAACCTTGAGGCGTCAGACCGAGAAATGAGTGACCCGCAAAGAAGTCAACGAGGCCCGGTGAACACTCTTGGATGATCGGGCCTATGTGAACTACCCTCGACCGGATCCAGGCTTTAGGCACCAACGACGGGGTCAGGGGCTCAGCACTTCCATAGACAGTCTGGCGGCGATAACCGTTGACATACTCGTTCCTGAACGTCGTGGTCTCGGAAGACCGCCGTGAGATCACAGTCGCTACGTCCTCAAAGACCGAAAAGTCAAAACCCTCGCCGGCGCTCGTCACCATGCCAACGGAGTTTCGCAGGGCAGCCGCCGTCAGGGCAGCATAGGATACCGTGCCGCCGATGACGTGAGAACCGTCGGCCTGGACGTCGTGAGAGACGTGGCCAACCACCAGATAATCTACAGGCGCAGACACCTCGTCTAGGATCTACCGCCCTCGTCCGCCTGATGTGACCGGGATAATCGTCACCGCGCGATCACGCCCCCGCCCCACGCTCTCGGTCGACACGCGATCGTCTCTGCGAAGCGTGATGTGGACAATGCGGCGCTCGTGCGCAGGCATCGGGCGCAGGCGCACCGTACGCCCCAATTCCACCGCTCGCTCCGCCTTCTCCTCGGCCAGCGATTCGATACTCCGTCGCCGTCGCTTCCGATACCCGTCGGCGTCAACAACGACATTGTACTCGCCGTCCAACTCGTGGTAAATCAGCGACCGGAAAAGGTATTGGACCGAATGGAGATTACGGGCCCGCGGCCCCACCAGCGAATCGGCGTCCTTTCCCTCCAACGAGATCCACATCGTCGGGCGATCCTCCTCAACCCACTCAATCGAGACCTCCACGTCGATATTGGGGAGCAGGTGAGACGCGATATCCCGCGCAATGTGCTCGAGTCGGTCGCGGTCCAGCCCCCCTTCGACAACCTCGGCCGGCGTGACCGCCTCGCTCACAGGCTCTGGAGCCGGCGCCTCTGGTGCTCTTGCCACAGCTGGTTCCGGCCTAGGCGGCGCGGGCTGCGGTGTTTGGGGTTGGGTCTTCGAGGCAACTCCGGTGGATTCCACGGGAGTCGATTGAGCGCCCACAGCCTCCGGTTCTTCGGCCTCGGGTTCTTCGTCCTCCGGTTCAAGGGGCTCGCGCGTCGGTGCGGCAGACTTAACAGCCCCAACAGGCTCCTCACGACGCGTCAGGCGAACCCTAGCCTCCCGCGCTCCAATCCCAAGGAACCCTTTACTGCCTTCGTCCAGCACCTCGATATTTACCCTGTCCCGGGTTGTCGTCAGCCGGGTGAGACCAAGGAGAATGGCTTCCTCCACTGAAGGTGCAGTCACGGTCACTGAATCATCGGATACCATGGATCGAACCTCCTCATCAAGTATCGGCAGGCTCAACCGCCTCGCCGCAAACGACACTGCGTTGTTATCTAGGCCCCACGCATCACACGCCTGGTCGGGAATTTCACTCGACCAGGGATCAACAGCCGTATCAGCGCGCGGGGTTCAAACTCTAGCCTTTCGACGCCGCCTTAGTCCCAATCTTGGCCTTAGCGCTCTGCTTCTGTGACCCCGATTTGGCGACCGCCCTCGCGGTGGCGTAATGCTGACGGAAGAGGAAGTACTGCAAAATGCCGACCAGGTTGGAGATTAGGAAATAGATCGCCAGACCCGAGGCATATGTCGCAGCGAAGAAACCGGTCATCAAGGGCATCATGATCTGCATCTGCTTGCTCATGGCCTCTGACTGCGGATCCGTAGCCGGCGGCGTGAGCAGCTTCTGATAGTACCAGGCCGAGATCACCACGAGAACCGGCAGAATGTAGAAAGGATCAGGCAACGCTAGATCCAACCATAGGAATTGGCTCTTCAGGGGAATCAGCGTGCTAAGGCTCGGAATCCAACGGTAGATATCATCCGGCAAAGCCAGGAGCTGGAGCGGCGTTGAGGCCAATACGCGGATAATCGCCTGGTAGAGTCCGATCATCAACGGCAACTGGATCAGAAGCGTCAGACACCCACCCAACGGATTGACGCCGGCCTCCTGATAGAGCTTCATCTGCTCCTGGGCCAGCTTCTCCCGATCGTCTTTGTATTTCTTCTGCAGTTCATCGATCTTGGGACGGATTTCCTGCTGTCTCTGGGCGGTCTTCTGTTGTCTAAGCTGCAAAGGGGTGAGCGCCAGTCTCAAGATCAGCGTCACAATCGCTACCGCCACGATCGTCTCCTGACCCAGGAACTTATAGATCAGAAGCAACAGGTTGATGATAGGCCGAATTAGTACAGCATCGAACACTTCACACTCTCCTATCTAAGCTCATTCACTCGCGCTTGGTATCGACCAGATGACCTCACCCGTTTGGAGGTCGTAGGCCTGGATCCGCTCAGCCACGAGAATCGGCATCGCGTAGAGCCGGTCTTCGTCCGACACTAGGTCGCCGGGCAACCTGCCGGGGTTCTCAAGTGTCTCGGCCCATCCTTCCTGTAGACTTCCGGTCGACGTATCGACCGCGTAGACACCGCCCTTCTCGTATCCAGCCACGAAAAGCAGACTGCCGTCAGCATTGAGAGCGGGCTGCCCGTGGATGGTGTCGTCAATAAGAGCCGGGGATTCCCACAGCAAGGTCTGGGTCTCGACATCCAAAGCGTAAAGGCCCCCGCCCACGTCGGCGAAGTAAAGAACGTTGTCATCCAGAAGCGGGGTGGACCAGAGCCAATCCTGAGCCTTGTGGGTCCAAACCACGTCCTGGGTTTCCAGGTCGACACGATAGAGCGTCGACGCGAAATCACCAATCCACAGATCCCCATCCGCGTAGAGTGGCGTCGCGGAGATCGATCCCGAGGTCTCGATCTGCCACTTCTCGGCGCCAGTCTCAAGGTCCAGCGCGTAGAGATGATGGTCGAGGGATGCCACGTACACTGTATCATCCACCACCGTTGGCGTCGCCCAGACCCGATCGTTCGTCGCGAACTGCCATACCTCGCTGCCATCCTCCAGGTTCAGCGCGTAGACACTGCCATCCCCGTTGCCGATGATGAAGAGCCCACCAGCGACCGTCCCACTCCCGACATACTGCCCGCCGGCCTCGGCAAACCGCCACGCCTCATCCGGGCGCTCGGCAGGCGTCGAACCGAGCGCCAGAGCATAGACCGTCTGATCCGCGAAGCCGGCCACTAGGAGCAGATCGCGCTCTGGAGCAATCACCGGTGTCGAATAGAATGGCCGAAGCTCTCGCTCCTCATCAAAGGGATAACTCCAATACACCTTACCTGTCTCAGCATTCAGAGCTTGAACCTGCTCCAGATTGGCCGCGTAGATTGTGTTGTCCGTCACCATCAAACCAGGCCAGCTCTCGTGGCGCAAGCCACGTCCGCACCCGGCCAGCAACGCCAAGGCGAAAAGCGATAAGGCGATCCACAATGTCCTCGCACGCAGGCGATGGACGCTAGGGCGGTTCATCAAACGCCGCCAAAG
>JBNGDU010000232.1:0-4927 GCA_049975025.1 Anaerolineae bacterium
CGGACATGCTCCCGATCGCGGTGTCGGCGTCGTGGGCGCAGCCTGTCCGTCGCACCATTAACGGCGCTCAATTTCAGGTCCTGACCTTCTTGGGGCACGGCTGGTGTCAGGGGCCGCCTCGCTTTCCCGAGGAGTTGGTTGTGGGCTACACGCGCCACATCAACGACCACGGCGGCGTCATCACCTGGGACGTTCCCCACACCGAGACCGGCTTGATCCCCGACGCTTTCCTCCGTCAATTAGAACGCCTTGGTCGGCTTCTCTAGAAAGGAACACACATGCGCAAGATGATCCGGAAGGACCCGTTTCTGACAACACCGCCTGAAGACCTGGATGCACAGGATCAGTGGCACACCGGCCTCTGGCCCGCGTCGTGGATCTCCCATCCCGCCTGCTCGTCAGCGCCCTCTGTCACCGCTTACCGCCGCCGCTTCACGCTCGACGAGGACGAGATGATGCGTGTTCACGTGACCGCCGACGAGCGCTATATGCTCTACCTGGACGGTGAGCGTGTCGGTCGCGGGCCGGAGCGCGGCGACCGCCGCAATTGGTTCTTCGAGAGCTACGATCTGGCGCTGGGCTCGGGCCAGCATGTTCTCGTCGCCATCGTCTGGGCGCTGGGTGACGAGGCCCCGTTGGCCCAATTCAGCGTGCGCCCCGGTTTCCTGTTGGCTGCTGACGAAGACCGCTGGCACGGGGAGATCACCACGGGCGTCGCGCCCTGGGAGACGACGGAGGTCGGCGGCATCACACTCTTCGCCGATCGCCTCCGATTCGGCGCCGGGGCTAATTTCGACGTCAACGGCGCGACCTTCAACTGGGGCGTGCGACATGGCGAGGGCGGCGGGTGGATCGAGCCCGAGGTCGGCCCGCGCGGCGTCAGCCGGGGCGGCTACGATCATCACGGCACCGTCGGGCCTGACCAGTGGCTTCGGCCCGCCATCCTGCCCCCAATGGTCGATAAGCCTTGGGAGGAGGGCGTTGTCCGCTACGTGACGTCGCAGTCTCTGGACACCTACATGAGACCGACGTCGGCGACCGATATCGCGGTGGAGCATCAGGATTGGCACCGTCTCCTGAGAGACGGCACGCCCTTGACCATCCCCCCGGGGACGGAGCGCCGGGTGCTTATCGACCTGGAGGACTATGTCTGTGCCTACACGCAGCTCGTCACGTCAGGCGGGGCCGGTGCCCTGGTGCGCGTGCGCTGGGCCGAGTCGCTCTATGAAGGAGAGCTCTCCGAGTGGTGGGAGGTCTTCGGCGCGAGCAAGGGCGATCGGGATGAGATCGAGGGCAAGACCTTCGTGGGCGAGGGCGATGCCTTTCGCCCGGACGGGGGTGACGGGCGCGTCTTCGAGAACCTCTGGTGGAACGGAGGGCGCTATGTGCAGGTCGACGTGAGGACGTCTGACGAGCCGCTCCACCTGAGATCGTTGACGTTCCTGGAAACGCGGTATCCGCTCACGCCCATGTCCCGATTTGAGATCGACGATCCCCGATTCGGTCGCGCTTGGCCGATTATGGTCCGCGCGCTGCAGATGTGCTCGCACGAGACCTTCATGGACTGTCCCTATTATGAGCAGCTGATGTATGTGGGCGACACGCGTTTGGAAGCCCTGGTGACCTACTGCCTGGCGCGTGACGACCGGCTGCCCCGCAAGGCGATTGAGATGTTCTACGCGTCTCGATTCCCCGAAGGTCTGACGCAGTCGCGCTATCCCTGTCGCAGTACCCAGGTCATCCCACCCTTCTCCCTCTGGTGGTGCGGCATGGTCTACGACCACGCGCGCTGGCGGGACGACGAGGCCTTCATCCGCCGGATGATGCCCGGGGTGCGGGGGGTGCTGGACGCCTTCTGGTCCTACAGAAATGAGGGTGGGCTGGTGGAGGCGCCGCCGGGATGGAACTACACGGATTGGACGAGGGCGCCTGGCTGGCACAGGGGGACGCCGCCCGATGGCGAGGGTGGCGTGAGCGGGATTCTCAACTGGCACTTCGCGCTCGTTTTGGTCCGGGCTGCCGAGCTGGAGACCTGGTTAGGGGAACCCGAGAACGCCGCTCGATGGCTGCGGTATGCTCAGGCTATGGCCGAGGCCGCGATAGCGTCGTTTTGGGATGATGAGCGCGGTCTCTTCACCGACGACCTGGACCACGCCTATGTCTCCGAGCACGCCCAGTGTCTGGCGCTGCTGAGCGGCTTGTTGGACGAAGCCCATCGAGAGCGCGTGACCGAGGCGCTGGTAACGCGTGAGGATCTGACCCGGGCCACGATCTACTTCAGCCACTATCTCTTCGAGACCTATTACCAAGTCGCGCGTATCGACAAGCTCTTCGCGCGGCTCAACGAGTGGTTTGAGCTGGCGGACCTGGGATTCAAGACGACGCGGGAGGCCCCGGAGCCCAGTCGCTCGGACTGCCACGCCTGGGGCGCCCACCCCATCTATCACGGCTTCGCCTCCATCCTGGGCATTCGACCCGCGAGTTTCGGTTTCCGCTCGGTGCAGATCCACCCGATGTTGGGTCCGTCGAGGCACGCTGAAGCCACACTGGTTCACCCCAGTGGCGAGATCGGCCTGAGCTTGACAAAGACCGCCGGGGATGGACTTGAAGCGACGATAGGCTTGCCGGATGGCGTCAGCGGCACATTCCACTACGAGTCTAGGGAGTATAGGCTCCACCCCGGCCTCCAGCGGATCGAGGTAGAGGGTGGGGAGAGGGAGGAGCAAGATCATGGATGACGTGACCGTTGGTTACATCGGTTTAGGTGCGATGGGCGGGCGGATGGCCAAGAACTTGGTCAAGGCTGGGTATCGTGTCGTAGGCTATGACATCCGACCGGAGGCGGTGCAGGCTCACGTGGATGCTGGGGGGCTTGCCGGCGAGCACGCCGCCGATGTGGTGGAGCGCAGTGACATCGTGCACACCAGCCTCGTCGGGCCGGTCTACGAGGAGGTCGCGGAGAGATACCTGGTCCCTAACGCCCGTGCCGGACAGATCTTCATCGATCACAGCACGGTGCCGGCACCCGAGACCCGTCGGTTGGCGGCGGCACTAGAGGAGAAGGGTGCGATCCCGTTGGACATCCCGGTCAGCGGTTGGTGGACGGGCGCCGAGAGCGGCACGCTCTGGATGTTCGCCGGCGGCGATCGGGCGACCTTCGAGCGGTGTCTGCCGCTGCTGGAGGTGATGGGCGATCCGGAGCGCATTATCTACGGCGGCGGTATCGGCATGGGGCAGGTGATGAAGGTCATCAATCAGCTCAGGCAGCGGCTGGTCGATGTCGCCAGGTCTGAGGTCATGGCCTTCGGCGTTCGAGAGGGGCTGGATTGGGAGACGATCCTCCATATCTTGGATACCGATCCCGACGGCGACGACGGCTACGCCCGGCTCTACCGCAGCATTCAAGCCGGTGAGGATATGCATCTGGGGTTCCTCTTCAGCGAGTGGAAGTACTACCTGGACGAGACTGAGGCGCAGGGGATCCCGATGCCGTTTCTGGAAGGGGGCTACCATTTCTACAAGGACGGCGAGATCGTCGGTCAGGACGAGCAGGGGCGCGATATGCCCTCGATCTGGCGTGAGCTGATGGTGCGCGACGGGCCCGCGCTCGACACGCCGCCTGAGCCGGACAAGGACGAGTAACAAAGCGACGCCGTCCTGGCTCGCGCCGAACCCGCGCCGAGATCCACGCGGTGCTGGATGGCGAGTGAACAGGGCGCCTGGCGTGTGCCGAAACTTAGGGCTTTGAGCCCCTTGTCAGCGGAGGGCGCCTCGCTGTCAGGGTACCAATGACAGCGGAAACGGGCCCGGAGGAGCGGGGCTCAAAGCCTGCATCGAACGCGACGTACCATTTGCTTCAGTGCGACTACCGTGTTATTGTGAGCCTGAATCTGCCAACCTGACCACTGCACGCCATGTCAGCCATTGCCTTGAGGAAGGAGCTTCCACCGATGACCTCTCTGAGCGAACTTACCGTCACCGACGTGCGCGCCGTAGAGGCGCGAAACGTTCCCTTTAGCACCGGGCTGGTGCCGCCGTGGAATCCCACGCAGCGGATCACTACCCGAGACTACATCGTGGTGCGAATTGAGACCAGTGCCGGGGTCGCCGGCATCGCCGTGGACGGCGACTACACCCCCGGCTTGCCGGCCCGGGCCCAGACCGTGGATGAGGTCGTCGCACCCTATCTGGTGGGCAGGCGCGTGATGGACATGGAGGCGCACACCGCCTTCTTCCATTCGATTCGATCCCAGGGCCGCTTCTTCTTCATAGCTGTGGCGCTGTGGGACGCTCTCGGCAAAGTCCTCGACATGCCGCTCTATCAACTCTGGGGCGGCAAGCGCGACAAGGTCCTCGTCTACGCCAGCACCGTCCAGCACGGGCGCTCTCCTGAGAAAAGGGCCGAGGACTGCCTGCGGTACCTGGAGCAGGGATACCGGGCGGTGAAGCTGCGACTCTCGGCGGACACGGTCGCGAAGGACATCGCGCTGGTGGCTGCGTGCCGAGACGCCGTGGGCGACCGGATGGACATCATGGTCGATGCCAACCAGGCCGGCAAGGGCCCCGGCTCGACCGCCCCGGGCGCTCACTGGGACCTGGATCGCGCGATCGAGACGGCGCGCTTGCTCGGCGAGCTCGACGTTGCCTATCTTGAGGAGCCGCTGGCCTACGTGCTAGAGGAGGACGGACGCCGGCTCCGGGATGCGTCACCCGTGCCGATCGCCGGTGGTGAGGGCAAGCGTGGCATCCGGCCCTTCTGGCAGCTGCTCGATCATGGCATCTACGACATCGTGCAGCCCGATCCCATCGTGGGCGGCACGCCCACGGACATGCTCAAGATCCGCGCGATGGCCGACGGCGCGGAGACGCCGGTGGTCTACCATCACGGCAAGAGCGGGATCGGCTTCATGATCGGGCTCCAGCTCTC
>JBNGDU010000232.1:5027-12467 GCA_049975025.1 Anaerolineae bacterium
CGGCTCACGAGGAGACGCATCGCGCCTGGGAGGCCAATGCGGCTTACTGGGACCAGCGCATGGGCGAGGGCAATGACTTCGTGGAGTGCCTGATATGGCCTGCCACACAGCGCCTGCTCTCGGTGAAACCGGGCGACCGCGTGCTGGACGCAGCCTGCGGCAATGGGCTCTACGCCCGGCGCTTAGCGGCGATGAGCGCGGAGGTCGTCGCCTTTGACTTCTCCGCGGCCTTGATTGAGCGTGCCAAGGCGAGGGCGATCGAGAGCGCCGGTGTGGAGACGGGCGCCATCGACTACCACGTGATCGACGCCACCGACGAGGCGGCGCTCTTGGCCCTGGGCAGAGGCAGCTTTGATGTCGCGATCTGCCAGATGGCGCTCTTCGATATGGCAGAGATCCAACCGTTGATCCGCGGGATCTCGAAACTGCTGAAGCCCGGTTGTCCTTTCCTCTTCTCTCTGATGCACCCTTGCTTCAACAACCCGATGTCAACGCATGTGGCTGAGTTGGAGGATCGTGATGGGGAGGTGGTCACCACCTATGCGATCAAGGTATCAGGTTATCTCTCCCACACCCGTCGCCGAGGGGCTGCTATCGCCGGTCAGCCTCAGCCCCAGATCTATTTCCACCGCTCGCTCCAGACGGTGCTGGGCGCTTGCTTCGACGCCGGCTTCGTGATGGAGGCTCTCCTGGAGCCCGGCTTCCCGCCGGACCATCCATCAGGACGGAACGGCCTTTCGTGGGGTGGTAACTACAGCGAGATCCCGCCGGTGCTCGTCGCACGCATGAGGCTGTTGGCTTCTTAAGCCCTGGTAGAACGTATTTTCTAGATTATGACGTGCAACGACATATATGTCGTCTACCATGACTTTGTAACACGAGGCAGCAGCTCTGTGTTAGCGAGGAGGTTAGTATGGAGAAGCCACAGATCGTTGAGCGCAGTGCGATGATCTTGCTAGGTATGGTCTTCTACGACGATCCGTTCAAACAGGTGCAGGGATGGTCGGATCAGAACGAGATCGGCAAGCTCTGGGGGCGCTTCAACCGCTATTGGGAAGGACACCGGGATCTCTTCCAAGACGTGGTGGACCCGGATGAGGGCTACGAGGTCCACATCGGAACCGAGGAGTACGAGGAGACCAAGGAGTACTACATCATGGTCGGGGTGGAGGTAAGTCAGTTGGCGTCGACGCCGCCGGAGACCTTCGCTAAGATCCTGCCAGCGGGGGCTTACGCCGTCTTCACTCTCAAGGGCGCGGAGATCGGGTCTAATTGGGGTGACGCGATCTACAAGGAATGGCTGCCCGCATCGAGCTACGAGGAGGCCTACCCCTTCACGATCGAGCGCTATGACGCTCGCTTCAAAGGGCCGGATGATCCGAATTCCGTGCTGGAGATCCTCGTGCCTGTGAGGCGCAAAGCCACGTGAAAAACCGATGTCAGCGGGTCGATGTCTGTTTGGCAAGCCAAAGGAGAGTAACGCGATGAAGACAGAACCTGAGATCAAGGAGAAAGATGCGTTCACCGTGGTGGGGCTCAAATACCATGGCAAGGCCGAAAGCGACGAGATCCCCCAGCTCTGGCGGAACCTCATGAAGTACGCCGACGATGTCGGCAGCTTCGTCGACTTCAACGCAGCTTACGGTGTGATGGGTAACTACGACGTCGAGACCGGGGAGTATGACTACGTCGCCGGCTGGGAGAAGAGCCGTGAGGGCGAGGTTCCTGACGACCTCACGACCTGGGATGTGCCGACCCAGACCTACGCGGTCTTCGAAGTGCAGATGAACGAGATCACGGAGGCCTATGAGCATATCTACAATACGTGGCTTCCGCAGTCCGAGTACCAGCACGCCGCGGCGCCGGAGTTCGAGTACTACGATGCTTCCTTCGATCCGGATGACCCGACCTCGACGCTCTATATCTACGTGCCGGTGATGCCGATCTAGCAGGAGCTTTGTGCTTATGGCGGAGCCGCGACTCCAGACCATGGAAAGGGGGTAAGCATGAGCTTGGACGTGGGAGATTACGCGCTGTACGATCTCGTGCCGGTGGGGTTCGAGGCCATCTATACCGGCGAGGACGACCTGTCCACCGTTGACACGTCGGATCCCCACCTGACCTACTTCGCCGACGACGAGGGGCACGTTTTCCAACAATACTCGCTGTGGGGGTTCGCTAACACGACCGAGGACAAGTGGGATGATGAGATCAAGGCCATCAACGCGATGCAGACCGCGTTGGGCCCTTTGGACCACGCGACGCGCGAGATTCGCGCCCACATCGCCAGCCTGGTGGGATGCGATAACGGCGTGCCGGTCACCATCGACGAGTTGCTCAACGCGATCGGCAAGGGTCAGCTTCCGTCGCCTCCTTTCCACGATGGCTGTTGGCTATGCCGCCCCGACGCGCGGACGACGCAGCCGCTGCAGACCGAGAGCATGCGCGTGATGGAGGACGTGCTGCGTGGCTATATGGCTGGAAAGCCCGAGGCGACGTTCCTCGAAGCCTATCCCTTCGCACGGGGTTTCATCGAGCGTGCCTACGCCTGGTTGGGCCCGGTCGATGACCTGACCGAGGTCCAGAGGCTGATGCTGGACCGGATGCTGCTGCCATTCCAGTACTTCGCCAAGCGCAATCCGAATGTCCATGAGGTCTACCATCAGTGCTTTGACGAGGACAAGGAAGGCAAAGCCCTCGACGCTCGTATATCAGCGGCAGCGAACCTCCCCGAGATCCATGCGAACTATACCAAGGCGTACCAGCAGCGACTGGCTGAGATCGAGGATCCAGAGAAGCGCGAGCTCTATATTATCGGCGGTCATATCGCCGACTGCGTCTCGGAGCTATCCGATTGTCATCACGGGATGCTGCGGCGGATCGAACGCTGGATTCACGGCATTGGCACCCTCCAATGGGACATGGTCACGCGCCAACCTCACGCCGAGGGCACGCGTCTGGGCCGGCTCTTCTTCGGTTACGCCTTGGGCCTCGATCGATGGCTGCGCGAGATCCCGATGCAGTTCGTGCTGCTGGATCTGGGTCACGTCGACCTGGGCTTCAATCCCAAGAACGAGATCCTCCGGGTCTACGCCTATCTCGGCGACGACCACGCCCCTGTCAAGCGCTGGCTAGCAGCATCGCTCTGGTACAAATTCGTACTGGAGCCGCCTGCCAGCCTCTACCGGTGGGGCTGGCGCCATAAGGAGCTGCTGGCGCGTGCCGAGGCGGTGGACATCAGCGTGCGAACGTGGATGGACGGCGTGGTGGCTGCGGAATCGTAAGGTGTGAGGTCCGTGGGTATCACAGGCATGCATCGCCCTCTGCCACTAGCACAGGATGTCGTCTACGGACCCATTCGCTCTCGCCGTCTTGGCGTCTCGCTGGGCATCAACCTGCTGCCGCGAACACATAAGGTCTGTTCCTTCGACTGTATCTACTGCCATTACGGGCGCACGGACGTCAAGACGATGTCGTCGTGCGCTTCGGATTTCCCGACGATGCACGACGTCCTGAGCAAGCTTGAACGGGCCCTGCTGGACGCGCGGGAGCGAGCGATCGCCCTTGATAGCCTCACCTTCTCCGGCAACGGGGAGCCCACGCTCCATCCCTATTTCCGCGAGATCGCCTTCGAGGTCCGCCGCCTGCGGGACCGGCTCTGTCCCGCAGCTAAGGTATCGCTCTTCTCAAATGCCACGACCCTGACGCGCCCGGAGATTCGCGAGGCCCTCCCGCAGATCGACTCCCCGATTCTCAAGCTAGATGCCGGCGACCCGGAGACCTTTGCGCTTGTCAACCGACCCGATCTTAGGGTCAACTATGGCGAGGTCATAGCCACGCTGAAACATGTTCCCAATTTGGTCGTTCAGACCGTCTTGGTGGATGGGGAGGTGACCAACGCGAGCGACAGGGCGTTTCGTGCGTGGATCGAGCGGATCGCCGAGATTCAGCCGGTCTCGGTGCAGCTTTACAGCACCGACTATCCTGTGCCGGACATAGGCGTCCAACGGGTCCCTGCGTATAGGCTAAGGCGACTCGCCGAGGAGGCCACACAACGCAGCGGGGTACCGGTGCGCGCCTACACAGTTGAGTAAGATACCCTCACCCTCGTTTCACCTCGCTTGCGCTAGGAGGCATGGGCTTCCAACCCGGCGCTGGAAGCCGTCGAGCGCCGATCGGTTGAGAGCGTGGTCCGCGGAGTGATAGGTAAATCGTGGGCGCTGTGCTATTAGTATAAGCGGAGGCAACCGGACGTCCGGCACCATCAGGCGCGCGGCGACCCATCGGCTGGGTATCTCGCTTCACGGGTGAGCGTCGACTTCAACGCCGCGACAGACCAAGGAAGCATCCATAACTCGTCAACTCGGAAAGGAATCAGCTCTATGAGCGAGGAGAGAACATCCCATCCCAACGTCATCTGGATCTTCGGCGATCAGCACCGCGCCCAGGCGATGGGCCATATGGGAAACCCGAACCTGGCGACGCCCAATCTCGATGGCCTGGCGACGAGCGGCGTGCGTTTCAACAACGCCGTGAGCGGCTGTCCGTGGTGTACGCCCTTCCGGGGATCGCTTATGACCAGTCGGTACATCCACCATGCGGTCCAACGCACGCCGCAGCGCCTGGACCCGGATCTGCCGGTTGTCACGGACGTCTTCAATGACCACGGGTATCTCACCGCCTACTTCGGTAAGTGGCACTTGGGCGGGGCTAACCAGATGATCTACGTCCCGCGGGAGGAGCGTGGACGCTTTGATATCTGGCTGGGCTACGAGAACAACAACGCGCAGTACGAGTGTTGGGTCCACGGTCACGATCTCGAAGGCCGCGATGATCGGGAGCCTCTGGCGGAAAACCTGGGGATCTACGAGACCGACGCGTTGACGAACCGGCTGATCGACTTTCTCAAAACGTACGGAGGTCATCAGCCCTTCTTCGCCGTGCTCTCGGTCCAGCCGCCGCACAATCCGCACGTCGCGCCGCCCGAGTACACGGCGCGCCACGATCCCGACGAGATCGTCCTCCGTCCGAATGTCCCCGATATCCCACGCGTGGTCGAGCCGGCCCGCCAGGAACTCGCCGGCTATTACGCTCAGGTCGAGAACCTCGACTGGAACGTAGGCCGCGTGCTGAGGACGCTGCGGGAGGAGGGGCTTGACGAGGATACGCACGTGCTCTTCTTTTCCGATCACGGTGATATGCATGGCTCTCACGGCTATGTGCGCAAGAGCAGTCCGTGGGAGGAGGCGATTCGGATCCCGTTCATCGCTCGCCCGGCCGGCGGTCGTCGCGCCGTCGCGGAGACCGACGCCCCGCTCAACCACGTCGATATCGCGCCGACAACGCTGGGGATGTGCGGCATCGACGTGCCGTCCTGGATGAAGGGTACGGACTTCTCGCATTACGTGGTGCCGGATCGGCCCAAGCCCGACGCCGAGCCCCACAGCGCTTTCCTGCAGCACAGCTACCGGAAGCGGTTCGAGTGCCTCAACCGCGTGTGGCGCGGCATTAGGACCCGAGATGGCTGGAAGTACGTCTGTCTGGAGCACCAGCCGGTCATGATGTTCAACCTTAACGAGGATCCCTACGAGATGGCCAACCTGGCCTACCTCGACACCTTCAATGAGGAACGCGCCACACTGCAGGCCGAGCTCGCACGGTGGCTCGATGCGACGGGCGACAGCTTTCCTCTCCCTGAGCTCTAGGCCTCGCGTCATGCCGTTCATCCGGGCTTTGAGCCCCTTGACGGCGGAGTTTTTCTCGATGCCAAGGTGTTTTCGGCAGCGAGAGGCTTTGTGAACGGGGGGCTCAAAGCCTCCACGCTAACTTGCCCCTTCTAGAACACGTCCATCCCGGGCACGCAAGCGACGCGAACCTGGTACAATAGAGATTCGAGGGGATCTTCAGGGCGGACACCCTGACCAGCGTTGGACAAGGAGGATTCTACTGTGAGTGACTCATTCGGCGAGCTCTTCGATGGTGTGGCGCGGAGGCTCATCACCCTCTTCGGGCCTTGGTCGCAGCAAGTGGAGCAGATGGCGTGGACGCTGGAAGACCCTATCAACCTCCTCAAAGCCCACAACGTCAACGGCTCCATCTCGGTGCATGCCGCCAACCAGAATTGGGTGACCGTCGACGCTTGGAAGACGGTGCGCGCCCCGTCCGAGGGTGGCGCCGCGGCTTTTGCCCGCCGCGTTCGGGTTCGGCTCACGCAGCGAAAGCACGGGATCTACCTTCACGCGGTCTATCCTCATCCTCCGTTGGGCTACAGTGTCTTTGTCCGTTACGAGATCACGGTCCCCAGAGCCATCGATATGGATCTCTACACCCAAAACGGGGGGATCACTGTGGGCGGTGTTGAGGGGGCGCTCGAGGCCGAGACTCGTACCGGCAATATCTATCTGAACGACACGCTGGGGCCTGTGACGCTCTATACGGCAGAGGGCGACATTCGCGTCGCGGATGTTGACGGCACCGTGGATGCCGAGAGCAGTAGTGGTGCGGTTCGGCTCCACAATGTCAGCGGCGTGGCCCGATTGCGCACCACCAGTGGGCCGATTGTCCTCAACGTGGGCGAGGGCGTCGTGCGAGCCAGGAGCTTTAGGGGCGACGTCGAGCTGCAGCACTTCAAGGGACGTGCGGAGGGACAGACGATCAGCGGGGACATCAAGGTCTCCTTCGCTCGGCTGCGCGAGTCATCGGAGTTCATCACGCAAGATGGCTCGATCGATCTCGTGATCCAGGATGTCGCGGAAGACGCGACGGCCCTGGAGGCTGAGGCGCTGGAGGGCGATATCAATCTGGCGATAGTTCCCGACGCATCCGGCCTTCTGGATGCCGGCGCCGGCGCGGGGTCCGTGCACTGCCATCTGCCGGTGTCGGGAGGGCAGAAATCTAAGCATCTCCTCGTCGGTCAGCTCGGTGAAGGTAAGACGCCCTTGATCAAGCTACGCACGTTTGAGGGCGATATCACGATCCGACCCTATGAGGCATCGGACGAGTCCCTGGACTCATAGCCCTGGGACATACTGTGGTTAGACACATGATCTGCTCCTGTGCTGGAGTTGACGCTCTGTGACCTATCAATGGTTGCTCTTTGATGCGGACGGGACGCTATTTGACTACGATGCTGCCGAGCGCCAGGCGCTCCGCCGGGCCCTCTCGGCCTTTGACCTGGGCTTTGACGCCGGCGTGCTGGACGCCTACCGGGAGATCAACGCCCGAATGTGGGATGAGTTCGAGCTGGGTAACGTCACGGCGGAGAAGCTGAAGAGCCAGCGGTTCGCCCGGCTCTTCGCTGCGCTCGAGCTTGATGTGTCCCTCGACGCCATCGACTTCAGCGATCGTTACCTTGACTACCTGGGCGATTGCACCGATCTGATGCCAGAGGCCATGACCGTCCTGAACGCACTGCAGTCACGGGCCCGGCTCGCGCTGATC